>JAJLJS010000138.1:0-14647 GCA_033844545.1 Cyclobacteriaceae bacterium | reverse complement strand
AGGCATTCTCGATACAGAAACTCTCCGCCTAATCCATACATCCTCTCGGAGGCGATTACCTGCGAAAAGTCGGATGACTGACAGGCAGGGCAGTAATTTTTCATTCAATGATTTCTTTTTGATATGCAAAGGTAGTGTATTTGCGGATGCTGAGGCCAATCATCCACCAAGTCAACCAGGCCACATAAGTGTACATTTCGGCATTAGTCAGTTGACCGTGGATGAAGCCCGATTCAAGGATAAGCTCTTCTCGGAAATTTACCATTAACCAAACAAACCCAACTCGAAACTCTGTCAGGTCTCCTGGCCGGGTTTTTTGTGCCAAGCATGGCAATCTTCAGGGTGCCGAAAGTCCATAAATGGGGTTTGTAATAGCTGATTATTTGCTAAATAAAGTGAAACTCCGAATCTTGTTCTTGCTTTTTGATTTCAAAAGAAACTTAAATTGGCATTTGGTATTTAAAGAAAAACTAATATTTCAATTTTTATTTATTTGCAAATTATCCACTGATTCACATGAAACGCATTCTGGATCAATCGATTAATCTTTTTGGAAAGAGGCATTTGATAAGCCATTAATCTGCTGAATTTTTCACCCAAATTATGAGTGTAGTGATTTACCACGACTAATCCTTCTTCCTCACAAAGACTTCTAAGCCGCTCTTTAGGAAAGATAAATGTGTGCTCCAAGCCATCGATTACATCAGGGATTTTAAATCTTAAAAAATTAATCCAGCGATGCCAAGTATAGAGTTTACTGGAAATATCCGGAGTGCCAATTGCCAAAATACCTCCAGGCTTGAGAATTCGCTTCATTTCTTGAATATAGGCCCTAGGGTCTAACACATGTTCGATGACATGTGAAATATGAATAAAGTCGAAAAAATCATTTGGGTATTGTGCCCCTACAAGATCTCCATGGTGGGTGTCAACTCTAAAATGCGTCTTAACAAATTCCAAAGCTCCGGAATCATACTCCGTAGCATAAAGCTGACAATTCATTTGATTTGCATAGGCTAATCCTAAGCCCAATCCACAGCCCACATCTAGAAATTTCATTCCTTCCCTAAGATTAGAGAGATATTTTGCTTCGCTTATTATTTCCTGCTGGGTAAGATCCTTTATTCGGTTAAAATGATCCAAAATTAAATTCCTATAGGACATCGCTTCGTAATGGTCTTTCTCATAATAAAGCTGATAATATTCATTTAACTCAGTACCGTCTGCCATGGGATTTGCAAATACGATTTTGCAATCATTACATTTTACTCTGGAAATATGAGGGCCTAACCGCTTGGTATCTAATGAAAAAGCCAATAAACTTTTTGAATGACACAATGGACAAAATCGATGTAAAATCATGAGAATAAATTATTTGAATTTGATTTTTGAATATTCTTGGTGGCTAAAACCTATCATCCACCAGGTGATCCAAGAAACATAAGTGTAAATTTCCACATTAGCGGTAAATAAAGGCAACAGAAGCCCTACTTTGACAGTTGCTCCGGTAAATGCAACTCTCGCTACATTTATTGAATTAGTTTTATTAAAAACCGAAATGGAATTCATTATTGCAAAAACAAGCAAAAGAATATATAAAATCATCCCCAGCCAGCCCAGTTGCACCCCATATATCAAAAACTGATTTTCGCCACCGACTCTCAGATCGTCCTCTACGCTCCCGAAATTTCCACTCATCGCCAGGCCGATTCCCAAAGGATTGGCGATCATGGAATCCAAAGCCAACAGCCACTCCACCACGTGCCCGATGCTGGAAGTATTTTCAAAGGTCAGGGTATCCACCACAAAAAAGTAGAAATCCTCAGAAGCAAAAAAGAGAACATACACTCCAAAGGCAAACAAGGCCAGAAATCCTGCCCCGATTAATTTATAAAGCCGGAAGACCAAGGCGATAAAGAAAATCATCACGAAAAAAGCCCCAAATGCAGCCCGGGAGGCCGAGAACACCAAGCTTCCCAAAGAACACCCCATGACCAGCAGGTAATACCAATGCTGCTCTCTTTTGGTAGTCAGGAACCAAATCAGCCCAGCCGCAAACCCCATCAACACCGAACTGGCCATCTCCAAAGGATCTGAGAAAAAGCTCGCCAGTCTCTTGGTCACCGCCTGAGTTTCAAAAGTCCAGGTTAGGCCAAAATTGCCGGTCGGATCGATGTCATTTATCGCCTGATTGTACAAGGCATAGCCGGTGAATTGCTGCAAGTGGGCATTCAGCAGGAAATTTTCTACCAGATTGACCACAAAAGCGCCGATAGCTACCCAGAATATCACCTGGAATATCCGATGGATTTCGAAATCTGAAAATGAGGTATTCCTTCCCAGAAAATAGACCAGTCCCGGAATCAACATGCTCTTGAAATACAGTGCCTTATTCAAAAATGTAGCTTGTCCGATCGGGAGCAACAAGTAAAGAAAACCCAAGCTCAAGAAACCCAAAAAAAACCAATCCACGGACTGAAGCCGATACGGATAGTCTCCCGGCTTTTTTTGATACAATACAAAAATCAAAAGGGACGTCACCACTACCAATTCTTTGATTATCTGAAATATCCCGACGATTTCCGGAGACCTAGTCGCCAAATAGACAATGCTTAAAATGGTGATGTAAAAAGGAAGAAATCCGGCCAAGAAATAGATAAAATAGCTCCATTTTCCCCGGAAGACCATTTTTTCCAGAACCCAAAGCAAGCCAGCGCCCACTCCCAGAGAAATCAGGATGAAAAAGATCAGGGCCATACCGGATGAGTTTGTAGTTTTTCCCGAAAACCGTCCCTGATTCCTTTCGCTACAGCTTTCATCTTTTTAAATCGTCTTCTTCCCAGGAAATACAACATCCAGAAAAAGAACCTGGCCAGATGATATCCAAATCCCCAATAGGCTCGGTGCTGACGGAGTAAAAAAAACTGATTCCGGACATGGTAATAAAACACCCGAGGGCTGAGCACTCCCTCGGCCTGTGATTTTTTGGAGGCAGCCCCAGCTTCATGGTAGACAATGGACTTGGGTGCCAACTCGATCCCGAATCCCTGGCTACGGATGCGAAGGGACCATTCTACATCCTCAAAATAGATGAAGTACTGTTCGTTCAGCAGGCCACTTTGCTGTATTGCTTCTCTGGATACCAGCATACAGCATCCCGTGGCCCAGTCGATTTGGGAGGATTTTACCCGGTAATTGACCAAAGGCTCCCGATCTCCCAACGTGATGGCCCGACCTAAATTAGGGATCCATTTCCCCCCCGCTGACCAGATTTCCTTGGCTTGGTGAAGGAACAAAATCATGGGCTGAACGATGCCCGTGGATTTTCCCTGACGAAATTTTATCACCAGTTCCTCTAAGAAATCAGGCTCGACTTCGGTGTCATTATTCAAAAGACAAACATGGGAAAATCCCTGCGCTAAGGCCCATCGGATGCCCACATTATTTCCTCCGGCAAAACCTAAATTTTGAGTGTTTTGGATCAGTTCGATCTCTGGAAAAGCAGATTTCAGCAGCGCTCCTTCCTCATTTTCAGAGGCATTGTCCACCAAAACCACCTTGAAATGAGAAAAAGTCACTTTCCGGAGGCTCTCCAAACATGCCTTTGTAAAGTCCAAACCGTTCCAGTTGACTAGAATGATGGCAACCGATATGTCAGGAGTAGAAACCAACCAGGAGATTTTTTCGGTGACGGAAAAGCAACACGAAGCAAATTATGAACACAAAGATCTCGGTGCTGATAATGGCCCAGCAGAGACCTTCTGCTCCAAAATTGTTTGCCAAGACCATAGAAATCACAATCATGTAGGAGCACATCATCCAGCTGGCCCGGAATAGCAGATTTTTCAAATCCGCAACCAATAGCAAGGTCACATGGCCGACATTCAAACAGGCTAAGAACGGAAGCGCAGAAAGGTAGCGAAGATAAACCACCGATTCGGTCAAGGTGCTTTGGGAAAGCACCTGGATAATCCACGGGGCTGCAAAATAGGTGGAGGCTCCGATCAAGGCTCCGGCAGTCAGTACCCATCGATAGACTTTTTTCAAAAATCTAAAAAAGGCTTGAGGATCTTCCTGATAGAGCTTAGAGGCATTGGGAAAGATGGCTTGAATAATCAATGCCGGAAAAAGACGAAGAACCATGGCCACCCGCTCTGCCAAACTGTAAAGTCCAAGCGTCACTGCTTCGGAAAAGAAACTTAGAATGATCAGTCCTCCATTGATCGAAATATGACTGGCCAGATTGCTGAAAAAAAGCAGGACATTTTCCCGGATGCTTTTCCAGATGGCAGAAAATTCCGGACGGTAAAAGCGGATATCCAAAAAGGTATGGATATAGATCATCAGCAATAGATTAATGCTCAATCCGAAAAATCCCATCAGGAAATTTACCCAATGACTTTGCTCAGGTCTATGGATAAACAGCACAATTCCCATTAAAAAGAGCAACTTGGAGAAAATGTTGGCGATGGAAACCAGCTTCATTTTTTCCATTCCCTGAAAAAACCAAAGGGGAAGGGTGGCTTCTGAGAAAAGCAATAGCAACGAAAAAAGCAGAATTTCCCGGTATCCCTGAAAGAGATCCAGACCAAAGGCTCCGATCAAAATGACCAAAGCAGAGACTAAAGCCAATAGGGTTTTTCCGGAGAAAACATTCGAAACCAAGTGGGAAAGGGCCTCTTTGTCTTTTTGGTTGATCGCCACTTCCCGGGGAGCGCTGAGGTTATACCCAAAGCCCACCAGAATGTTGAACAGGACTATGACGCTAAGTGCCAGATTGACCAGTCCAAATTGATCCACTCCGATGCCCTGAATGAGCAGAGGCATGGAAATAATGGAAATCAAGACATTCGAAGACTGGATCACCGCCAGAAACAGGAAATTCTGGATGGACTTGTTTCGAATAAAATTCCCGATCGGGATGAGTTGGTTCAGTTTTTCAAACATGGCAGCTTAAAGTTTAGCTTTCCTGCACATGTTTTTGGTACAGTCTGCGGAAATAGAGTCCAAACATTACCAGAATACCGGTGAGTACAGCACCCAGGACCATGCCTTTTACCAATCGGATTTCGGTACGCTTGAGAGGAAATCTCGGGGAGTCAATGATTTGGATCAAAGGGGAATTGTTGCGGTGGTTTACTTTGGCGATTTCCAGATTTTTGACAATCTCCTGATATACTGCTCCGGTTGCCTGCACGTCGATCTGTCGTTTTCGGCTTTCTACGGTAGCACTGGTCAGCAAAGGGTTGGCATTGGGCACCCGGTCCTGCGCGGAGGCATAGGCTCCGATACTTTCATCCAAAATCGCCCGAACTGAGTCGGCTTGGGATTGAAGAATGGCCAGATTTTCTCCCGTTTTTTTGGTTTTGGTTTCAAAGTAAAAGGTATTCACTTTGTTCACCAGCGTTTCATTGAAGACCTTGGCATAGGCCTCGTCTTTGGAGGAAATGCTTACCTGAATAATGCTGAGTTTCCGATCCGGTTTTGCTACGGAGAGCTGCCGCTCCCGGATTAATTTGGAAACCTCAAAAATGACGGAATCTTGGGTGACGCTGAAGTTTTCTCTGGGAATGGAAAAGTCCAATTGGCTAAAATCTACTTTGGAGGCCCATTTTTCATCCAATTCTTCAAACTCCACAAATCGATCGATGAGCAATTTTTCTTGATCAAAAGGACTCAGTAGGGTTTCTCCCAGCATTCGGTCTGACCGGTACAATTCCATGATATTGTCCCCTTGGAAAAGGCCGCTGGTTCCACCCAAAGAACTCAGATTGACGCCCACCAAGGAAGCCAAACCTGACATTTGGCTGATGCTGCCGGCGTCTCCCTCTTCCAGAACAAATGACGTTTCGGCATGAAATACCGGCTTTTTGAAAATGGAAACCAAAGCTCCCAGCCCAAGTCCCAGAATGCCGGCCAAGACGAGAATTTTCCATTTTCCTAGGAAGAAATGAAGCCATTCCCGAAGGTTTTGTACCACCTCCCGAAGGGTAAACTGATTCTCTGAAAAGTGCTTGTGCTCCCTCATTGCCAATTGATTTGAGAAACGACCAAAGCCAAGGTAGCCAAACCCGTAGTGATCCCCACAATTTCTCCCAGTCTTAAAGGAACTTTGGGCCCTTTGGTGGGCACGATGACCTCTGCACCCGGCTCCACAGAGGGATACCTTCGAATGCCCATAAAACCTTTGGTTCTTTTGACGGCTCCGTTGGCATAGACCACATAGGTCTGCTTTCTGTTTGCTCTGCGCTCAAATCCACCTGCGCTGTTGATGTAGTGCTTCAGGCCTTTCCCTTGCTGATGTCGGATGGTGGTCGGATACACCACATCTCCTCTCATTCGGACAGTTTGCAAAAGCTTCGGAATCGTAAGGATATCTCCTTCTTCCAATAAAAGGTCCTCTTCAGAGCCGGGGTTTGCCAGGATTTTTTCCAAATTGATGGCAACGGCTTCTGATTCTTTGATTTTTACCGCAAAGCCTGGAGTTTCTGCGGCAATTTGATCCAGGGATTCCTTCTTGGCATTGGAAAGCAAGGTGTCCACCGCATTTGCCTTTTCCTTGGGAAGATCCTTGAAAAGCCGCTGCAATAGTTCTTCTTGGGCTTCGGAATTGTTTGGATCCTCGATCAGTCTTAGTCGAAGCGCCTCCAGGTTTCGTTGCCTCCGGATCTGCTCTGACTCGGTATTGAAAAATTCAGTTCTTCGGATAAGGGTGGCTCCTTTGGAATAGGCAAAAGAATTCAATCCTCCGGCCCTTCTGACCAGGTCGGATATTCTTTCCACGCTACTTTCGATGGCAAAAATCCCCGGGGAATTAACCTGCCCCTCCACGGCCACCAGTCTTTGCATGTTAAAATTGGAACGTTTCCTCACAATCACCTGATCAAAGGGCTGAAGGGTTTGGGAATTGGCATTGATAGACAAATCCGGGTTTACGGAGGTCGGGATAATATCAGCCAAGGTCCCCAAATCAGCATCTTCCAGCCTTCTGGCAATTTCCACATCCTGGGTATTCGCGCTTTCCTGAAGTCCTCCAGCCATCAAAATCAGTTCTTCCGGGGTCATGCCTGTGGCATACGGGTAAGTTCCAGGTCTTTTGACTTCACCCAAAATCTGGACGTAGCGTTCATTTTGAATATCGTAAATGCTGGAAATCCGCACCACATCCTCCCGTTGCAGGGGAATGTCTGGGCTGCTACCCTCCAAAATTGCCTTCAGGTTCACTTCCAGGACTTCCGAGCTCAAATCCGATTTGGTCCTCAATATACTGGCACGTTGGGTATAGGCATCTCCTTTCAGCCCCTCTGCCTTCTGGATCAATTGGGTCAGCGTAAGCCCATCGGATAGGGCAAAGGTACCCTGACGAAAAACGGAGCCTTTGATCTGCACCCGGTTGGAATAGCGGTCCAAAATTCTTCCTACCTGGATTTCATCTCCACCCTTGAGCAGAAACATGCCAAACTGGTTCTGGAATACATCCGAAACGGATCGTTGATTGCCGGTAATTCTGGAAATGGATACCCGGTCCTTAAAGGCAAAATCCGTAAATCCCCCTGCATAGCGGATCAGGTCTTCCAGATTGTCCTGTGGCTTCAGCTCAAAGGTCAAGGGACGCTTGACTTCCCCTTTGATTTTGGCTCGGGCCAAAAAAGGCTGAACCAGCAATACATCCTGATCTTGCAACTGCAGGTCTAGATTGGCAGTGCCATTGATCAGCAAGTCATACACGTCGATTTCTGCCACTGGCTTGTTGTTTCTCATCAATTTGATGGCTCGCATCGTGCCATTTTCATTGGGGCCACCTGCGGCATACAGGGCGTTGAAAACCGTCGAAAATGCGCTCAGGGTAAAGGTACCCGGAAGTCTGACTTCGCCCAGAATATGCACTTTAATGGTTTTGACATTTCCCAAAGTAACCTGAAGAAAGGTTTTGGGATTACTTCCGCTCAAGCCGGGATAAAATCTGGCAACCCGGTTTTTCAAAATTGAGGTAGCCTCTTCGATGGATTTTCCAGATACCGAAACCGGGCCAATATTGTCCAAAAGGACAAATCCATCCGGATTGACGGTGGCTTCATAGTACTTTTCGGATTCCCCATAGATATCCACATAAATCAAGTCTCCAGGACCCAAAATGTAGTTTTTTGGGGTTGCCTGATTCAGGCTGGGTTCGAAGCTCAATCTTCTGTTGCTTTGATAAAACAGGCTGGAACCGAAAATCTCCCCGGTAGGTGGATTTTCAAAAATCTGTTGTGGCTGAATCAATCCCCGGGTGATTTCATTCAAATCCACCTGTTGTCGGGGTTCTCTTTTAGAAACATTGGTTTCTCTTTTCTGCCCTCCCAGGCTCAGAGACTCTATTCTCGTTCGGAGTTTTTCCACTTCCACAAGAGGCATCCCTCTCATCTGAGCCATTTGGAGAAACTCTGAGGTGCTTAGCCCTGCCTCGGTGGCCCGGTTGACCAATTCTTCAATTTGCGTATCGCTCAATTCATCCACCTTGATCGTGGTAATATCCGTGCTTTGTTGGGAAATAGCTCCTGGACTGTACAGGAAAAGGGCACTTAGGAAGGCGAAAAAGTACCAGAGTCTTTTGGATAAAATCATGAGTAAAAGCAAGTTCCGGGTGTATTATCGGGCAATATAGGAGTTAAAAATCCGTCAAATTCTCTATTCTACCAAATCTGAGATCAAAATCGATCCTCGGGAACCAGCTATTCCGTGCAATTTCGGCAAATCTCGATTTTGCTTCGGTCCCTCAAAAGCTGGGTGCGAAAATGCAGGTAAACATCAGATTTCCAGATGTCTTGAAGACTGTTCCGGCTCAACTCTCCCATGACATGCTGGGCATCTTTGTCAAAACAACAAGGGACAATCTTTCCGTCCCAGGTGGAGACCGCACCCTGCCACATTCTCCAGCATTTGTTCTCCATCTTTTTTTTCAGTTTCCATGTTCCGTTTTCCGCAGGGACATATCGGGAATAACCCAAGTCAGAAGGGATCAATTCGGAGCCCTGTTCAAAGTCATAGATCTGTGTAGTCTTGAGCTGTAATTCATCCACGTTCATAGCCTTTGCCCATTGCTTTAGCGCTGGTATTTGATGTTCATTTTGGCCGGTGACCAAAAACTGCAAGACCACTCTTGGAAAGGATTTTTTGGCTTTTTTTCGTGCCGAAAGCAAAAGCTGGAGCCCTTTCTGGACTTTTTCCAGACTTCCTCCAATCCGATATTTCTCGTAAATCTCTTGGGTGATCCCATCCATGGAGACGATCAGTTGCTTCAGGCCCGAATCCAAAATTTCAGGGACTGTTTTGGAATTTAGATAGTGGGCATTCGAAGAGGTGGAAGTGAATATTTTTCGGGCATCTGCGTAGTTCACCATTTCCAAAAACCGGGGATTTAAAAAGGGCTCACCCTGAAAATACAGGTGAAGCCAGGTCAGGTGATTTTGTACCTGGTCTATGGTTTTTTCAAAAAGAGCTTCCTGGAGCATCCCGGTGGGTCTGGTAAACGACCTCAAACCGGAAGGACACTCTGGACATCTGAGATTGCAGCTCGTGGTAGGTTCAATGCTAAGCGTGGTGGGTTTTCCCCAAAGGAAGGGTTTGCCCAGCAGTCTGCTTCCCTGAAAGGAAACAAACAGCAAGAAGTAATTCCAAGCTTTTGCCAAACTCAGATAGGAAATAAATGCCCTCGCAGTAATCCATTGGTTTTTCACCTTGGAAAAATAAGCGGAATTGGCTCCCGGAGAAAATCCAGGCATATCAATCCCGACCTTTCTTCGTTCAATCCAAAGGCTTTATTTAATTTGCTCTTAAATATCCTCACCCATGCAAAGAGTTTTCCCTGTTTTTTTGATCCTTGGATTGATGCTTTTCTATTCCTGCGGGAAAAAGCAAACTGAATGCGAACTTGATCCGAAGATTTTATCGCAGTCTTTGGAACTGGAAATAACCCGTTTGGAAAGGGAGTTTTTCGAAGCAAAAAGTCCGGAAGAGGTCAAATTTCTTCTTGAGAAATATCCCGAATTTGCCTCGGTTTATCTAGAGCTGGACGGCTATCCTTCACCGGATTCACTGGCCAACGTACTCTTGGAAGTCAACCAGGATTCGGCCATGCAGGTGCTGTATGATTCTGTGATGGTGGAGTTTGCCGACATCAGAGCACTGGAAACGGAATTGGAAAATGCGTTCAAGTATATCCGGTATTATTTCCCGGATTTCAAAACTCCGAAAGTGTACACCTTTGTCTCGGGCTTTAATTCTGATTTGGTGATTACCGAAGAAATGATCGTCATCGGATTGGATTATTTCCTTCCTGCGGATCATGCTTTTCAGCCGGATATTGCCCGATACATGGCCGTTCGGTACGAGCGCGATTATTTGGTTCCCATGATCGTTTTGGCGATTTCTTCCCGGTACAATGAAACCAATCCATCGGACAACACCCTGCTTTCAGAAATGATCTATTATGGGAAGGCGTATCATTTTGTCAAAGCCATTTTACCTTGTACTTCCGATCAATATATCATTGGCTACACGCCGGAAGAAATCGAAGAATGCTGGGCCAATGAAGAATATATATGGTCGCATTTTGTCGAAAATGAGCTGCTTTTTGAGACCAATCCCTTTGAAATCAGAAAATATATCGGAGAGGCTCCCTTCACGGATGCGATCAGCACCAAGGCACCCGGTAGGCTGGGAAGATGGATGGGCTGGAATATCGTGGATGACTTCCGGATCAATCAGGACCTTAGCTTGCCTGAGCTTATGCAGGAAGCCAATGCGGAACAAATTTTCAGGCAGTCCGGATATCGGCCTCGCCGCCCTGAGTAAGTTTTGGCTTGGGTTGGATGATTTCGGTAAGCCGGGCAACAGCCAGGTCTTTGGAGAAATAGGTCTCAGCAAGTTTTCTGGAGATATTTCCCATTTGGGAGATTTCTTCCCGGTGGGATTCCAGATGCTCCAGTTTGGCAAATGCCTTTTCCCATTTACCCGGTAAAAAGGACAAGCCTAGATGATGGGTTTTGACAAGGTCATACACCCAGCCTTTATGGTTTACCAAAATGGCCTTCCCAGCTGCCAAAGCATCAAAAAACTTGTTGGGACTGTTGGTTTTCAAAACCGGAAAATGGGCAAAGGAAATCCAGCAAAAATCCGCCACACTCAGCACTTGATTCACTTGATCTTTGGAAGAAAAAGGCAGAAAGTGGACACGCTCGAGTTTTAGAATTCGAGCTTTTTCCTCCAGAGACTCCCGATGGCTACCTTCCCCCATGATGAGGAAATTCCAGTTTTTCCCTTTTTCCTGGGCCATTTTTGCCAAGCCCAATAATTCATCCACGGCATTGACCAAGCCTAGGGCACCGGTATAGGCAATGGTCAATCCTTCTCCCAAGTCTAAGGAATCCTTCAAGGCTATGTTTTTCGCCTGAGGAAAAAATCGGGTTAAATCCGAAAAATTGGGGATCAAGGCAATTGGTTTTTCCGGTGAACATTCTTGGAGGTGTGCGCCTATTCCGGGGGAAAGTGCCACCAAGCTCAAGGACTCTTGGTAGATTTTTTTCTCCAAGGCTCTCAGATAGCGGATCAACAAGGGATTTCGAATAGCGCCGACTTGAATTGGTGCTTCCGGCCAAAGATCCCTAACTTCGAAAATATAAGGTAGGGCCATCTTCTTTTTAGCCCATAATCCAATCCAACCCGTCGTCAGGGGAGTGGAGGTAATGTACAAAAGATCCGGACGGTGGAGTTTTTGGAGTAGGCTTTTACTTTTTTTCACAAAATCAAAAAACGCCCAGGTTCTCTTAAGAAAGCCAAACCTTTGCTCGTAGCATACAGGAAGGTAATGAACCTTGATCCCTTCAATCCAGCACTGGTCATAGTTGGGCTGATTGTGTGCAGTAATCATTTCCACTTCGATTCCTTTCTCCACCAATCCTTTGGCGAGATGATAGGACCTTACGGCCCCACCTTGCTCGGGAGTTCGAAAATATTGATGGATATAGATCACTCTCATGGTTTGTGCAATTTCCACCATTCTGCCAAAAGAAACAGATTGTAAAGGGTTAAAAAGTGAGATTTTAGATGTTTTTCCGGATTTTGGCAGAGGGCTTTTCCTGATTCTGGAAGATGGTATCCTGAAGTTTTTCCGAATTCTTTAAGGCTGGAAAAGATTTTTTTGGCCACGGGTCCGCCTTCCATCAGCCATTCGAGTAGGGGAAGGCCAAATCCGAATTTTTTCCGTTTCGCGATCCAGTCCAATCCCTGGTCCTCCAAAGAAGCCTTGATCCAGGGCTTTCCCAACAAAAGTTTGGGGTCTTCCACGGCTTTCCAAAGCCCCAGCATCTTAGCGTCAAGATAAGGCGACCGCCCTTCAATGCCCTGCGCCATGAGGGCATTGTCCTGAATTTTCAGCACGTCCTGAACCAAATACACCTGCCGGTCAAAGTCCAGCATTTGTTTGAGTTCCGGAAGTTTGGGATTGAATATCCGGGCATAATCTTCCATCAATTCAGAATCTGGGTTTTCTACTGCAGAAAAGTTGAGAAATGTCTTTTGAGGATTTGGGTGGATTCCGGCCATCATTTTTTTCCATTCTCTTCCCAAAGGCAATTTGCCGAATAAACCTGCCCAGTTCACCCAGAAGTTTTTATATCTCAGATATTGGTCAAAAGCCCGGTGTCTTTGGTATCCCCCCCAAAGCTCATCCGCTCCGGCACCGGAGACCAGAACTTTTACCTCTTTTTTAGCCTCAGCGGCTATCATCCAAGTCAAAAAACTCGCTGAATCTCCTATGGGTTGATCCAATGTTTCCAGGTATTTCTCCCAATTTTTCAAAAAGATAGTTTGATCTACATAGATCAGCTCTTGTTTTGCAGGAATCTGCTTTACCAGCCTTTTTGCATAATCAGCATCCTGATACTTAAACCGATACTTTTTCTCTACTTCTATGGTATAGCAAGGCAACGGAATTCCGGTCTTTTGATACCATGTACTGTACAGAAGGGAGCTATCAGATCCTCCACTAAGCGTCACGCCCAATGGGACATCTGCATGGAATTGCCTACACACGGTGTCTTGAAGTATTTCCTGAAAAAGAGGCAAACTCGGATGTGAACTGATTTTTTTGGGCAGGGGAATATTGTCCCATCGAAATGTGGAATGACGGAAGATCGTGCTGTATCGACTGGGTTTCCATTCCCGGATTCCCTTGAAGAAGGTTTTACCGGGTTGAGCACTTCGGAAATAGAAATAGGGAGCCAGCTGTACTGGGTCTATTTCAGGTCTGGTCAATTTGGCAATTCCCCGGGATTCAGAAGAGAGGATGAATGTCTCGGGAGTTTGGAAGTAATGGAGCGGTTTCTCTCCGTTTCGGTCCCTGGCCACCAGCACTGATTTTTGTATGAGATTCACATAGATGATCGCAAACATTCCATTGAGTTTTGCCAGTCCATCAGTTCCGAAAAACTTCAGGTAATGGAGCAAAACCTCTGTATCTGATTCGGTGGTAAACTCCACCCCCATTTTGGAAAGGATGCTTTTTAATTCTTTGAAGTTGTAGATTTCACCATTCCAGATCAGCAGGCTGTTCCCGTCAGGAGCCCAAAATGGTTGGTCTGCATCAGCCCCCGGATGCAGAATTTTGAGCCGATTTACCCCGATCCAGAGTTCATGCCATGGTGAAAAAACGGCACGTTGATCAGGACCTCGATGGGTACTACTATCAACAAGGGTTTGGATGGACTCTTGGTTGGCCCCTTTTCCCCAAATCAGATGAATTCCGCACATAGCTTATTCAGTTACTTCGGAGACAGTTTTGCCATGATTTTTCTCAAAATATTTGCAGAAATGTGTGATCGTACATTCCTCACATTTGGGTCTCCTTGCAAGGCAGACGTATCGTCCATGCAAGATCAGCCAATGATGCGCCACATGGATGTATTGTTTAGGGATATTTTTGACCAATTGCTTTTCGACTTCAAGAGGAGTTTTAGCGGACATGGGGACTAATCCCAATCTTCTTGAAACCCGAAACACATGTGTATCCACAGCCATATTGGGTTGATTCCATACGACCGAGGTGATTACATTGGCAGTTTTTCGACCCACACCGGGAAGTTTGATCAGTTCATCCACCGTGGAGGGCACTTCCCCGCCAAAATCTTCCATCAGCATTTTCCCCAAACCGATCAGGTGTTTGGTCTTGTTGTTGGGATAGGAAATGGAGCGGATATAGGGAAAAAGCTCGTCAAAATGTGTGGCTGCCAGGTGTTCGGGAGTTGGGAAATGCTTAAACAATTCACGGGTTACGATATTCACCCGCTTGTCGGTGCACTGGGCAGAAAGGACTACAGCGACCAGGAGCTGAAAGGGATTTTCATATTCCAATTCTGTCTCCGCAACAGGCATATTTTCAGAAAAGTGATGAATAAAAGCTTCGTATCGTTGTTTTTTGAGCATTTCAATGGGAATCTTGGAAAGGGTAGGTAAGATAGGTATTATTGAAATATTGAAACATTGGAAAATTGAAAAATTAGTCCAAACCCATCCTCCCCATGCGATACCTGATTTTAGTTTTCCTGATCCTTTGTTTTACTATGCAAGAAAATAATGGCCAATCCCGCCCAAGGGAGCTGGGAGTTCC
>JAJLJS010000137.1:0-7656 GCA_033844545.1 Cyclobacteriaceae bacterium | reverse complement strand
GCTCAGGAAAAATGGACCGTAATTTCTCCTAATACCGAAGCCACTCCCCGGCATGAAAATTCATTTGTGGAATGTAATGGGAAACTTTACTCCCTAGGTGGCCGAGGAGAAAGGCCCGTGGAAGAATACAATCCTACCACCAATACGTGGACAAAAGTCGCCGAGGCTCCTCTGGAGATCAGTCACTTTCAGGCAGTTACTTTTAAGGATGAAATCTGGGTAGTTGGGGCCTTTACTGGTGGCTATCCTCACGAAACTCCAATACCTGAAATTTTGATTTTCAATCCTTCCACCAAAGCTTGGAGAAAAGGTCCTGCTCTCCCTGAAAACCGACACCGAGGTTCTGCAGGAGTTTTTGTCAAGGATGACAAAATCTATATGGTCTGCGGAATTCAGGATGGACACTGGGATGGATTTGTATCCTGGTTTGATGTACTGGATCCCAAAACCGGGAAATGGACTCCCCTACCCGATGCTCCCCGTGCCCGTGACCACATCAGTGCTGCCTTGGTCAATGACAAACTTTATCTAGCCGGCGGGAGAACTTCGCATGCGAAGATCAACCGGGTCATTGATACCACGATTAAAGAAATCGATGTATTTGATTTTAAGACCCAAACTTGGACTACTCTGGAAACCGGAATCCCAACCGAAAGGGCCGGAAATTCCAATTTGGGAATTGGTCCTTACTTGGTCGTCATGAATGGAGAAAGTGGGGTCCAAGTCCCTGCACATGCAGAAGTGGAGGTTTTGGATACCCGATCCAATGAATGGATTAAACTCCCGGATTTGAATCAGGGAAGACATGGGACAGGAACTGCCTTCCTGAATGGAAAAATTTATGTACAAGCTGGGTCCGGAAACCGAGGAGGTGGACCTGAATTGAATTCTATGGAGGTTTTGGAGTGGAAATTGAAGTAGATTAATTCTTAATTTCTCTAAAAATCATTCGCGAATTCAGCTCTTGGTTCGTCATTTGACCAAACTAAATAGAACTAAACCATGAACACCATGAAAAATTTATTGACCCTAATCTTCTTCCTTGGCTCAGCACCGGTCCTTTTTGCGCAGCAAGCTCAACAAGTTCCGATTATTGAAGTCGAAGGATACGCAGAGCGGAAAATGGCCCCTGACGAAGCCGTATACCTGATCCAATTGGAGGAAAAGACCTTGACCGTCAATGACGCGGTCAATACTTTGAACAAAAAAGCACAAAGACTAGCGGATGAGTTGAAAAAAGCAAGGATCAAAGACTACAAGTTGATCGCTGACAATTATTCTGTGGATGTGAACCGGATTTATAGAAGCGGAACTGCCAAAGACAGTGGCTATGTCGCCCGGCAAACGCTCAGAATTGTAACCAGTCCGACCAATGAGGATTTACAAAAAATCTCAGAGGCCATTCAAAAATCCGGAGACATGAGCTACAACCTTCATTTTGGAGTGGCAGAAGCTACCCGAAAATCTCTGGAAAACACCCTTTTGGCAGAAGCACTGAAAGATGCCGAAGCCAGAGCCAATTTGATCGGTAGTACTTTGAATCTAAGAGGCCTCCGAGTTTTCTATGTGGGCATGGAGCAAAACTTTATCCCGCAGCCAAAAGCAATGATGAATGCCCGATCTATGGCAGAATCAGCAGACATGGTCATCCAACCCGATGACCAAACGATTAGCAGGAGAGTCTATATTAAATACACCTACTAAACTCCAAAAGGCCGCCAAAAGCGGCCTTTACTATTAATACCCTTTCCATGAATTAGGTTGGCTGTTTTGGCATGGATGATTATTTTAACCAAAAATTTCACCCCCGATGAAAAAACTACTTCTGCTCCCCATACTCGGAATTTCAACTTTCATTTTTGCCCAAACTCCAGACCAGCAACAACTTCAACGGCTGACGGACTCCAATTGGCAGCATGGATTGGAGCTATTGAGGGAGATTGTATCCATGCCTAACGATGCGGTTTATCCAGAGCAGATTGAAGTCAATATTCAGTGGTGTGAGGACCAATTTGCCAAAAGAAATTGGACTGCAGAAAGACTGGAAACTGGAGGAATCCCGCTACTTCTGGCTGAGAAAAAGCAAGTTGGGGCTACTAAAACAGCACTTTTTTACTTCCACATCGACGGTCAGGCGGTGGACAGAAGCAGATGGCATCAGCCAGATCCTTATACCGCAACTTTGAAATCTCCCAAGGCAGATGGGACTTTTGAAACCTTACCTTTTGAAAAACTAAAAGAAGATTACAATCCAGACTGGAGAATTTTTGGCCGATCCACTTCGGATGACAAAGGACCGTTTGCGATGTTTTTGACGGGATGGGATGCCTTGACTGAACAGGGAATTTCTCCGGATTACCACATCAAAATCATTTTGGACTTCGAAGAAGAACAGGGTTCTCCAAAACTTCCGGAAGCTGTAGTAAAATACAAAGATAAACTGGCTGCAGATATGATGCTGATCATGGACGGCCCGAGACATACCTCCAACCTGCCCACTCTGAGCTATGGTGCACGAGGAATTTCGGAGTTATTCCTGACCACCTATGGGCCCAAACTTCCCCAGCACAGTGGACATTACGGAAACTACGCACCCAATCCGGCCTTACTGCTCAGTCAACTTCTCTCCTCTATGAAAGACGGGGAAGGAAGAGTGATCATTCCTGGATTTTATGATGGAATCACGCTCTCGAATACAGAGAAAGCAATCCTGGAAGCCGTCCCGGATGATGAGCCAGCCATCAAGAAACGTTTAGGACTGGGAAGGACAGATCAGGTAGGACAAAGTTATCAGGAGAGCATTCAATATCCTTCCCTGAATATTCGCGGAATGAAATCCGCCTGGGTGGGTCCAGAGGCCAGAACCATCGTTCCAGACATTGCCCTGGCTGAGTTGGACATGAGGCTCGTACCTGAATCAGATCCGGTAAGGTTATTTGGTCTGATCAATGATCATATCCGAAATCAGGGATTCCATATTGTGGAAAATGACCCTTCAGACGAGGAACGAATGAAGTATCCAAAAATCGTCAAAGTCAACACGTCTATTTCCTATCAGGCATTCCGAACGCCAATGGATTCTCCAACGGGAGCTTGGCTAAGAAGTGCCATGAAACGGGCCTTCGGAGAAGAACCCGTTCAAATTCGAATTTCCGGTGGTTCGATTCCAATTTCTCCGTTTGTGGATGCTTTGGGTATTCCGGCAGTGACTATTCCTACCGTCAATGCAGACAACAACCAGCACAGTCCCAACGAAAACATCCGGCTCGGTAACTACAAAGAGGGAATCCTGACAATTATGAGCGTATTGACAGAACCCATGTATTGAGTGGCTATGGTCTATGGTCCATGGACTTTTAACACCCTTTTTTCAAAAGCTTAATCTATTCCTTCCCGATTTTGGGAGTACAACACCAGCCGGAGAGTTCCATAATCGTATTTTCCATCAAAGTATTCAAAATACTCCTTGAGGGACCCGAGCTTTTCTTCCACGTGAAGAATCTGGGAAATCATCTTGGGATCCACTAAGGCCTCCAATTCAATTTTTCCCAGCTTTACCCCATGGGCCAAGTGCCCCATGATCGTGGATTCTACAAACCCTCTCTCTTGAGCAATCTCCGCAGGAGTTTTCCCTTCCAGAAATAGCCGAATACTATGCAGTTTGGTATCCTCCTTCTTTTCTTTGACAGGCCTTTCCTTGGATTTCTTTCGACCAGTTTTGTTTTTAGTTCCTTCTCTCACCGGCAATTCTTTTCGAATGGATTCACTCAATTCCATTCTGAGAATTTCAAGTCGACGATCCAGATCCTCCATTTTTCCGGCCATTTCCCCTTCCAGAATTGATTTCATCAATCTTCCGCTTCGGGAAATGGAGGCATATTTTTGAAGGATTTCCAGCTCAAGTTCCTCCAATCCATTTTGGTAGGTTTTGATTCTGGAGAAATGCTCGATTTTAAGTTGGTGTCGGATCAAGATCGCAAGGGCTTTTTCAAGCAATTCCAAATAATATGCAGTCCCTTTTTCCACGCGATCCAGAAGTCGATCCACTTGTTGATGGTGAATCAAGGCATGAAGTTGAGAACGGAATTTCAGGGAGTTTTCCCGTTCCGCCTCCAACAATCGATAAATAGCGGGCAAATCACTGCGGATATCCTCTTCTTCAAACTCCAGGCTACTTTCATTTTCCCGATCAAACTGGCTCAGTGATTTCACCAAAGACTCAAATTCAAAAGTAGATTCCGCCAATTGGAGCAGGTAGGCAAACTGGCTTTTAGTCAAGGTTTCTTGGAGATTTTGACCCGAGTTTTTACCCACGGTGAAATCCACCACCTTTGGGTCAGAATAAATCACATCCTCTCTGACCCGGGTTCTTAAAATCAGTCCATCCAAACTTCTCAATCGGCTTAATGCGACATAGACTTGTCCCGGAGCAAAGGCTTGCCCTACATCTACAATGGCCCGGTCAAAAGTCAAACCCTGGCTTTTATGAACAGTCACTGCCCAGGCAAGTTTGATGGGATACTGGGAAAAAGTGCCCACGACTTCTTCCTCCAGCTCCTTGGTATCCGGATTGATTTTGTACTTTTTGTTTTCCCAAAGCTCTTTTTTTAGATAAAACTCCTCCCGAGAATCATCCATTTCTACCTGGATTTCATCGCTGTCCAAGGCAATTACAGTGGCTAGTTTTCCATTGAAATAAGAAGATAGCCCAGAGGTGTCATTTTTGATAAACATCACTCGAGCTCCAACTTTCAGTTCAATGGATTCGGGCAGTGGAAACAAGGATTCGGGGAAATCTTTTTCTATCTCAGCATCATAGAAAAATGATGCTGAATCCAAGTTTCTAAGCTCCCTGAGATTAATCTCATCCGCTTTGTAATTATGCGTAGTCAGCGTGATGCAGGGAGGTAAACTTTGAATCTCATCCAAGGTCTTATAATGAGAATTCAAAACCCGGACATCTTCAGGGGTGCAGCGGTTGTCTCTCAGATTATTCAAGACCCGGATAAAAACCTCATCCTGTTGGCGAAAAATCTTATCCAACTCCAAGTAAACCATACCTGAATTTTGAAGTGCCTTGGCCTCAAAAAAGTGCATGGATTTGTAAAATCTGCTCAGCACTGCCCACTCCTCGTCTTTGACTACCGGTGGCAATTGGTACAAATCTCCGATAAACAAGACCTGAACTCCCCCAAATGGCACTTTAAAATTTCGCTTGACACTCCGCATTCGGTAGTCAATCGCATCCAAAATATCAGCCCTCAGCATACTCACCTCGTCGATGACCAAGAGATCTACTTTTTTCAGGACATTTCTCCGAACTTGATTCAAAGGATGCTTTCTTGCCAAGGTTTGTTGGGTGAAGAATCCGTGCCGATCCGAGTAATTCCCCTCAGCATCCCCGACCGGAAGAAAGGAACCAAAAGGCAACAAAAACTGGGAATGTATGGTCACTCCTCGAGCATTGAGGGCGGCAATCCCAGTTGGGGCCATTACCACAAAGCGCTTGTGCGTCCTTTTGGCCAATTCCCTCAAGAAAGTGGTTTTGCCGGTACCTGCTTTCCCTGTCAAAAAAATGGGAACTCCAGTATTATTGACAAACCGTGCTGCCAGCTCCAATTTGTCGGTTGAAAAATCTTCCATGAGATAAAAATAATTTTTTCAGCCCAGCTAAGAAATGTATAGGCCAAATTGTCTGATTTTTTCCGAATTTTCATCCACCAAAAATCCACTACCCATGTACATTCATCCCCTAAATTCTTGGAAAAATGAAGGCGAGATCCAGGATTTTATTCAAAAAAATGCCTTTGCAACCTTGGTGTCCCAAGTAAAGGGTAAACCCTGGGCCACTCACATTCCCGTGGTCTTAGATCAAAATGCAGCTGGTGAGCCTGTCCTTCATGCCCACCTAGCCAAGGCCAACCTCCAATGGAAAGAACTTAGCCAGATCGACGAAGTACTGGTGATTTTTCAGGGACCACATGCCTACATTTCCTCTTCCTGGTACACCCATGAAAATGTCCCTACATGGAATTATTTGGCTGTCCATATCTATGGTAAAATCAAATTCATTGAAGGAGAGGAATTGCTGCACCACTTGAAATCTTTGGTGGATCGATACGAAGAAGGCCGACCAAACCGAGTCTCGGTAGAAAAAATGTCAGAAGGCTATCTACAAAGCCAAATCCGAGCCTTAGTTGGGATCGAAATCAAGATCACAGAAGTTCATGCCAGTGCCAAACTTTCCCAAAACAGGGATGATGAAAACTACAAAAACATCGTGGCTGAATTAGAAAAAAGTCCTTTTCCTCTGGACCAGGAAGTGGCTGAGGAAATGAAAAAGCGAAGAACGCTCTAAAAAAAGAGGCTTCCCCAAAATTGGGAAAGCCTCTTTTTCTTATTCAACCCTACCTTTTAGAATCCGGAAACATTCAGGCGTCCATTTGTAGAGACTTTCCCCTGAAGAGAAGGAGTCGGTGTAACGGAGCTAAGCAAGGCATTTTTGATTTGCGATGCGGTAGCACCGGGATTCAAAGAAGCATAGAGTGCCGCCGCGCCTGTCACATGCGGAGTAGCCATGGAGGTTCCGTTATAGCTGGCATACCCAGAGCCTATGGTTGCATTTTTTCCTTTACCCACAGCCACCGGAACGGTAGACCAGATTCCAGAGCCAGGAGCTCCTAAATCCACCGAAGTGGCGCCGTATTGAGAAAATGAAGAAAGTGCTCCTGTGCTAGTGATGGAAGCCACAGCAATCACATTCGGAGAGGTGTATCCGGAAGGATAGCTTGGAGAAGTATCATTATTGGTTCCTGAATTACCAGCGGCAGCGATGAAAAGAATTCCTGCCGCATTGGCTCTGTCAATGGCATCTTTCAAAGCTTGAGAATAGCCTCCTCCACCCCATGAATTGTTCGTGGCCACGATATTCAATCCATGACGGTTCTTCAAGTCAGTGAAATAATCTACGGCTTTAATTGCATTGGAGGTTGTTCCTCCTCTGGAGCCCAAAAACTTGGCACCGATCATTTTCACATTCCAAACTACTCCGGCTACCCCTATTCCATTTCCGCCTACGCCTCCTATGGTTCCAGCCACGTGAGTTCCATGGTCATCTCCAGTTCCATCGAAAACGCTGCTATTGTTTCCATCGAAATCCCAACCATAAACATCATCCACAAGTCCATTTCCGTCATTGTCGATCCCATCTCCGGCGATTTCCCCGGGATTTACTCCGGCATTTGCTGCCAAATCTTCATGAGTATACATATACCCCTCGTCGATTATTCCAATGTAGACCGTAGAAGAGCCAGTTTTATCCGCTGCCCAGGCAGTTGCCGCTCTGGATCCGAATTGATTCCCATTGGCAGACATTCCCCAAAGTTGACCACCGGTAAAATACGGATCATTTGAAGTCGCAAAATGCTGGTAAATCCAGTTGGGCTCGGCATATTCAATTTCGGGCATGTTTCTCAATCTTTCGATTGCCTCCAAGGTTCCCAACTTGCTCTCGACTAAAAGTAAATCACCGGTAGGTACTCCTTTTCGGGCATTTGCTACTGAGATAGCTTCGGTCTTGATCTCTTCAACCACATTTGCTTGAATCAAAGCAAGAATGTCCTGAGAAATTCTTGATCCTTGATTAGCTGTTTTGTA
>JAJLJS010000136.1:0-12893 GCA_033844545.1 Cyclobacteriaceae bacterium | reverse complement strand
TTTTGAAAAGCGATCAATAATTCCCCTTCCCAAGGATTGTGGGAACAAGGCTTTTCGACGTAGACGTGCTTTCCTCTTTCCAAGGCCAACCAAGTCCCCGGAGCATGCCAATGGTCTGGGGTAGCATTGATCAGTACGTCTACTTCTTTGTCCTCCAATACTTTCAGGATATTTTGTTCCTGTTTGGGTTGATAATCAATCCACTTTTCAAAGTTTTTGGCAGCTTTGGGCATCTGGGATTGCATTGCATCACAGAGATATAGGAGATTGACATTGCTGGATTTTAAGCCAATGGGCTCATAGAAGGCACCCAGCCTTCTGCCCAAACCAGCAATGGCTACATTCAGCCGGTCATTGGCTCCGATAATCCGAGCATAGGATTTTGGGGAAAAAGCCAAAGAACCCAGGGCTGAAATACCTACAGTAGCTGCCGCACTTTTCTGAATAAATTCTCTTCTAGTTGATTTTGCCATGGTTTTTTGGGTTTAGTAAAATCAATTTAAGGTTTTGATTTTGATATTTTTGAAGCTCACCTCATCTCCATGATCCTGAAGAAGGATGTGTCCTTGGGGAGCCTCTCCGAAATTTTCCCAGATTTTATATTTGGAAATTGCTACCAAATCTCTGAATTCCTGGGAACCTCGAACGTATTCCACCACTTTTACTCCGTTGATATAGTGCTCTACCCGGTTGTCAGGATAGACGACTACCCGACCTTTGTTCCACTCACCGATTGGTCTCACAAATCTTGGCTGCTTGCTGGAAGTGATCAGGTCATAAAGGGAAGAAAGAGTCCTGTTTCCCTCTCTTCCCATTTTGGCATCAGGATGTCTTTCGTCGTCCAATATCTGATATTCCAAGCCGATGGCAGAGCCTTTGTTTCCTTCAGAAAGGGTGACGAAGTACTTCACGCCGCTGTTGGCTCCTTCGGTTAATTTAAAATCAAATGCCAAATCAAATGCGGAAAATTGTTCGCTGGTGACGATATCTCCTGCGTTTCGTGATTCGCTTCCGTCGGTTTTGGCAATGGTCAATACCCCATTTTGAATAGACCAGCCCTCAGCTGGAAAGGCGTCTTTGTAAGCACCAATCCATCCATCACTGTTTTGACCGTTGAAAAGCAGTCTCCATCCGTTTGCCTTTTCATATTCGGTCAGTTCGTTCAATCGGTTGTTGACTACCGGTAAGTCTTTCCCAAAGGGCATTGGATCCAGATTTTCGGTTTTGATCCTTACATTTTTAAAATAGGTTTTATTTCCGGCATCCTCAGGCTTTGAGATGCTATGCACCTGCAGACCGATGAATCCGGTCGCATCCATATCGTCTACCACATAGGCTACTTCCTGTCCATTCAGCCATGTTTTGATTTCATCCCCGATGGCTTCGATCCGGTAGTGGTTGTATTCTCCCAGTTTGAAAAGAGATTTTGCCTCTGGATTCAAGTCTACTGGATACATCCAGCCTCTTCTGGCTTCATCGTAGATTCCGGCAGACCATGCTCGCTCTGATGGGTCTGCTTCTATTTGATATCCAAAAACCAATCCTTTTCCTTCCCTTGCTTGAGGGTCAAATTGGCCCCTGGCCATGATTCCGGAATTACTGCTGACATGCTCGACTTTCAGGTCCAGTTCCAAGATAAAGTCTCCATAACTTTCTTCTGTGATCAAAAAAGTATTGGGCGAACCCGCTACGGCTGTTCCGATGATTTCACCATTGACCACCTCAAAGGTGGCAGTTCCAGCGACAGCTTTCCAGCCGCTGAGGTCTTCTCCATTAAATAGCTCTCTCCATCCGTCTGACTGCTCCTCTTTTGGTGAACAAGCCCAAAGGCTGCATAAGGCAAGTGAAAAGAATAAAATCCGATTTTTGTGTGTCATATTTTTTGCGTTAGGGTCTGAGGTAAAATTCCCGAATTCAGTTTCTAGGGGCAATGTGTTTGAAAACTAAATTACGCAAACGTTTGCATGGTTTTTTCAGATTTTGGGATAAATGGTTTTTGAATTCCATCCATTCAAATGAATCCAGATAAGGTTTGATTACCTTTGCGCATGCTTGATTTTAATCAGAAAGGAAAGGTATTCGTCACCTGCAAGGACCGGTCAGTCAGTTATCTCGAACAGGAAATCCGTGAATTGGGCTTTGTTCCCAAAGAAGTCACCCGAACAGGGATAGAGATTTCCGCCTCGATGGAGGAATGTATGGATCTCAACCTTCATTTGAGGACAGCTTCGCAGGTTTTGTATGAAATCAAATCTTTTTACCTGAGATCTGCGGAGGATATCTACCGAAGGTTCAAAGCAATTCCCTGGGAAGAATATTTGGATGTGGACGGGTATTTTTCGGTTAGTTCTGTCGTGGAAAATGAATCTGTCACCACACCACTGATCGTGAATGTCAAAGTCAAAGACGCTATTGTAGATCGTTTTCGGGATCAATTCGGAAGAAGGCCCGATTCCGGTTCGGATTTTATTGGATTGGTTTTTCAGGTGTATTGGAAAGAAACTCAGGCAACCGTGTATATCAATACCTCCGGAGAAACCCTGGCAAAACATGGCTACCGAAAGATTCCCGGAAAGGCTCCGATGATGGAGGCTTTAGCCGCTTCCACCATTTTTGCCACCGAATGGAATACCCGGGTGCCATTTATCAATCCTATGTGCGGATCTGGAACAGTTGCAATTGAAGCAGCGCTTTTAGCCAGCAAAAGATACCCTGGACTGTATCGGGACACCTATTCTTTCCAATTTCTGAAAGGCTATCAAGAAGAGGCTTTTCAGGCTAAAAAATTGAAACTTGAAAAGAAAGTCATCCATGATCCGGGAGTGAAAATCATCGCTTCGGATATTTCTCTTCAGGCGATTTCCTTTGCCCAGGAAAATGCCGCCTATGCAGGGGTGGAGCATATGATTGATTTTCAGGTATGTGATTTTGCGGAAACCGAAATTCCCGAAAAGCCCAGAGGAGTTATCTTTTTCAACCCGGAATATGGAGAGCGTCTCGGAGAAAATGAGGAATTGGAAGGAACCTACAAGCGAATGGGTGACTTTATGAAGCAAAAATGTGCCGGTTATCGGGGATATATTTTCACCGGCAACTTGGAATTGGCGAAGAAAGTAGGCTTGAAAGCAAGCCGAAGAATAGAATTCTGGAATGGAACTATAGACTGCCGCTTGCTGAAATATGATTTATATGAGGGAAGCAGAGATTAGTTTCAGTATTCAGTCTCAGTTTTCAGTCGCAGTCATCAGTCCCGGAGTTCGATTTGACTAGGTAGTTTTTCAGTCAATCGAAAAAGTTTGATGCTAAGTGGACAGATCAAGACTCAAAGCAATGCATTCCAAATTTAACCTTCAAAATCTCCGGGAATCTGGATTTTTCAGGAGGATTTAGAAGGAGTCATTTAGTGGGAATCTGAGGGAAATCTTCATCAAAATTTACCAAAACAAAAGCCCGAAGCGATTATACCTCGGGCTTTTAGACTTTAGCGAATTCTTCCTCCTCCTCTTCGGGCTCCTCCTCCGGCTCGCGCTGCACCACCCATATTGCCACCTCTATTGGTTTGCTGGAAGCTTCTGTTTTGTGCAGCACTTCGCTGTCGGTTTTGGTAATCCCTGTTCAGTTGAGAGGATTGTTGAGTTCTTTGCCACTGATTCCCTTGTCTTTGACTCCAGTTGCCATTGCTGTCCCGGTTGTAGACATTTCCATTTCGGTCTGAATAGACGTCTCGGGTTCCCGCTCCAGCCATCGCTCCCCGGTTAGCAGGCTGCTGCCCTGTACTAGGACGAGCACTGGACGCTCTATTTCTATCATTGGTGGAAACGCCTGGTCTTTGACTGGCGGATCCATTTCTGCTTCGGTCGCCTCTTTGTACATCCCGGGTGGAGACATGATCTCTACCGTTGTAAATGTTGTTGGATCGATCAATGTTAATGTCGCCATTATTGATAAAGGTCCGATTGCCATAGCCTCCGCCATAGTAGGGTGGACGATAAGCTCCCGGTCCCCAATAGCCTCCACCTCCATAAAAACCAAAGGAAAAGAAGCCATAGCTCATGTGGAATCCCATGCTCCAGCCCGTCCAAGGGTTGTAATGCATACTAAACCCGAAAGTTACCGGACGAGGGTAGTAGTAGGGGCCATACCAAGGATTGTAATAATATCCCGTTCCATAGACCACCGTAGGTCCATATACATAGCTTCCCATATATCCAGGCGTATATCCGACATACACCACCTCAGGAGTACTTTCATAGATGTACACATATTTCACATTGTATGCAGGGGAGGAGGCAGGAATATCTTCCACACCTTTGGGCCGTTGGTCGCTGACTTTCCAGGGGCCTTTGGCATTGGAAGCTACAAACCAGATCCCATTGTCCACGGCATAAAAATCCTTTCCCGACTTCAGCACTGTGCTCTTGGTGTTCATGGCCAATTCCAGGGAGGTGCCATCTATTTTTTCAAATTTCGGCTCACCATCATAGGTCACTTCCAAAGTCGCTTTTTCCCGATCTACCTTGGCAGTCTGGGGCACCTGTGCATCATGGATGGCATCGATACTTGCCTGAGTGCCTGGAACACTGGCAAGAACATCACCTTTGGGTGAGTCCTCAGGGATTTTGGCAAATTCACCAGGAAGTTTTTCTGCAGGAATGTATTCCCAGGTTCCTTCCAGTTTGGGAGCAGCATACCATCTACCGGAAAGGAGCAGGTAGTACTTTTGATCGTCTATGAAACGAAAAATATTGTCTTCAGAGTTGGACATATAAAGCAAGTTGGTGCCTTGAATATTGGCAAAATCCGCTTTACCGTCCGATTGGATAATTTCTGCAGGTGTGGTACTGGAGATGACTTTTTGGGGTGCTTTGGCTGTAGATTTTGGCTTGTCTTTTTGTTGACTTTTAATCTGCTGGTCTACGGATTGGATAGACTTGGGAAGTTTGGAGGTAAGTGAATATCCTTCTTCTACCTGAGGAGAGACATACCAGCCCTGTCCTGCAAAAAGGTAGTATTTTTTATCTTCTTCGGAGCGAAGGATCAGGTATGGAGTATTGATGACCCGATCCATTTTCAGGTCTTTGTCCTGTTCGATTTTAGGTTCTCCATCGAAAAGCAAAAGCAGGGTAGGTTCTTCGGAATAAATGATTTGCGGAGGATCATTGTTCAAGCCTTCACTGGAAGGGAACTGCTCCAATTGGATGGTCGCTTTCACTTCGTCGATGGTGGATTCTAGTCCCCAAAGCGGAATTTCTGTTTCCAGAAGTTCCTTCAGTTTAGTGATTTTGGCCTCATCATCCAATCCGGGAAGTTTGACATCGGTGATTTTGATGCTTTCCAATGCCAAAGTCCGATCATCCCGATTAGTCATCATCGTAGCGGAGTACCAGACCACCCCAAAGATCAATTCTGTATTAGGGGCTTCCTCTACCGAAAATGCGGACCTTCCTTTGATGATGTTTCCTTCGAGAGTTTCAGGCTGGGGTTGGTAAATACTTATGCGGGTACCGTTTTTGGCGAATATATCCTTTGGCCAGGTGTTTTGAGCTTGAATGGTGAGGCAAAAAACACATAGTACCAATAGCTGAAGGATTACGTATTTCAAGGTTTTTTTCATTTTTAATCAGGTTTAAGAAGGAAAGCATTTTCCACTATTTCTTACAATTTAAATCCGCTTTCTTGCCAGAAGGCCATATTCAATGGATAAAATCCCGCTTGGTGTTCGGTTTTGCCAGCTTCGGACTTCGGGCTTCGTTCTTCCGACTGTTGGGCCAAAGGAATTTTATAGTGTGGTGTAATTGCGGATAATCATATTTTCTATAATTCAATTTCTGCTCCGATCTCAGGAAGGGAGGCTTGGATCTGAAATTTTTCCTGGATCTTTTGAGCTAACTTTTTCCTCGGGCCATCTTCCCCATGAACTAAATAAAGTCTTGGTTTGGAAGGAGATAAATGGGAAAACCATTCCACCAACTCCGATTGGCCGGCATGGGCACTAAACCCGTTGAGCGTGTGGACCTGGGCCTTCACGGGGATTTCTTCTCCAAAAATCCTGACCGTCTCGTATCCTTCTACCAGTTTTCGACCCAAAGAACCCTGAGACTGATACCCAACTATCAAAACATGGGTATCCGTAAATCTGAGATTGTGCCTCAGATGATGCAAAATCCGACCTCCATTGCACATTCCAGCTCCTGCCAAAATGATGCAGGGACCTTTTTCAAAATTCAACTGTTTGGAGGTTTCAGCAGAAGGGCTGGCAATGAAATACCTTTCATCGACCGGGAAAGCACCCCTTCTTTTAAGTTCATGAAATTCCTCATCCAAAAGATCCTGATGATTTCGATAGACTTCTGTGGCTTTGATGGCCATTGGGCTATCCAAAAATACCCGGAAAGGCTTCACTCTTTGAGCATTGAACATTTCTGCCAGGTGATAAATGATCTGCTGGGCTCTACCAATGGCAAAAGTGGGCACCAGAATTTTACCGCCTTTTTCACTGACCTCCTTGACAATTCTTTCAAATTCTTCAATGGTATCTTCGTAGGATTTATGATCCCGGTCTCCATAGGTGGATTCCAAAAATACCAAATCGGCCTTTTCAAAGTGCTCAAAAGGCCGTAGCAACGGGAGAGTCAGTGGACCCAAATCTCCTGAAAAAGCGATAGTTTTTTGTACTCCATTTTCCCTCACTTTGACCAAAATACTGCCAGAACCCAGCATATGACCAGCCTCTATCCAGTGTGCAGAGATATCTTCCGTAATCTGCACTTCTTCTCCAAATTCGACTTTTTGAGCCAGTGTCCTTAATTTTTCCACATGCTCTGCCTCATACAATGGTTCAAATGGAGGTTTTCCAGGCTCCCAATGCTTTCTGTTTTGTCTTTCTGCGTCTGCCTCCTGGAGCCTGGCAGAATCTTCTAATATGATTCTGCTCAACTTCAAGGTCTCTTCAGTGCTATACACTGGTCCTTTATATCCATGCTTAACCAAAAGGGGGAGCCGTCCTGTATGATCCAAATGTCCATGGGTAACCACCACCGCATCCAAGTTTTCGGGATGTGCCCCTTCTGGGAGCCTATTCAAGGATTCGGACTGTCGACTACCCTGAAACATCCCGCAATCCACCAAAATAGAAGACTTGGAGGTTTTGATCAGATAACAGGAACCGGTCACTTCACCTCCTGCTGCTCCTAAAAGTTTGATAATCATATTGATTTTTGTTTTTAGCTTGGCCTTATTGAATTTTTGCTTTTCGGGGTTTGAGATTGTTCTTCTCCTTTTTCAAAAGCTTTTGGAGCTCATTTGGCATGCTTTTCAATACCAACTGGACTGCTTCTTCGGGAGTGTCCACGATTTTCGAAAAACCGATTTCCTCCGGGGAAAAAACTCCCTGGTCTGCCATATAGGCCACAAAATCACGCAATCCTTTCCAAAATTCCTGACCTACCAATATCAGAGGAAAGGGGCCGATTTTATGGCACTGGATCAAAGTGGCTGCTTCAAAGAGTTCGTCCAAAGTCCCCAGTCCCCCGGGCATTACAATGTAGGCACAGGAATATTTGACCAGCATGGTCTTACGGACAAAAAAGTGGTTGAAATTAATGGTGTCATCTACATAGGGATTAGGAGCTTGCTCATGGGGTAGGATGATGTTCAGTCCATAGCTTTTTCCTCCGGCTTCAAAGGCCCCTTTATTGGCCGCTTCCATGGCCCCCGGTCCTCCTCCTGTCAAAACCGAAAATCCTTCCTGGGCAAAGACTTCTCCGGTTTTACGGGATAGTTCATAGAAGTCTTCTCCAGGTTTGAATCTGGCAGATCCAAAAATGGTCACCGCCGGACCGATTTTATTCATTTTTTTCAGAGCTTTCTCAAACTCACGGTTTACTTTTTCCAGTCGCTTTTGATCTTTTTCAGGGCTTCGGGTTTGGGAAAAAAAGTCCCGTTCTGTCTGAAGGTTTTTGCTGAGATTAGCCGGAAGTTCATAATTCATCTGGGATTTTTCCCAATGGGCTTTCCAGGATTTTTCCCATTCTTCTGGGCTTAATGGCTTGATTTTTTTGGAGTTAGTTGTCATAATAGGAGGAGAAAAAGAGAGTTAGTACCCTGCCTGTTCTCTGCAATCTATTGAATCCAAGTTCCAAAAAGCATGACTTTTATCAGTGAGTCATTTGTAATTCATCGAGAATGCCGGTTTGGTTTAGAAGGTAAAAAGTCTGAAATCTGAAATTTGAAATCCGAAATCTGAACTCCGAAATCCAAAATCCGAAATCATTTTATTCCCACCAGCCGAAACGGCAGCATAAAAATACCCCTGACCAGGTCAAAGCTCAGGTCAATTGCAAAACCCAATAATCGAAAAGGCAGCAACAGCAACCACACAATAGGGTAAAGGATCAAGGCCAGAATTGCTATCGGCCAGCAAATCACAAAAAGAATACACCAGAGTATAAAGGTCAGCATGTTGGTAGGTTTTTAAATTCCTGTTCAAACCCTGTTCCAAGTAGTGAAAATGGCCTGATTGGGATAAAATCGACCTTAATGGGAGAGAAGGTGTCCTCATTCGGACATATTCTTTTTAAATTTTGGACACGGTGAGAATTTCCGGAGATGGTAGGAATTATTTCCGGAAAAGGGTTAGTTTAAGTCTTTTACCCAAAAGACCTGTTTTGCATGCGATTTCTTTGGATTGGTTTATTGCTATCGCTTTCTACTTTCTTGAATGCTCAAACCATCACAGGAACAGTAACCGAGAAGGGCTCGGGTAAGCCTCTTCCATTCGCCAATGTATTTATCAATAATTCCACCTTGGGTGTAGCTACTGATGTTGACGGAAAATTTTCGATTTCCGGAAATATACCTGAAGAATTTGAACTCGTGGCTTCTTATGTAGGGTTTCGGACAGCCACAGTTCTGATTCAAAGAAAAGGCCGTCAATCTTACACCCAGAATTTCGAATTGGTTTTTTTGGAAGAGCAGCTTTCGGAGGTAGAATTGAAGGCAAAAAGAGACCGGAGCTGGGAGAGGAATCTCAGGAAATTTAAGGAAGTGTTTTTGGCAGTTCCTGATGACCCTTTCGGGCAGGATATCGAATTGATAAACCCATGGGTATTGGATTTTGAGACTGTCAAACCTGAGGTAGGGTTTAACTATACCAAAGCTTCCGCTCAGCAACCCTTGCAGGTGGTCAATAAGGCATTGGGCTATAGGATAGATTTCCATTTGCAGGACTTTCGCATGCTCCGGAATGCCTCCCGGTTTTATGGGCAGGCCTTCTACAAAGAACTATCTCCGGAGGACTCGACCTTGGCAAGTACCTGGACTCGGGAAAAGGAATTGAATTACCGAAACTCGGTCCGGCATTTGGCTCTTTCCTTACTTTTGAAAAATTCAGGTTCCCAAGGGTTTGAATTGTATATGGCAAACCCCAATATTCCCAAGGAGGACCGAACCAATGATTTTTATTATGAACTGAACAAGTCCATTGTTCCCGTGAAATTGGAATTTGTCTATGTAAAACCCTTGGGAAATGGAACCTACCGGATTTTTCTACCGGAAAGAGTGGAGGTCCATCATCTGACCAAGCCTTGGCCGAATGATTATTATACCAATATATACCATGCGATTTCCTGGATCATGGCACCCTCAGGCCATTTTGACGTGGATAAAAACGGTACGTTGTTACATCCAACCCAACTTGCTCTTTCCGGATATATGGGAAGGCAAAGAATGGCTCGATCCCTTCCCCTCGATTTTATTCCTAAAGGGGGTTTTGAAGAATTTTTGGAAGAATTTCAGGTGTTTCAAAACCGCCATTTTACGCTTAATAATCTCCGGGAAAAACCATGGGTTACCACCAATAAAGCCTTCTACTATCCTGGGGAAACTCTTTGGATGGGAGGGAGGATGCTCTATCAAAACACTACCAAACAAGATACCTTAAGTAGAGTACTGTATCTGGATATTTTGAATGAGCAATTGAAGCCAGTCCATCAGGAAATCTTCCCAATCCAGCAAGGAAAATTCTCTGGGGGACTTGTCCTTTCAGACACCTTGCCTAACGGAAATTACCTGCTTCGAGCCTATACCCGATGGAGCATGAACTATGGAGAAATGGATTATTTTGAACTTCCTTTTCCTATTCTGGACCCAAGCGAAACTCTGGAAATTTCAGAATCTCAACCTGAGGATCTCGGGGACATCCAGGTGCTGCCCACCTTTTCTCTGAGGGATTCTTTAAACTTTCGGGTGCTTAGTTTATCCCTTCGATTTCTGGATGGATTAGATAATCCATTGGATGGGGAGATCATTTTGACAGCTTCGGATGGTTCGGTTCAAAGCGAGATAGCCTCTCAGTTTCGTTTGGAAAAAACCATGGAATGGCTGGATAATCCCTTGAAGGAAACCTTTGACAGTGAGTTGATCCATCCCCTGGAATATGGAATTTCGGTGATGGGAGATTTTTTCCCGGACAAAAAACGGGATCCTTTGGTGGCCGATATTACCCTAGTCAAGGGAGACCTTGAAGATTATGGTCAGGTAAAATCAGATTCTGCAGGAAAATTTTGGGCCACAGGGCTGCAATTTCAGGATACCGCGCAGATCGCCATTGCAGCATTGGATGGGAAGTTGAGGCCTCATGGGAAGGTAGAGTTGTCCTCATGGACTCGTCCTATCTTTCGAGGTTCTTTTCCAAGAGCATCCTATCAGATTCGGTTAATCCCCAAAAATGAAGAGCCGAAAATGGATGTTTCCGGGGATTACATTCTTTTGGAGGAATTTGTAAAAGAAGGAGAAAAGGAGAGGGAAACCATGGAAGAGCGGAATTATGGTTATGGGGAACCCAATCAAGTAGTAGGTCCAGCAGATTTGGAAACCAAAACTTGGGCAGAAATCCTGGGATTGCTCCGATTCAATATCAATACCCTGAAGTTTCGAAATTATACCTTCGGAGATAAAACAGGTTCACCCTTGTTGATCATTGATGGGGTGAGCATGCCTTTTTTGGAGCCTGTTGATTTTCGGGATCGAGTATTGTCATATGAGCCTTCCCAACTCAGGTCCATCAAAGTGTACAATGACAATATTTCCAATGTGGTTTTTGGGATGGCGGGTTACTCCGGGGTGCTGATGATCGAGACCAAAAATGGAGAAAGGTATGGCTCCGATTCAGAAAAGAAATTCAATTCCGAAGGATTTCAAGTTTTTCCTATTCGTGGTTTTTCAGCCTTTCCTGAGTTCCCGAATGTACCCCCAAGAGACCAATACCTCAGACCTAAAGCCACCTTGTATTGGAATCCTATGGAAAAAGTAGAAAATGGGCTGCTTCAAACCAAGATCTATGTCCCTTACGGAACCGATAAAATTAATTTCCGAATTGAAGGGCTCACACAAGGTGGAGAACCGATTTATCGGGTGATTCCTTTGGAATTCAGAATTATGAATTGAGAATTAAGAATTAGGAATGGAAACGTATTTCCAAAACTCCCCCTTGGAAAGGGGGCAGGGGGGGATTGGTTAACCGGGAAATGGATAATTGAAAAATGGCCACGAAGGCAACAAGACGCCAAAGAGGATTAATTCAGAATTATGAATTAGGAATTGAGAATTAGGAATTAGGAATGGAAACGTATTTCCAAAACTCCCCCTTGGAAAGGGGGCAGGGGGGATTGGTCAATGGAGATACGGATTATTGAAAAATAGAATCCAAAAAGGATAGGTCGATTCAAAATAGTGCCTTTAGGCACGAAAGCTCGGTAGCCAGATAGCCCATATATTCTTCCGAACTGCCGTAGGCAGGATACAAAAAGGTGCAATTGCAGATAATCATATTTGACATTTAGCCTATTTCATTTTCAAACTAAGCTCACTGACTTTTATTAAGTTTTTAATCATTGTTTCATGTTAACTTCAACTTTTATGGGTAAAAAGGATCCCTGTCGGATCAAAAAGGTGCAAGCGTGAACCAAAAAGGTGCAAGCGTGAACCAAAAAGATGCAAGCTTGAACTAAAAAGGCTCAACGTTGGACCTCAAAGGCTCAAGCATCGAGCAAAAAGGCTCAAGCGTCGAGCAAAAAGGTGCAAACGCGGAGCAAAAAGGCCCAAGCTTCGAGTAAAAAGGTGCAAGCTTCGAGTAAAAAGGTCCGACGTCGGGGTAAATAGGTCCACCGACGGGGTAATGAAGTGGAGGGGGGTACTTCCGAAGTACCCCCTCCCACTTGGGAAGTACCCCATTTGGCCAAAGGTATTCGACCCCTACAGGGTCCGGAAAACCATTGACTGTAAATCATTTTTCCACGGGTTGCACCCGCGGCTATTCAGAGGTTTGACTCCTATCGGGGTCTGAAATCGGAAAAATATCAATGTGAGATAAAGACCACGTAGTGGTCAAACTTTTCAATAGCCCTAGGTGCAACCTAGGGAAAATAAATGAGGAATTGTTTGGATTTTACAACCCTGCAAGGGTTGAACTTGTGGGACAAGGGAATTTCAAATTCCAGAAAAATAGAAAAGCGTAGATGCAATCTACGCTTAGTCCTTGGCTAACATTCTACTCCCAGTCGGGGAGTTGCAAACTCCGCTTAGTCGATTGCCAACATTCTATACCCAGAATGGGGGTATGAGTGGCCATAACATATTGGTTTTGAATGAAAAAGATGATTTGAAAATCGCCAAATAATTCAAAAATGGCAAGGGAAAAATGAGGTGGAAATAAGTTCGACCCACTTCGGGGTCGCATGAAGCAAAGAATGTTAATCGTTTTATCCACGGGTTTCACCCGCGGTTATTCAGAGGTTCGACCCCGTTCGGGGTCAAAAATTGGAGACATTATAGATCAAAAATCAAGATCCTGATAGGATCAAACTTCTCAATAGCCCCCGGTGCAACCGGGGGTA
>JAJLJS010000135.1:0-5457 GCA_033844545.1 Cyclobacteriaceae bacterium | reverse complement strand
TGGTCAAAGAAATCGGAATTGAGTCCTTTTTGGAATTGGTAGAAAAAGAAAAGAAAGCTCTCCCATTCCAGACTTTCCCGCTGGACTTCGAAGACTACGAGGCTGGCAGAGTCCTGCCAAATCCTCCCAGCCCTGCGCTGGATGAAGAACTGGGATTGGATTTCGAGCTTTGGAAGCTGACAAATGTGCTGCCGCAAAAGCAGGCCGGCTACGTGTCCATCGGGGTCAAGGTCTCTCTCGGAGACTTCTACCTGGATCAAGCCCGACCTTTGGCCGATTTGGTGGAAACCTACGCGGCAGGTGAGGTTCGCTTTACTGTGAGACAAAACATCCTGATCCGCGACGTGCGGGAGGATTTGGTTCCGTTCTTTTATCAAGAACTGAAAAAGATCCGACTCGCCGACCGCGGCTACAATACACTCGGCGACATCACGGCCTGCCCCGGCACCGATACCTGTAACCTGGGCATCGCCAGCTCCACCGGTATCGCCATCGAACTGGAAAAAGTGATTCTCGACGAGTATCCGCAATACTTGCAAAACAAAGATCTGGTGATCAAGATCTCCGGATGCATGAATGCCTGCGGACAGCACAATATGGCCCACATTGGCTTTCAGGGTATGTCCATGAAAGCGGGTAAAACAGTCATTCCAGCTTTGCAAGTCCTTTTAGGCGGGGGAAATTTGGGAGATGGCAATGGAAGATTTGCCGACAAAGTCACCAAAATACCAAGCCGTCGTGGGCCTCAGGCTTTGCGTTTGCTGATCGATGATTTCGAAAAAAATTCCCAGAATCTGGATTTTCTCAGCTATTATGACCAACAAGGTCAAATGTATTTCTATGAACTGCTGAAAGAATTATCCGATGCATCCACCGTGACCGAATCCGATTCGGTAGATTGGGGACATCAGGAGGCCTATGAAGTGGCTGTTGGAGTCGGGGAATGTGCAGGCGTCGTCATTGATTTGGTAGCAACCCTTCTTTTGGAGGCTTTGGAAAAATTGGATTTGGGACAGGAGGCTTTGGAACAAGGACGCTGGTCTGACAGCATCTACCACCATTATGCAGGCTTGATCAATGCCGCGAAGGCGCTCCTGCTCAGCGAAGATGTGAGCACCAATAGCTATGCAAACATCATCAGTCTCTTTGATGAGAAATTCATAGAAAATGGCAAAATCCAGCTAGAAGGAACCTTTGCCGAAAAAGTCTATCAAATCAATCAGCACAAACCAACCGAAGAATTCGCCAAAGCTTACGCAAAGCAAGCCATGGAAATATACGGACTGCTGAAAACCTATCGCGAGGAGGAGGTTGAGGCATGAGAGAATCCATCCACCCAAAAGTGACGCTGGTAGGAGCCGGACCAGGTGATCCGGAGCTGATCACCTTGAAAGGAATTTTGGCGCTAAACACCGCAGATGTGGTCCTCTATGATGCCTTGATAGACCCTGTTTTATTGAAACATGCTCCTTCCACTTCTCTCAAAATTTTTGTGGGAAAGCGCGTAGGAAAGCATAGTACCGCGCAGGAAGACACGAATCAACTTTGTGTGAGCCTTGCCAAAAAACACGGGCATGTAGTCCGGCTGAAAGGCGGCGACCCCTTTGTCTTTGGTCGGGGAGCGGAGGAGATCGATTACATCGAAGCATTTGGAATCCCAACAGCCGTCATTCCGGGGATAACTTCTGCTATTGCAGTGCCTGCAGCAGCAGGTATTCCGGTGACCAAAAGAGGTATTTCCGAAAGCTTTTGGGTGATCACGGGCACCACGACTTCCCATGAACTTTCTCAGGATTTGGCTTTGGCCGCTCAGTCCACCGCTACCGTGGTCATCTTAATGGGAACCCGAAAACTCTCCGAAATAGTCCAAACTTACCGGGATTCCGGGAAAGAGAACCTGCCCATTGCCATTATCCAAAGCGGAACTACCCAAGACGAAAAAATCACGGCTGGTTTTATCCATGACATTGAGGCTAAAGCATTTGCAAACCGAGTGGAGGCCCCAGCCATTATCATCGTCGGTGAGGTGGTCCGGGAAAGCCTTAAATTGGCAGAGCTGTATCGAGAAGCAGTTTTGTTGAGTAGGCAGTAACTATAAACCAGTAAACAGTGGCCATTGAGCTAGGGACTAAGTGGAAATTTTCGGTCAATTCGGCATAATTTCTTTGCACTCTCTCTACCAGGACATTCTTGACATATTTGCTTGTTTAGCTTCTTCATGAGAAGCATTTTAACAAATATTACACTCAAAGTCTCGAATCTTGTGTCTAAAGTCTAAATTCTATCATGAACCAACTTTATCCTATTTTCCTCAAAGTACACCAACTGAATATACTCTTGGTCGGAGGAGGCTATGTGGGTACCGAAAAATTGGAGTTTTTGCTAAAGTCCAGTCCAAGAGCGCAGGTCACAGTCGTGGCTAGGGAGTTTAGAAAGGAATTTTTGGATCTGGCTGCCCATTCTGAGACAGTAACCCTCATAGAGGATGCCTACCATGAAAAGTATCTTGGAGGAAAGCATCTAGTCATTGCAGCCACTGACGACAAAGGTGTAAACCGTCAAATCCGGGATGATGCTAAGGAAAGGTATTTGCTGGTCAATGTCGCCGATACTCCGGATCTCTGTGATTTTTACCTGGGAGGAATCGTCACTAAGGGAAATTTGAAGGTGGCAATTTCTACAAATGGCAAATCTCCCACAGCAGCCAAGCGGCTCCGGCAATTGTTGGAAGAAGTCCTTCCGGAAGAAATGGATGAGCTATTGGAAAACCTTCATGCCTATCGGGATACCTTAAAGGGGGATTTTGAGCAAAAAGTCAAGGCCATGAATGAGATTACCCAAACCTTGATTTTGGAGAAAAAAGAAAGTCAATAGGCTCCTGGATAGAATTTATTTCCGGTTTTTTATTTCACCCAGTTCCCTTAATTTTGGGCCTTTAAAATTGATGGATTAATCAACTATTTATGGCATATTTATTTACCTCAGAGTCAGTGTCTGAGGGTCATCCTGACAAAATCGCTGACCAGATTTCCGATGCGCTGATTGATAATTTTTTGGCTTTTGATCCAAATTCAAAGGTGGCCTGTGAAACTCTCGTAACCACGGGTCAAGTGATTCTGGCCGGAGAGGTGAAATCTGATATTTATTTGGATGTCCAAAAAATTGCCAGAGATGTGATCAACCGAATCGGCTATACCAAAAGCGATTACATGTTTGAAGGGAATTCCTGTGGGGTTCTTTCTGCCATCCACGAGCAGTCAGCCGATATCAACCAAGGCGTAGACCGCAAAACTCCTGAGGAGCAGGGAGCCGGTGACCAGGGGATGATGTTTGGCTATGCGACCAACGAAACCGAAAACTACATGCCATTGGCATTGGACCTTTCCCATATGATCCTTCGGGAATTGGCCGCATTGCGAAGAGAAAACAAAGACATCACCTACCTCAGACCGGATTCCAAGTCTCAGGTGACCATCGAATACAGTGACGACAATGTGCCTCAAAGAATTGAAGCGATTGTAGTCTCCACCCAACACGATGATTTTGACGAGGAAGAAGCGATGTTGGCGAAGATCAAATCTGACATCATTAACATTTTGATTCCAAGAGTAAAATCTCAGCTGAAGCCAGAGCTCCAGAAGTTGTTTACTTCCGATATCAAATACCATATCAATCCGACAGGAAAGTTTGTAATTGGGGGGCCGCACGGAGATACCGGCCTGACCGGAAGAAAAATCATCGTGGACACCTATGGAGGAAAAGGCGCTCACGGTGGTGGGGCTTTCTCCGGTAAAGACCCTTCAAAAGTAGATCGGTCTGCGGCTTATGCGACTAGACATATCGCAAAAAATATGGTCGCAGCAGGGGTTTCAGACGAAATTCTCGTGCAAGTTTCCTACGCCATTGGGGTGGCAGCACCCATGGGAATTTATATCAATACCTACGGCACTTCCAAAGTTGACTTGACGGATGGGGAAATCGCAAAAAAAGTAGAAGCGATCTTTGACATGCGCCCATATGCGATCGAGCAGCGTTTGAAGCTGAGAAATCCGATCTACGAAGAAACTGCCGCATACGGTCATATGGGAAGAAAAAATGAAAAAGTAACCAAGACGTTCTATTCTCCTTACCGTGAGCCGGTGACCAAAGAAGTGGAATTGTTCACTTGGGAAAAACTCGATTATGTGGACAAAATCAAAGCAGAATTTGGTCTTTAATCCCTAAATCACACTTGCCCCGATCTCTCAGTTCGGGGCTTTTTTTTGTCCCCCATGGAAACATATCTGTGGAAAGTAGCCTTTTCCCCTGCGTTCTTGGGCTTTATTGTTTATCTTGGATTTGATCACCAATTTATCCACTGGGTTTTTACCCTCGTTTTTCAACTAGTCCCATGGCAAAAACCATCATCGTTTCCAATAGACTTCCGATTTCTCTCCGTCTGAATAATGGAGAATATGAATACACTCCATCCGCTGGTGGATTGGCCACAGGACTGGGTTCGATTTACCAGGAAGGAGAAAATATCTGGATTGGATGGCCCGGAAATGTGGTCGAAGAGCCGGAAAAACGGGCCGATATCATCTTAGACCTCCACCAACACAAAATGGTTCCCGTCTTTCTTTCCCAAAAAGATGTGGAGGAATTTTATGAGGGATTCAGTAATGAGACGCTTTGGCCGGCCTTTCACTATTTCACCCAATACATCGCCTATAATGCCGAGCATTGGGAGGCTTACTACCGGGTCAATGAAATGTTTTGCCAAGCAATTTTGAAAAAAGCCCAACCCAACGACACGATTTGGGTGCATGATTATCAACTTTTGCTCTTGCCCAAAATGCTTCGGGATGCACTACCTGAAGCTACGATCGGCTTTTTTCAGCACATCCCTTTTCCATCCTATGAAATCATCCGGATGATCCCTTGGAGAAGGGAAATCCTGGAAGGAATGTGCGGAGCGGATTTGGTGGGTTTTCATACCTACGATGACATGCGCCACTTCTTAAGCGCAGTGGGAAGAATCATCGGACTTTCTTCGGAGAGTGGCAATATCCAGGCTGAAAACAGAATCATCAATGTGGATTCCTTCCCGATGGGGATCGATTATCAAAAATTTGAAAACCAGGCCAAAAGCAAAAAAACCCAAAGTCTGGTCAAAGAATACCGCAAACAGCTCGGAGATCAAAAGCTGATCATTACCATTGACCGTCTGGATTATTCCAAAGGAATACCACAGCGCCTTCATGCATTTCAGGAGCTATTGGAGAAACATCCAGAACTCCACGGCAAAGTCTCCATGATCATGATCGTGGTCCCAAGCCGGGACATGGTGCAATCCTACAAAGAACTCAAAGAAGAAATAGACTTATTGGTCGGCCGGATCAATTCCTCCTTCTCTACTCTTACCTGGGTGCCCGTGCACTATTTCTACCGAGGTTTCCCGTTTGAGGAATTGAGTGC
>JAJLJS010000134.1:0-1641 GCA_033844545.1 Cyclobacteriaceae bacterium | reverse complement strand
GTGATCATGAAGGAAGTGGCTTCGAAGCTTTACTATGTGAAGTATCAAATCGAAGGTACTGAAGATCAGTTTTTGACGATCGCCACGACTCGTCCGGAAACTATTATGGCCGACGTAGCCATCTGTATCAATCCAAATGATCCGCGATTCGCTCACCTCAAGGGCAAAAAAGCCCTCGTTCCCCTTATCAACCGCGCTATCCCGATCATCGAAGATGAGTACGTAGACATGGAATTTGGGACAGGCTGTCTGAAAGTGACTCCAGCCCATGATATCAATGACTACGAATTGGGACTCAAGCACAAGCTGAAAGTCATTGACATTCTCAACGACAACGGCACCCTGAATGAAAAAGCCCAAATCCTCGTCGGAGAAGACAGATTTATCGCCAGAAAGAAAATCGGGAAACTCTTGGATGAAGCCGGGCAGCTGGAAAAAATCGAGGATTACAAATCCAATGTAGGACATTCGGAACGAACAGACGCAGTCATCGAACCGAAGCTTTCCCTGCAGTGGTTCCTGAAAATGGACGAAATCACCCAACCTGCATTCACTTCCGTGATGGAAGATGTGATTCAATTGCATCCGCCAAAGTTCAAAAACATGTATCGGGTGTGGATGGAAAACGTGAGAGACTGGTGTATTTCCCGACAGCTCTGGTGGGGGCATCGGATTCCGGCATTTTATCTTCCCAACGGGGAGTTTGTGGTAGCCAAAACTGCTGAGGAAGCCTTGACTGAGGCCAATGCTAAATTCGGGGCAAATTGGACTCTGGCGGATTTGAAGCAGGATGAGGATGTTCTGGATACCTGGTTCAGCTCCTGGCTTTGGCCGATTTCCGTATTTGACACGGAGGTCTTCAGCACGGGGAAACCCAATGAAGAATTAAAATACTACTACCCGACCAATGATCTGGTGACCGCCCCGGAAATCTTATTTTTCTGGGTGGCCCGAATGATCATTGCGGGATATGAATATTTAGGAGAGAAACCATTTAAAAATGTGTATCTCACTGGAATCGTTCGGGATAAGTTGGGCCGAAAGATGTCCAAGTCTCTGGGTAATTCGCCAGATCCGCTAGACCTGATCGCTCAATACGGAGCCGACGGAGTACGAACAGGAATGTTATTCTCCTCCCCTGCCGGAAATGATCTTCCCTTTGACGAAAAACTGGTAGAACAAGGACGAAACTTCGCCAACAAGATCTGGAATGCATTCCGATTGGTTCAAGGTTGGGAAATCGATGAAACGCTGGATGGATCTGCCAATGCAGCGAGTTTGGAATGGTTTGAAAACAGATTCCATCAAGCCTTGACTGAGATCAACGAGCATTTCGAAAAATTCAGAATTTCGGATGCTTTGATGACGACCTATAAGCTGGTCTGGGATGATTTCTGCTCCTGGTATCTGGAAATGATCAAGCCGGGCTATAAGCAGCCGATTGACCAGGCTACTTATGAAAAAACGATAGAGTTTTTCGAAAATATTCTGAAGATTCTTCATCCCTTTATGCCTTTCCTTTCTGAGGAAATCTGGCATCAGATTAAAGAAAGAAGAGTGGAAGAATCTTTGATTTTGGCTTCCTGGCCTGAAGAGGAAGGATTTGATCAAAAAATCATCGAGGAAGCAGCCCAGGTGTTT
>JAJLJS010000133.1:0-4811 GCA_033844545.1 Cyclobacteriaceae bacterium | reverse complement strand
TGAGAGTGGTTCTCTCAAAACTGGATAATGGCTAGATGAATTCAACGCTTTATTCATTTGGATAAGTCCTCGACCGATTAGTATCTCTCAGCTCCACGTGTCGCCACGCTTCCACCCGAGACCTATCAACCTCATCATCTCTAAGGGGTCTTACTTACTTAACGTAATGGGAAATCTCATCTTGAGGGGGGCTTCACGCTTAGATGCTTTCAGCGCTTATCCCGTCCACACGTAGCTACCCAGCTATGCTCCTGGCGGAACAACTGGTACACCAGCGGTGTGTCCATCCCGGTCCTCTCGTACTAAGGACAGCTCCTCTCAAATTTCCTGCGCCCACGACGGATAGGGACCGAACTGTCTCACGACGTTCTGAACCCAGCTCGCGTGCCACTTTAATCGGCGAACAGCCGAACCCTTGGGACCTTCTCCAGCCCCAGGATGTGACGAGCCGACATCGAGGTGCCAAACCCCCCCGTCGATGTGAGCTCTTGGGGGAGATCAGCCTGTTATCCCCGGAGTACCTTTTATCCTTTGAGCGATGGCCCTTCCATGCGGAACCACCGGATCACTATGCTCTACTTTCGTACCTGATCGACTTGTAGGTCTCACAGTCAAGCACCCTTATGCCATTGCACTCTACGCACGGTTACCAAGCGTGCTGAGGGTACCTTTAGAAGCCTCCGTTACTCTTTTGGAGGCGACCACCCCAGTCAAACTACCCACCAAGCACTGTCCCCCGCATACACGGGGTTAGGCTCCAAAGAAACAAAGGGTGGTATTTCAAGGGCGACTCCACCGTACCTGGCGATACAGCTTCAAAGTCTCCCACCTATCCTACACATTGTTTATCCGAAGTCAATACTAAGTTGTAGTGAAGGTTCACGGGGTCTTTTCGTCCCGTTGCGGGTAATCGGCATCTTCACCGATACTACAATTTCACCGAGCTCGTGGCTGAGACAGTGCCCAGATCGTTACACCATTCGTGCAGGTCGGAACTTACCCGACAAGGAATTTCGCTACCTTAGGACCGTTATAGTTACGGCCGCCGTTTACCGGGGCTTCAATTCAATGCTTCGCCGAAACTAACATCTCCTCTTAACCTTCCGGCACCGGGCAGGTGTCAGACCCTATACGTCATCTTTCGATTTTGCAGAGTCCTGTGTTTTTGATAAACAGTCGCCTGGGCCTATTCACTGCGGCCCCACCGGAGTGGGGCGACCCTTCTCCCGAAGTTACGGGTCTATTTTGCCTAGTTCCTTAGCCACGGATCACTCGAGCACCTGAGGATACTCTCCTCACCTACCTGTGTCGGTTTGCGGTACAGGCTGCTATAACCTGAAGCTTAGAGGGTTTTCTTGAAAGTATGATTAGGGTCAATCGATTCTGCCGAAGCATCCTCGTACTATCGCATTTCAGCACAAAAGGCGGATTTACCTGCCTCCCGTATACCTACGTGCTTTACCGACCTATTCCGTCAGGCCGGAGACCTTTCACTCCTTTGTCACCCCATCGCAGTTATAGCAGGTACGGGAATATTAACCCGTTGTCCATCGACTACCCCGTTCGGGTTCGCCTTAGGCCCTGACTAACCCTCAGCTGATTAGCATTGCTGAGGAAACCTTAGGTTTGCGGTGAGCGGGTTTCTCGCCCGCTTTATCGTTACTTATGCCTACATTTTCTTTTCCAATCGCTCCAGCATACCTCACAGTACACCTTCAGCGCCATTGGAATGCTCCCCTACCAGTCATAGATTATCTCCATGAATCCAAAGCTTCGGTAGTATGCTTTATGCCCGAGTATTATCCACGCCGGATCGCTCGACTAGTGAGCTGTTACGCACTCTTTAAATGAATGGCTGCTTCCAAGCCAACATCCTAGCTGTCAAAGCAATCTGACCACGTTTAAACAACTTAGCATACATTTGGGGACCTTAGCTGTTGGTCTGGGTTCTTTCCCTCTCGGACACGGACCTTAGCACCCATGCCCTCACTCTTGGATATATGTCATAGCATTCGGAGTTTGACAGGATTTGGTAGGCGATGAAACCCCCGCATCCAACCAGTAGCTCTACCTCTATGACACTCCACTCCAAGGCTGCACCTAAATGCATTTCGGGGAGTACGAGCTATTTCCCAGTTTGATTAGCCTTTCACCCCTACCCACAGCTCATCCCAAGACTTTTCAACGTCAACGGGTTCGGGCCTCCACTCTGTGTTACCAGAGCTTCACCCTGGCCATGGGTAGATCACCAGGTTTCGCGTCTACCTCTACTGACTCAATCGCCCTATTCAGACTCGCTTTCGCTTCGGCTCCAGGCCTAATGACCCTTAACCTCGCCAGTAAAGTGTAACTCGTAGGCTCATTATGCAAAAGGCACGCCGTCATCCGCCAAAGGCGGACTCCGACCGCTTGTAAGCACACGGTTTCAGGTACTATTTCACTCCCTTATTCAGGGTACTTTTCACCTTTCCCTCACGGTACTAGTTCACTATCGGTCTTCCAGGAGTATTTAGCCTTACCAGATGGTTCTGGCAGTTTCAGACAGGATTCCACGTGTCCCGCCCTACTCAGGATCCTGCTAGCTATTACCTCGCTTACGTCTACAGGGCTTTCACCTCCTATGGCTTACCTTTCCAGGTAATTCTACTTCGCTTAGCATAGCATGTCGCAGTCCTACAACCCCGATATTGCCGAAACAATATCGGTTTGGGCTGTTCCCCGTTCGCTCGCCACTACTGAGGGAATCACTATTGTTTTCTCTTCCTCCGCCTACTTAGATGTTTCAGTTCAGCGGGTTAGCTCCCAACTTACGCCGGGTGACTGGCCTTCAGCCAGACAGGTTGCCCCATTCGGAAATCCGCGGATCAATGTGTATGTGCCACTCCCCGCAGCTTATCGCAGCTTATCACGTCCTTCTTCGCCTCTGGAAGCCAAGGCATCCACCGTGTGCCCTTATTAGCTTCTTAATGCTCGATTATTTGTGTCTGTCCTCAATATGTCAAAGAACTTTACAGCTCATCTTCTCCTCTCTCACCCGCGTTCTACCCCTACCTTAGGACAACAAGGTGGCTCTCGGGATTCCTTCCGCTTACTTGGAAAGAGGATCATAAAAAACAATGAACCATCTGTGGAGAATATCGGAGTCGAACCGATGACCTCCTGCGTGCAAAGCAGGCGCTCTAGCCAGCTGAGCTAATTCCCCTTTTACCCTTCATTTGCCTCTCAACTCATCCGTATGCCCTCTTTAAGCATACCCCCTCTTTGAAAGGGTAGTAGTCTCGGGCAGGCTCGAACTGCCGACCTCTACATTATCAGTGTAGCGCTCTAACCAGCTGAGCTACGAGACTTCGTCGAGTCGAAGTGTAAAAGTTTCGACCTAGTTTCATCATCTTAAAGAAAAAAGAAGGCTAAACCCGGTGCAAAAGATCCCCTTTTACACTATAGATCCAGCTTAAATCCCATTCACACGCTTTCTTGCTCGTTCCTTGTAGTAAACCTTTGTAGTCGTCTCCAGAAAGGAGGTGTTCCAGCCGCACCTTCCGGTACGGCTACCTTGTTACGACTTAGCCCCAGTCACCAGTTTTACCCTAGGCAGTTCCTTGCGGTTACCGACTTCAGGCACCCCCGGCTCCCATGGCTTGACGGGCGGTGTGTACAAGGCCCGGGAACGTATTCACCGCGCCATGGCTGATGCGCGATTACTAGCGATTCCAGCTTCACGTAGTCGAGTTGCAGACTACGATCCGAACTGAGATGTTGTTTCGGGATTGGCGCCTACTCGCGTAGTGGCTGCCCTCTGTCAACACCATTGTAGCACGTGTGTGGCCCAGGACGTAAGGGCCGTGATGATTTGACGTCATCCCCACCTTCCTCACAGCTTGCGCTGGCAGTTTCTCTAGAGTCCCCGACTTTACTCGCTGGCAACTAGAAATAGGGGTTGCGCTCGTTGCGGGACTTAACCCAACACCTCACGGCACGAGCTGACGACAACCATGCAGCACCTTGCAGTCCGTCCGAAGAAAGACATGTTTCCACGTCCGTCGTTCTGCATTTAAGCCCTGGTAAGGTTCCTCGCGTATCATCGAATTAAACCACATGCTCCACCGCTTGTGCGGGCCCCCGTCAATTCCTTTGAGTTTCACCCTTGCGGGCGTACTCCCCAGGTGGATCACTTAACGCTTTCGCTTGGACGCTTGCCGTGTATCGCAAACATCGAGTGATCATCGTTTACGGCGTGGACTACCAGGGTATCTAATCCTGTTCGCTCCCCACGCTTTCGTGCCTCAGCGTCAGTTTCGGCCCAGCGAGCTGCCTACGCAATCGGGGTTCTTGGCGGTATCTATGCATTTCACCGCTACACCGCCAGTTCCGCCCGCCTCGACCGAACTCAAGCCCGCCAGTATCAACGGCAGTTCCACGGTTGAGCCGTGGGATTTCACCGCTGACTTAACGGGCCGCCTACGCACCCTTTAAACCCAATAAATCCGGACAACGCTTGCACCCTCCGTATTACCGCGGCTGCTGGCACGGAGTTAGCCGGTGCTTATTCATATGGTACCGTCAGTTACCTTCGCAAAGGCGTTTTCTTCCCATATAAAAGCAGTTTACAACCCAGAAGGCCTTCTTCCTGCACGCGGCATGGCTGGGTCAGCCTCTCGGCCATTGCCCAATATTCCCTACTGCTGCCTCCCGTAGGAGTCTGGTCCGTGTCTCAGTACCAGTGTGGGGGACCATCCTCTCAGAACCCCTAGCCATCGTCGCCATGGTGGGCCGTTACCCCGCCATCTAGCTAATGGCACGCATGCCCATCT
>JAJLJS010000132.1:0-1085 GCA_033844545.1 Cyclobacteriaceae bacterium | reverse complement strand
TCAGCCGCCGATCGAGAAGGTCACGACGAAGCGGTTGTCGGCCAGGTCGCCGAAGTTGTCGTCGCCCGAGTCGTCGGTGCCGTAGTAGCCGACGGCGAAGTTGACCGGGCCGAAGTCGCGGTTCACGCCGACCGAGAAGTCCATGTAGTCGTCGATGCCGGTCGAGTTGCCGAAGGTGCTCTGGCCGACGGTCACGTCCAGGCCCCAGCCCTTGCCGATGTCGAAGCTGCCGCCGAGGCCGTAGTAGAAGCCGTCGTCGTCGAGCGCGTAGACGTCGTTGGTGTAGCCCAGGGTGAACGACCAGGTCTCGTCCAGGGTCAGGGTGCCGATGAACTCGTTGTAGTCGATGGCGCCGTAACCGTCCTGCTCGCCGATGTAGTTGTAGCGGTTGAGCATCAGGTCGAGGTTGAAGCGCTCGTTGAGGTCGGTGTTCCAGCCGATGTAGGTGTCGATCTCGATGTCCGGGCCGCCGGCGCCGAAGTCGACGTTCGAACCCCAGACGCCGACGTAGAAGCCGTTGTCGAAGTTCAGGTCGGCGCCGAGCTGCAGCGCGGCCTCGTCGTCGGTCTGGGAGACGCCGCGGAACATGTAGTCCGAGGTCAGCGCGGCGTTCCAGCTGAACATGGACTCTTCCTCGGCGGCCTCGTCCTGGGCGGTGGCGGCCAGCGGCAGCGCCAGCAGCGCGGCGGCCAGGGCGAACGGGATCAACTTCTTCTTGGTCTGCATCGGGAATTCCTCGTCGGTTGGGGCAGAAGGACCTGGATCGCGTTGTAGGTGTCCAGCGGGACCGGGGTGTTGATGATTCCGACCCACCCGTTGAATATTTTGAGCGGCAGTGTCCACCAGGCCCGATGATAAGGCATGCGGCAGTGCAGCAAAGCGGGACGGGCATAATGGGGGGCTGTCCCACCCCAACGTGAGCCCCGCCATGACCTCGCCCGCCATCGCCCGCTACGCCGCCGAACTCGACGCCATCCGCGAACAGGGCCTGTTCAAGGCCGAACGGGTGATCACCAGCCCGCAGTCGGCCGAGATCACCCTGGCCGACGGCAGCAAGGTGCTCAACTTCTGCGCCAACAACTACC
>JAJLJS010000131.1:0-3723 GCA_033844545.1 Cyclobacteriaceae bacterium | reverse complement strand
CCTGTCTTTGTTCAGCAGTATCCCTTAAAGCTTGACACTCAACCCTAGGTTGAGATAGGCTATGCCGTATCCTATTTCCGCAAAACCGGCAAATTGCTCTGAGAAATAATACCGGGCTCCTCCAAACAGGGTGAGTCCGGTGGAGTTGCCATAGCTTCCCGAACTTCCATCACTAAAACCAGAATTATCGGAATAAGTGTAGTTTAGGATGTTGTAGCTGATCAAAAGGCCTCCGTAGACGTCCAATTTTTCATTGGGAATTTGAGAAAAGTGGAAGGCTCCTCTCGCCCCGACAATCGTATAATTCCATTTGGATTCAGCCGTAAATCCCCCACTGCCAGTGGCGTACCCAAAGGATTTGTATCCAACATATCCACCCAAACTGATTATCCCTGTTTCGCCCACCTCTGCGATGCCTTGCTCGTACATCAGACTCAGGGCTGGAATCTGACTGCTGTAATCAAAACTTCCCAGGGAACTTCCGATGCCTATTCCCAGAGAAATCACCTTGTCTTCCTTGGCGAAGGATTGAGCATTCGAATTGGCAGCAAAGAGAAAGAGAAGGGTCAGGAGGTAAAGTGCTTTCGTTTTCATGGTCTGCTTTTTTATCTAAAGTCCATTTCTCATTTTATCCACCCAAGTGTTACTGATTAATTGCCTTGAATAGTTTATTTATTGTCTCTATTCCCCAATTTTTTGAAAATTGACTATTTTGAGACTTCTCTTCTTTGCTTATGAAACCGTATTTTTTTCTTTTTGGAATGATTTTTTTCCAAGCAGAAGCTTGGGCCCAGACAGCTATTGACTCCCTGCAAAAGATTTTGTCTCAAACTTCCAAGAGGGATACCCAGCGGGTGCACCTGCTTAATGAACTGGCCTGGGAGTGGGCAGGGACCAACCCTCAAGTGGGGGGACTTTATGCAGATTCGGCTTTTCTTTTGGCCCAGGAGCTTCAGTTTGAGTCAGGTAAAATTTCCGCCTTGAATCGAAAGGGTGTTAATTACTGGTACTCAGGACAGGACTCTCTGGCTATTCAGGCCTATCAGGTGGTGTTGGATTTTCACCTCAAAAACGGAAATCGAAAGGGACAAGCTACCACGATCAATAATATCGCGCTCCTGCATTACAATCAAAATGAATTCAAAGCAGCCTTGGAAGCCCATCAGCAGGCTTCGGAGATCTTTGAAGAATTAGCCCTTCGCAAAAATCTCATCAACAGCCTATCCAATGAAGGAGTGGTGTTTTTGGCATTGGGGGATTACCCGAATGCCAAAAGCCTTTTTCTCAAAGCCCTCGCCCAAGCCCAGGAGGAGGACGCTTGGGAACTGGGTAATTTGTACAATAACCTGGGGTTGGTGGAAAAGAATCTCGGTAACCTAGCCCAAGCCGAAGATTATTTCAGGAAAGGGCTCGAGCTCTACCGAAAGACGGGTAATCGCTCCTCGGAAGCTGGCATTTTGGGCAATCTCAGCTCCATCAAGCAGCTACAGAATCAACCTGCTGAGGCAGAATCCTATATTCAGCAAGCTCTAAAAATCAATAGAGAAATAGGAAATCCCAGAAAAATCGCCTCGGACCTCAGCAATCTGGGGGCTCTGAGAATTTCATTGGGCCAGTATCAAGCGGCAAAAACAGCTTTGGACAGCGCCAGAGTCATCTACGAATCAGTTTCAGAGGGGCTTTTGCTTTCTTCTGTTTTGCTGCAACTGGCCAAAGTAGGAGATCAATTGGGCGACTCCCCCCAAAAAGGATATCTATTGGAGAAAATGGCTTTGGAAAAAGCCCAAAAGACCGGCTCACTGGATGCACAGCAAAATGCATGGCAGGCAATTTCCCAGAGGGAGGAGCAGTTGGGGCTATATCGGCAAAGCCTGGTTTCTTTCAAAAATTACAGCCTATACAAAGACAGTATTTTCAATCAGGAAAATGAGAAAAAGCTTCTCAGGGCTCAGTTGGGCTACGAATATGATCAAAAAGAGAAGGAAATGACGGAAGTCTTTGCCATGGAGAAGTCCCTGCTGGAATCCGAGAGAAATCAGGAAAAACTGAAGGCAAGTATGATGCTTTTTGGGATTCTGTCCCTTTTGGGTATCGGAACCCTGGTGTTTTTTCTCCTGAAAAGACAGAATCAAATTCGCCAAAAAGAGCTGGAGGCCAGCTTCAGAGCACAAATGGTCGAGCTGGAACTCAAAGCCCTCAGGGCTCAGATGAATCCCCATTTTATTTTCAATGCTTTGGGCTCGATCAGTAATTTTCTGCTCAAAAATCAGCCCGGGGAGGCAGACCGCTACCTGACCAAATTTTCCAGGCTGATTCGGCGGATTTTGGAATATTCAGAAAAACGAGAAATCAGTCTGCATCAGGAATTGGAGCTTTTGGAGGATTATTTGGCTCTGGAAACACTCAGAATGGGAAAAACTGTCGATTTCCTTCTGATCAATGACGAAGGACTGGACTTACAAAAAATCGCCATACCCCCCTTACTTCTTCAACCTCTGGTCGAAAACAGTCTTTGGCACGGAATCGCCAATTCTCCTTATCCGGGAGAGATTCAGTTGGAAATCACCTCTGAGAAAAATTCGTTGATCCTAACTTTAAAAGACAATGGTTCGGGAAAGGACGATGTGGTAACCCTTCCCTACAAGGCCACTTCTATGGGACTCAGTTTGGTCAAAAACCGTTTGGAGCACCTGGATGGGAAAAAGGAAGGTGCGAATCCCTCCTTGTATTATGAACAAAGGGAAGACGGGTTTGAAGTAAAGCTTCGGATTGCCAATTCACTTTTCCTAAACCTATGATCAAAGCACTACTTATTGAAGATGAAAAAGGCAGCGCAGAGCGCCTGCATTACTTTTTGGAAGCGGACCATCAGTACTCCATTCAGCTTTTGGCATGGAAGGATTCGGTACCTCGAGCTTTGGAATTTTTGAGAAAGGAAAAAGTTGATCTGGTATTTTTGGACGTCGAGCTTGGAACCCAGACAGGATTTGATTTGCTCAGCCAACTGGGGCAAATCGACTTTCAAATCATCTTTACCACTGCCCATCAGGAATATGCACTGCAGGCCATCAAGCATGCAGCCATGGATTATCTGCTCAAACCCATCGATCGGGAAGAATTGAAACTAGCAGTCGAAAAGGTCAGGAAAGAAAAGGGCAAATCTGTGGATGCCCTGGAAAAGCTGCTCAAGCAGTTTCATTTTCAGGAGAAATTGGGTCATAAAATCGCCCTGCCCTCTTTGGTAGGAATCGAGTATGTGCCAGTTGAGGAGATTCTCCGCTGTCAGGCTGATATCAATTATACCCACTTTTATCTTAAAAACGGCCGAAAAATCACCGTTTCCAAAACACTTAAAGAGTTTGAAATCCAGCTCTTACCGCATGGATTCTTCCGGGTTCACAATTCCCATCTGATCAATCTTGCAGAAGTCAAGTTTTATCAAAAAGGAAAAGGAGGGGCATTGATCCTCTCCGATGGTTCTGAGGTAGAAGTGGCCTCCCGTCGAAAAGAAGAATTGATGCAGATCTTGGGAAAAAGCTAGTCAAGGTCCAGATCGGAGAAATACCGCTTTAGGATATATTCTGGCTGCCATTGATCAGGTTTTCTTTTTAGGGTGTCGGGATTGTAGGCCATAGGCTTAAGCACAGAAGAGGTAAGGGATATCGTATCTCCAAACTCCTTTTGTGAGGCTTTTAGCAATTCCATCAGTTTTTCTTTTTCGGA
>JAJLJS010000130.1:0-1997 GCA_033844545.1 Cyclobacteriaceae bacterium | reverse complement strand
AAAAAAAAACACCTCTGGTGTAAATCCTACAATTTATTTTTAACTACCTATTGCGTGTTTAGGACTAGCTTATTAGCTTAGTTTCAACTTCAAGATGAAGCTGTTTTTGGGCCAAAACTTTTTTACCAATTCTAACTATTTAAAAAACTATGAAAAAAGTATTCTTTGGACTGGCGTTTTTGGGATCAGTCCTTTTGTTCAATTTGGGTGCGAAAGCACAAGCTTCGCTTGGTATTTGCTGCCAGGAATTTGGAAGTTTTTGTCAGGATAGATTCGGAAACGCCTATGCTGATTCTATTGAGAAACCGGGTCCCTTTTGTCCCTAATTTTATCCGATTTTGAAGATTAAAGGAGTCAAACTAAGTAAGTTTTGACTCCTTTTTTAAAATTAGATTTTATGAAAAAACGACTAGAGTTCTGGTTTGTATTTATTTGGTTTTTTACTGCATGTTCTACTTCAAAGAAAGATCCTACCTCCTTCACTATAAAGTTTGAGGATTTCCAACAAGCAAAAGAGTTAATGGGTAAAAAATATCTATTCGATAGTATTTTAAATCCTAGAAAAATTCTGGTAAAAAACGACTTTCTTATTGTTTCATCTGATGGCTCAAAGAATCTTGTTCATTTAATAGAATTAAAAAATTTAAGTTACCTCCAAAGCAAAGGTGTTAAAGGACAAGGTCCTGGTGAAATTAAATCTATGATCTGGGAATTGGATCGTGGAATTAGTGAAGAGTCTTTTTGGGCTTATGATCTAAATAGTAAAGAGATCCATGAATTTGATTTGCGTTCACCAAATCGATATGCAGATAAAAGTATCAGACAAAAGCAAGATTGGTTTTTGGGATTTTCAAATCATATTATTGATGAAAACCGATTTATTTCCAACGTAACTCGAGATAATTTCCGATTTGGGATCTTCGATAGTCTTGGGAATAGGATTGATTCTTTTGGACCGTGGGTTAAAGAAAAAGTACTAAATCCTGAAACAGGGTATCTTTTGCTAGGGCTTAATCAAGGCCAAATAGAATTTAATTCCAAAAATAAAATCTTGGCGCATGCAAGAGTGAGGTATGAACTATTGGAGATTAGTGATTTAGAGACAGAGATGACCATCAGTATCTATGGACCTAAAAACTATGAGGTTGTCTATGATGTATTTGACAGTAATGGTTCTCCATCTGCTAATGTAGACCCATCTATCCCCAAAGGGTATAGTGATGTATATGTTGGAGATAAATCAGTGTTCGCGGTCTACATCGGAAAGACAAATGCAGAAATATCAAACACTGGAGAGACGTCTAGAACAATTTTCGAATTTAGTATGGAAGGTATACCTCTCTCAAATTTCACCACCAACTTTCCGATAAAATCCATTGCTGTTGACGAAACTGCCAGAAAGATTTATGCAATTACCGAAGACAAAAATCCAGGGATTGCTGTTTTTGACTATTGAACTATCCTTTTGAGTTCTTTTTTGCCAAATGGATGATGACACTTTACTATGAAGTATCAAAAATGTTTATTGTTTCCACAAGAGTTGGTTGGATAAAAAGTGCTTGCAATAAAAATCCCGAGTCCCCGACCGGAGGAAACCAAGGGCTATACCCACCCAAAAATCAAAACTATCGATGCCCCATTGCTCATTTCGGCGACTTTTATCCGGAAGCCCATTCATGAGGGATTTTCAGTGAAGTACCTTTTGCCAGAAAAGGAGGAGGAGTATATCCTGGCGAAGAAGCTGTATCACTAGCAATTAGATTTGTTTTTTTTACCGTCTGCAAAAAAAACGCCTCCCATGGAAATGTTTTTAAAATAATTAACTAGGTATTGCCTAGACATGAGGTTAAGTTTAATTTAGTTTCAGCTTCAAGATGAAGTTGTTTTTGGGCCAAAAACTTTTTAATCAAATCTAAATTTTTAAAACTATGAAAAAAGTATTCTTTGGACTGGCGTTTTTGGGATCAGTCCTGATGTTCAATCAAGATGCGAAGGCA
>JAJLJS010000129.1:0-1271 GCA_033844545.1 Cyclobacteriaceae bacterium | reverse complement strand
TTTAGCTTGGAATTGAGGCCGAGATTTCCCACCGCGATATCGAGTTTTCCATTTCCGTCAACATCCGCGATCTCGAGCGCTTGAATCCATCCGGATGAGAATTCAAGGCCCTTGGGGTTTATTTCTTGGGCTTTTCCATTCTCAAAACTAAATACCCGTATTCCATTCCAATCTCCAGTAATCACCAATTCCGGCTTTCCATTTCCATTTAGATCCGCAAACTTTGCCGCATTGATCATTCCCAGAGCCACATCCTGTCCGAAATAAAAGGCAGTCATATCCTGAAATTGTCCCCTTCCATTATTCAACAAAAGGCTGCTTTTGGGATTGGCTCCGTAATCGCCAGTCACTACTGAGGAGCCTATAAAAAGGTCTAAATCTCCGTCTTGATCGACATCAGCGATGGCTACTGTGCTGGTGTTTTCTCCGATAGGAGGGAGGGAATTCATGGAAAACCGAAAATGGCCCTGTCCGTCGCCGAAGAAAATCCTGTCAAAATTGTATAGGTCACCGGATGGGTTTTCATTTCCTCCGCTTCCTACAAACAAATCCAGAAATCCATCCCCGTTGAAATCTGCGAATTCAGCAACCACATCCTCTGCCTTGGCCAATTGCTGGAAAATGGGGTTTTCTGCTTCCAGAAATTCCCCGGTTTTCTGCTGAAGAAAAACTACACCAGCCTGATCTCTGGCTCCACCCAGATACACGTCCTCCAGTCCGTCCCCATTGACATCGGCGACAGCCAGAGCAGGGCCCATTCGGGTGTAACTCTTCGGAGCTAGGTATTCCCTTTTGATGAAATCCACCTCGTTTTTCTCCTGATGCTTCCAGGGGATGGTTGGGAAATCAGGCTGATTGATGTCTTGAACTGAAGGAATAAAAGCCGGTTTACCCTTTCCTTTTTGGAGCAGATGGCTTTGATTGGGGGAGGATCCCGGAAAAATTTCCCTGTCCCCTTCCGGCCAATAGACTTCGATGGAATCGATTTTTTCCACTTTTCCCAAACCGTAAACCAATGTCGTGGACGTGCCTGACTGGAATCCCCGGGAGGTGCTGATCCGCTGAACAAATTGGCGGTTTTCAGCAAATACGGTGACCTTAGCTCCGATCCCAAAAGAGTTGGAGGGAAGGGATTCCAAGTTAATTCTCAGGAAATGATTTCCGGATTTTTCGCTGTGGTTTTGGTAGATAAAGGCGGGTTGGTCGATGTTGTTGACGATCAGATCCAAGTCCCCGTCATTGTCCAAATCTGCGTAGGTAGAGCCGTTGGA
>JAJLJS010000128.1:0-2653 GCA_033844545.1 Cyclobacteriaceae bacterium | reverse complement strand
CTCTGCTGCAGAAGCTATCGAAAAACTCGGTGGGACTGTAAACAAGATTTAATAAATGAAAAAGTTTATTTCGACAGTTAAAAATATTTTCTCAATCGAAGATTTGAGAGTCCGTATCCTCAATACGATTGGATTCTTGATTATCTTCAGATTAGGTTCATTCGTCGTACTTCCAGGTGTAGATCCTTCTAGACTTGGCGATGCTCCAGAAGGAATTTTTGGATTGATTGATACCTTCTTGGGTGGTGCTTTTAGCAATGCTTCCATCTTTGGATTGGGAATTATGCCTTATATCTCTGCATCCATTGTGTTGCAGCTGCTTACTGTCGGAGTACCTTATTTTCAAAAAATGCAAAAGGAGGGTGAATCCGGTCGAAAACGAATCAACCAGATCACCCGAGTATTAACCATCGCCATCACCGTGGCACAAGGTATCGGTTATGTGACTGCGACCATCTTGCCTACCGGTGCGGTAATGGTTAGTACCTCCCTTTTCATGTTTAGCTCGCTGGTGTTGCTTTCTGCCGGTACCATGTTCTGTATGTGGTTGGGAGAAAAGATCACTGAAAAAGGTATCGGAAACGGTATTTCCATGCTAATCATGATCGGTATTATTTCCAGATTCCCTGGTGCTATTATCGCCGAGGTTTTGGAGAAAAATACCTCCGGGTTGCTTTTACTATTGATTGAAGCAGGTGTCCTATTCTTTGTAGTAGTTGGGGTAATTGCCCTCACTGAAGCTACACGAAGAATTCCTGTACAGTATGCAAAGCAGGTCGTAGGGGGCAAGGTATATGGTGGGCAGCGTCAGTACATTCCTATCAAAGTGAATGCTTCTGGAGTGATGCCGATCATCTTTGCTCAGTCACTCATGTTTGTGCCTGCATTGATTGCTCAGATTTGGGCTGGTGAAAGTGACATTGCCAATTACATTGGTACTACTTTCTCCGACTTTACTTCTTGGCAGTACAATTTGCTGTTTGCTGTTCTGATCATCATCTTCACCTTCTTCTATACAGCAATTACTGTAAATCCGGAGCAAATTGCCGAGGATATGAAGAGAAACGGTGGATTTGTACCGGGCATCAAACCAGGGGCTCCTACTTCCGAATTCATTGACGGAATCATTTCCAAAATCACGCTTCCAGGCTCAGTTCTTTTGGCGGCTGTTGCAATTCTTCCTGCTTTGGCGATTATCGCCGGTGTAGGTGGTGAATTTGCACAGTTCTATGGTGGAACTTCCTTGTTGATCATGGTGGGCGTAATCATGGATACTTTGAGACAAATCGAAAGTTATCTGTTGATGAGACACTATGAAGGAATGATGAAGTCTGGTAATTTGAAGAATAACCCTTCCAATTACCAGGTTGCCTAAAATGATCTATTACAAGTCCTCAGAAGAGGTACAAAAGATTAAAGAGAGTGCCGATATTCTAGGTAGAGCTCACGGAGAAATCGCCAAGAATATCAAGGAAGGGGTAAAGACCTCTTACCTTGACAAAATTGCTGAAGAGTTTATCAGAGACCATGGTGCAGTTCCTTCTTTTAAGGGCTACAACGGGTTTCCTGCATCACTTTGTATTTCTGTGAATGAAGTTGTTGTTCATGGTTTTCCTAGTGAATATGAATTGAAAGATGGCGATATAATCTCAGTAGATTGTGGAGTCTTTCACCAAGGTTTTCATAGCGATTCCGCTTATACATACCCTATTGGTGAGGTTTCCCCTTCTGTCTTAGCATTACTTCAAGCCACCCGAGATTCACTCTATTTGGGAATCGAGCAAGCCAAGTCCGGCAATCGTGTCGGAGATATTGGTCACGCCATTCAAAAATTTGTGGAAGCTAAAGGCTACACCGTAGTCCGCGAACTTGTCGGTCACGGGGTGGGCAAAAATCTCCATGAAGGACCTGAAGTTCCCAATTACGGCAAAAAAGGCAGCGGTCCCTTGCTCAAGCAAGGAATGGTGATTGCGATAGAGCCGATGATCAATCTTGGATCCAGAAATATTGTCCAAGAAAGGGATGGCTGGACGATCCGAACAGCTGATCGGAAACCATCAGCTCACTACGAGCATACCGTCGCAATATTTGAAGATAGAACAGAGGTCTTGACGACCCATAAATACATAGAAGAGAGTTTTAAATTCTAAAATGGCCAAACAGACATCAATCGAACAAGACGGAACCATCATCGAAGCATTGTCCAATGCGATGTTTAAGGTGGAACTGGAAAATGGACATCAATTGATAGCTCATATTTCCGGTAAAATGAGGATGAATTACATCAAGATCCTCCCGGGAGATAAGGTCAAATTAGAATTGTCTCCCTATGATTTAACAAAAGGCAGAATCGTATATCGATATAAATAGACTGACATGAAATCGAGCATCCAAGTCATCCAGTCACTAAATCGGATATTGTTGAATGCGAGATTACATATGGCCGAAATGTAAAATAATACTCATATGAAAGTAAAGGCATCTATTAAAAAGAGAAGTGCTGACTGTAAGTTGATCAGAAGAAAAGGAAAACTTTACGTCATCAATAAGAAGAATCCTAAGTTTAAACAAAGACAAGGTTAATCATGGCTAGAATTGCAGGTGTAGACATACCAGACAATAAGCGCGGCGAAATCGGACTTACCTATATCTT
>JAJLJS010000127.1:0-13120 GCA_033844545.1 Cyclobacteriaceae bacterium | reverse complement strand
AAGGATTCCCATTCCCGGAAAAGGTTCCTCTTTGAAAATAGCTCTATTGGTCCATTTGAGTCATTTCACCCCTAAAACAGAAAGGTAGGCCAGTGGGATGGGTTCAAGTTATTTCCATCCATTGGATGGATTTCATGAATTTTCCGAGTCATTTTTCTTTTTGAAGAACTCTCTTTTTTCTTCTTTGATTTTCTTAATCCTCTTTCGGTAAATCAACCAGACGATCAGAATGATTGCAGGGATGATGATAAAAATCACCAGATTGGAGGTTTTGGATAGGTCTATCGGCCCACTAGGCATAGGAATTCCGGGTGATTTTTGTGCAATTGCCACAAAAGATCCTGTGTACAGATTAACTGCACCAAAAAGTAAAAGGATTTTATGTAGGGTGGCTTTCATCATTTTTTCAAAGTTTGACTGATCAAAATAGAACTTTTTGGCAGACAGCCAAATCTGCCAAGTTTATTTAGAATTCCTAATTGGGCCTCTTTTTTGATCCCGGGCGGCTTTTTTCCGAAGGTTCAGATCTATTCCAATTCCATGAAAACTTTTGAACGGCTGCTCAATGATTTCTTTTCAGGATTGATTTTGGGCTTTTCCTTCGCATTGGCAAGTTAGGGCTGCTCCATTCATAGTTTACAGATCAATTCGGCAGCCTGTCCAATATTTCCAACTTCGAAAAACCGCTCATGTTCCACCACATGATCTACTTGCTCATGTACCCACGTGATGTGAAAAGGGATATGGATTCCATGTCCACCCAGTTCCAGGACGGGAAGAATATCGGATTTTAGGCTATTGCCCAGCATGAGAAATTCTGAAGGATGGACGTCTAAATGTCGGATCAGCTTTTCATAATCTTCCACCCGCTTTTCACTCATGATCTCGATATGGTGAAAATATTTTTCCAAACCTGACTTTTTCAGCTTGCGTTCCTGATCGACCAAATCTCCCTTGGTTGCCATTACGATCCGGTAATCCCCATTTAAGGCTTTCAGAACATCTTCTACGCCCGGCAAAAGCTCGACAGGTTTTTCCAGCATTTCCTGACCGATCCGGATTACTTTGTCGATGAGGTTGATCGGAACTTTGTGGTCAGAAATTCGAAGAGCTGTTTCAATCATGGATAGCATAAAGCCTTTGATCCCATACCCATAAAGCTTTAGGTTATCAATTTCTGTGCGATACAGCTCCTTCATGATGGCATGCTGGGGCATAAAGTCTTCCAACAAACTGGCAAATTTCTCCTCCGCCTCACGAAAGAAAGGCTCATTCACCCAAAGGGTGTCATCTGCGTCGAAGGCGATTACTTTTAGGGGCATTTCTGGTGGTGAATTGTTATTGGTTTTACGGGTTATTGTTTTATTTCGGTTACTTCGACAGGCTGAGTACAAGTGTTGGTTGTGAGTTGTCAGTTGTCTGAATTTCGGATAATCTACTTTACTTCAAACTGAGACTGACCACTGCGACTGATCACTGAACCGTCTCTCTCATCCAAGCCAAAAGCACTTCTCTCCAGCCTTCCACGGCTCCTTTTCCTCTTCCAAAACCGAACCCATGTCCTCCGGAAGGGTAGATGTGCAAAGAGGATTTCACCCCATATTGATGGAGAGCTTGGTAGTATAAAAGAGAATTTTCAATCGGAACACCTTTGTCATCCTGTGCATGGACCAAAAATGTCGGCGGGGTCTCTGCATTTACATTCAGTTCTCCCGAAAAACGATCCATCAATTCTTGGTTGGCATTCTCCCCAATAAGATTTTTTCTCGAACCCGAGTGAACCGCTGCATCCCGGAAGGAGATCACCGGATAGACCAAAATCGAAAAATCCGGTCTGGCAGAAAGTCCATCGATGGCATCTTTGGGTCTGTCGACCTCATGTTGGTATTGTGTACTGACTGTGGAGGCCAAATGCCCACCGGCAGAAAAGCCCATGACTCCGACCTTGGCAGGATCAATATTCCAGTCCAGGGCATGGTGGCGGACCATCCTCACCGCACGCTGAGCATCCATGAGCGGGACTTCCTTGGGATCTGTCAAGGACTTGGAAATGGGAAGTCGGTATTTGACCACAATGGCAGCGATCCCCTGAGCATTAAACCATTTGGCAAAATCAGTTCCTTCCCAATCATAAGCCAAAATCGCATAACCTCCACCGGGAAAAATCACCACAGCTTCCCCAGTAGCAGCCTGTTTGGTGGGGAGATACACTTCAATAGTTGGAGTTTGTACATTGGCAATTCTAAGGATTCCTTGTTGGGTGGATTCTTCCTGGAGATAGGATGGATTCTGAAGGGGAGGAGTTCCTTCCCAAAGGGGTAAAATAGGATTTTGAGCAAAAGCTATCGAGGTGATAAGGCTGAATAGGAGGATTAGGATAAAATTATTCATGGATTTCGGCAAGTTTAATTCAGGGATATTAACCATTGAGTAAGTAATCCCACGGTCATGGAAATTCCAAAACTGAGTAGGGTTCCTATTAAAATATATTCTGTCAACTTTCTGTCTTTTGCCTTTCTGAGATCTCCAAAACGGAAAACTGATTTAGCAGCCAAGAGAAATCCTATAGCCTGCCACTCCCCAAGGATGACAAAAGAAAATACAAACAATCGTTCTAGCATTCCGATATATTTTCCCGCGTTTTTGAGTGAAGATTCCTGAGAAAGGTCAAGGTTTTTTGACCAATTACTCATGCTTACTTGGATAGCTATCCCTGCGACTTGAGTGATCAAAATCAATGAAGTACCATAAATCCAAAAGGTTGGATCCCACTTCAATGAGAAGTTTGGAGAGTTAAAGTACCACCAAAGGAAAAGAATACTCAACAAATGGAGAATCTGGTCTAAAAAAAACCAAAATAGCTTAGTAGTTGGTTTCTGGAAATATACCTTGGTGAGGTCGATAGCTCCATGGAATAGGATTAGCAATGCGACCAATACCCAAGACCCGAAACCCAAAAAACTTAAAATTAAAATACTATGGACAAGTAAATGAAGGTAAAACTTTAGGGATTTTGCTTTTTTCTTTTCTTTATCCTTTACCCATGCAGTTGGCTGGAGCAAGAAGTCTCCCACGAAGTGAGCGAAAAAAATTTGAAATAGTGGGGTCATGTGAGTAGCTGTTGAAATTTGAGCCGATAGAGCTCTTCTAGTTTTAAGAGTTTATCCACGTGAGCTCGATTCCATCTGCCACTAACCGAATTTTGCTTTATTCCTAGTATTTCCCCGATTTCAGTTTGGGTAATATCGGAATGGTTGAGGACGATTTCCATTAGTTCTGCAGAGTATACCGACCAATTGTCCATGATAATTCCAGCAAAATCCAAGAACAGGTTCATTTCGTTATCAAACTCCTTCCAAGGGCTTTGGATTGCCAAATTGACTCGGTCTTTTTTTAATCGGTCAAATCTTTCGGAGGAAAAGACAAAGGCTGACCCACTGCTTTCACCTATTTTAGCTCCACTGTAGGTCTTCTCTCCGATCCCGATTGCCATTCGGACATCTACTGGGCTTGAGATTTTTCCTGTGTTTTGGTTTTGTACTTTTTTGATCAGTGCTTTTATCTGAATTGTTTTATGAAGAGCTTCCTCAGGATTGGGTATTTCCAGCTGAAAAAAATCTCCCCAAACCAAATCCCAATTTTTGGGCGAATCTCCCCATTGACCGAAAAGATCCTGAAGTGGTACTAGCCAAGGTTCAGGATTGGAAAGCTTTCTGGAATGAATGATGTCCCCTTTAAGTACTGCAATCATGAGCAGGATTACTTTAAGTATCAACGATAAGTCTAAATATCATCTAAATATACGATATTATACTATATCGTTTGAAAATACGATAATTTATTTTATCTTCTGATCATAGGATATTGTTCTTTATTTTCACCATCCAAGACCATTCAATCTTCAATTACTCAGGATAACTATTATTTGCTTTAAACTCAAAAATCTTCTCACAAAGCGCCCATCTCCAATTGGAAGGAGTGCCGGGAAGATTGGTTTGGAATTGACCTAAAAACGCCTCCCATTCCTGGACTTTAGGATTGGCATTGTCCAACGCGGCCTTTTTTTCAAAGCTGAATTCATCGACTGCATCCAAAATCATACTCAGGCGATTGTGCCAGCGGTAAATGCTCATGTTGGTAATCCCAGCCACACCAATACTTTCCAAAATCTCCGGAGCCACGGCCTTATGGCATTCCACATAAGCTTGGATGGCTTCTGGCTCATCTTTGAGGTCACAGATCAAGAGAAATCTTTGCATGGTAAGGTGGGATAAGCAAACTTCAATAAACTCAAAATTTCCTGATTCTCTTTCCTGCCTGTCAAAAATCAGAAGTATTCAATTAGGATCGACATCCACCACCCAGCGGACTGACCTGAATTCAGGATGCGTTTGCAGCTCTTCCATGATCGCCCAAAGCCCTTCTTTGAATGTGCTTTGCGAAGCTCCAGCCTTGTCCAATTTGATCAGGCTTTCAAACTGATATTGATTTTTTACCCGGGCAATGATTGCTTTTTCGGGCCCTAGGACTATTTTCTTTACGGGCAAATTGGCCATTTGATGATGGAGGGAATGGGCAGCCTTTTCGGCCGTTTTGAAGTCTGTATGCCGCGTGGTGATTTTGACCAATTTGACGAATGGGGGATAAAAGTACTTTTTCCGGTCAAGCATTTCCTGACGGAAAAACTCAAAATAATCCCCTCGAATCACTTTTTCATACAGATCGTTTTCCGGGTTTCTAGTTTGAATGATTACTTTTCCCTGAACATCCCTTCTGCCTGCCCGTCCGGCTACCTGGGTAATTTGCTGGTAGGCCCTTTCCCCGGCACGGAAATCCGGGAAATTCAAAATCCGATCTCCATCCCAGATTCCCACTACGGTGACTTTTCCAAAATCCAGCCCCTTGGTGATCATTTGCGTACCCACCAAAATATCGATCTGTCCTGCTGAAAACTCATCCAAAATCCGCTGATAACCATATTTGTTTCGGGTGGTGTCCAGATCCATTCTTCCCAATCTGGCCTCCGGAAAAAGCAAACCCAAAGATTCCTCAATTCTTTCGGTGCCCATACCCTGCGTATTCAACTGCGTACTCCCACAGGCAGGGCAGGAGCCGGGAACTTTCTCCTTGTAGCCACAATAATGACATCGCATTTCCTCCGCAAACTGGTGATAGGTCAGGCTCACGTCACATTGTACACATTCGGAAGTCCAGCCACAATCCTCACATTGGACGTAGGGGGAGTATCCCCGCCGGTTTTGGAATACGATGATCTGCTCCTGTTTGTCCAGGGCATGCTGAATATTTTCTCTTAAGATCCGGGTAGAATCCAGTTTGAGGAGGTTTTTTTTTCGGTCCGCCGAAAGGTTGGCCAAGTGGTACTCCGGAAGGCTGGCATCTCCAAACCGATGATTGATCTGGACGTACCCATATTTTCCCTGGTTGGCATTGTAATAGGTCTCGAAGGAAGGGGTGGCTGAGCCCAAAATAGTCTTTGCCTGGTGAAAATAGGCCAGCATGATTGCAACATCCCGGGCATGGAATCTCGGCGCCGGGTCAAACTGCTTGTAGCTTGGCTCATGTTCCTCATCCACAATCACCAAGCCCAGACTATCAAAGGGAAGAAAAATCGAAGAGCGTACGCCCACCACAAAGGAAAATCTGCCTGAAATCACCCCATTCCATACTTCCACCCGTTCATTGTCCGAATATTTAGAATGATAAACCCCCATTTGTGTCCCAAAAACCTGGCGAAGCCGACCTACGATCTGGGTGGTCAGAGCAATTTCAGGAAGCAAAAAAAGAACCTGAGAGCCACTTTCCAGAGCTTCCTGAATCAATTGAATGTAAATTTCGGTTTTACCGGAACCGGTCACTCCATGGAGCAGAACCGTCTGTTTGGTTTCAAAATGACTTTTAATTTCCTCCAGCGCAGCTTGTTGGGTGGAAGAAAGCTTGGAAGCTTCCCGTTCGGCTTTTTCCTCTTCTATCCGGTTGACAACATGCTTGAAGGATTCAAACACACCGTTTTTGATCAGCGTTTTGAGTGAGCTTTCAGAATCTCCCTCTTCCAAAAGAGTGGTTTTGTCCAGACCTTTTTCATTGAGTTGGGGCCGCTGAAAAACCGGCACGTCTCTCAGGTATTTCAAAAGGATGGATTCTTGTTTGGGTTTGCCCTGAACAGCCTCAAACACTGCCTGAATGGCGTTTTTGTCCAAGGCGATTTGCGAAACCAAACGGATTCTGGTTTCCACTTTGGGACTGTATTTTTCCTGAACTTTCTCAAAAATCAAAATTGCTTCCTTGGCTACCAGGCTTTTGAGAATGGGGTGAATGGTCTTGATTCCCAGGATTTTTTCGCAATCCTCATAGCTCAATTCGGCTTGGTTTTCCAGGGCCTCGAGAATTTTTTCCTCCCGAATATCCAAGGGATACTTGCTGGTCTCAGGATCGAAATTGGGGTTTGCCTGAATCTTACTTTCGGAGGAAAGCCGAAGTCCGGAGGGTAATGCCGCATGCATGACCTCTCCGATATGACAGAAATAGTACTCAGCCATCCATACCCAAAACCGGATTTGGAGAGGGTTGACGCTGGGCTGGTCTTCCAAAATATCCAAAATAGGCTTGGCCTCATAAGCCTGAGGCGGCTTATTGTGAACCTTTCCGATGATTCCGGTAAGGACTTTCTTTTTCCCAAACTGTACAATCACCCGCTGTCCGATCTGAATCTGAGGTTTCAGGAGGGAAGGGATTTTGTACGTGAACATTTTGGGAATCGGTACAGGCAGAATGATATCCGCGAAGTTGTTTCCGCTGTTTTTCTCCAAAAAATCTTGATCTGCAAAGAGACTTTCCAAAACTCAGGCTAAATAAGGTAATTGGGCTAATGCTTCCTGAAGGCTTGACACCGGCCGGCGGCAAGCTCGGTCAAAGCACACATAAATTAAGGCATTTTGTGCCGGATCGGGCGTCTTTCCCTGTAAAATCGGGGCATTTTCTGTCAGGGATTCTGACCAGGCAAGAACGGCATTGGGAACGTAGGATTGAAAGAACTCCAAGGCTTTCGCTTGAGCTCCCTTCCCAACAATGGCGATTTCTGCCGTTGGAACCAGGCTTTCCAGGTAAAAATGTGCCCAATTACACAAAAATCCAGGCTCTCGGGTAATCAGTTCCTTCATGCCTCCCAGCATTTTCTGGGCGATTTCTCCGTAATTTTCAGAATAGGTAAGTAAACTCAGGCGATGAAGATTTCGCGCCATTACCGAGTTGGAAGCAGGAATGACATTGTCAAAAAGCTCCTTTTTATCGGCTATAAGCTTCTCTTCATGGGGATTGTTGAAATAGAAAAATCCATCCATTTCATCGTAAAAGTGTTTCAAGCAGTAGTCGGTGAGATTTTTGGCTTTTTCCAGAAAATAGAAATCACCCGAAGCCTCAAAGCCCATCAGATCCGCCCGAATCACTGCTGCAAAATCCTCCAAAAATCCAGGGGTATAAGCCACCCCGTTTTTATAGGTTCTGTGGAGGATGCCTTTTGGACTCATTTGGGTATGGATAAATTTCAAATTGCGCAGGGCGAGCTCCAAAAGTGTTTTTTCTCCCGTAGCATAATAGGCCTGGATCAATCCAGAGCTGATCATCCCATTCCAACCCGCCAGAATTTTATCATCCTTTCCTGGGAAAATTCTTTGATTCCGAACTTCCAGTAATTGAGATTTGAGCATAGCTAGTTTGGCCATTAAGCTGTCCAGGCTCAGGCCAAATTCCTCTGCAATGGACTCGTAGGACTGGGTTTGAAAGAGGATGTTGACTCCCTCTTCCCAGTTTCCTCCGGGTTTTAAGGTGAATAGTTTGGCAAACCAGGGCATATCTTCCCCCACCAAGTCCTGAAGTTCGGCATAAGTCCAGGTATAAAATTTCCCCTCGACGCCTTCGCTATCCGCGTCCTGTGCTGCATGAAATCCGCCCTCTTCCTGCAGCATTTCGGCTTGAAGCCATTCCGCAGTTTCTTGTACTTTCTCCAGAAAAAAGGAATCCTGGCTTACTTGATAGGCCTTGGCATATAGCTCCAACAATTGACCGTTGTCATAGCCCATTTTTTCGAAATGCGGGGCAAACCACTCCCCATCGACCGAGTACCGGGCAAAACCGCCCCGAAGATGGTCGTAGATACCACCCATGCCGATCTTTTTCAAGGTAAAAAAGACCTTTTCTTTCAGGCTTTCATTGTTGGAAAGTAGGGCGTAATCCAGCGTAAAGCTCCAAATAACCGGCATGGGAAACTTTGGAATTCGGTTCATTCCTCCCCATTCCGGATCAAATTGAGCACTGAGCTTGGTGATGATTTCGGTCAATTCATCAGGGTCCAAATCTCCAATTCTTGCAGAGATCCCATATTTCTCGGTTTCTTTTCTACTTAGACTTTTTCCAAAACCCTCTGCACTTTCGGCCAACTGGTCCTCGTGCTTGGCAAAGGCATCGGCGATATTGGCCAGGAGTTGCTTCCACTTTTGATTTGGGAAATATGTTCCTCCATAGAAAGGCTTTTGGTTAGGCATGAGAAATACATTCAGGGGCCAGCCTCCCTGAAGTCCCATTGCCTGTACGGCATCCATGTAGATATTGTCGATGTCGGGACGCTCTTCCCGGTCGATTTTGATGCAGACAAAGTGTTCATTCATCAAGTCAGCCGTGACTTGGTCTTCAAAACTTTCCCGCTCCATCACATGACACCAATGGCAGGCGGAGTATCCAATGGAAACCAAAATCGGCTTGTTTTCCGCTTCTGCTTTTTGCAAAGATTCCGGCCCCCAAGGATACCAGTCCACAGGATTGTGTGCGTGCTGAAGGAGATAGGGGCTCTGGGAATGAAGGAGACGATTGGGCATTTATGAATTATGAATTGAGAATGATGAATTGAAAATTGCACGAAATAGATTCCCCCTTTTAATGGGAGTTAGGGGGATTTAATATTTCTGAAACGAAATCAATCTCTCTGGAAAAATCAAATTCCCCATTCAATCGTTCCAGCTTTGTCTTTAAGTTTTGGAGGAATTTTCGATAAGAATCTGAATCGGGATTCAAAGGTCGGTGAGCCAGGTCCAGATTGATCTTTTCGATTTCCTTGACTTTTTCTTGCGTTTGGCTTGTAAAGCAAGCCTTTTTCCACTTTTCCCAGATGTAGTTTTCAGCCTCTTGGCTGGGATGGATCAGGTCGGATTTGTAAAAGCGATAATCCCGCAATTCATCCATGACGATTTCGTAAGCTGGGAAATAGGCTACGTTTTCAAATCTTTTTTCCAACTCATGACAAAGGACTCTTAGCAGGCTTTTGCTGAGTTGGTTTTCCGGAATTCCATCTTTGATATGGCGGACCGGACTGACAGTCAGGATGATTTTTAGATCAGGAAAAATCCGGGACAAATTACCGAAGGTAATCTCCCAATCGGAGACCAACTCTTCCAAGCCTGAAAGCCTTTTTTCAAAAATCTTTTGCGCTTGTTTATGGCAATTGGCGACCGGGCCAAAATCCACATGCTCGTAGAGCCATGCAGTGCCAAATGTCAAAATTAAATGGGAACCCTGGGAAAGATAGGTTCGGGATTCTTCCATTCTGTTCTTCCAAACACCCTTCAATTCCACTACACTGCTTCCTTTCAAGTCTGAATGGGCAGAATAATGGAAATAAAGGCCATCCCGTTCCAAAATCCCCGATTCATCCATTGCATCCTGAGATAGAGCTTGATTCAGCAACTTTGCAAGGATTTTGGGATGAAAGATGGTGCCAAAGGGATTGATCAACACGTCAAGTTTGTGATCCTGCATTTTTTGCCCGATGACTTGGGCAAAACAGGACCCCATACTGAGGATTTTTCCGGAATGGGAGATAGGAAAAGGAAATGGAGGAATTGGAAAATCTAGATGCCATCGCATGCCTTGAAGATAGGAAAATTAAAGAAGTGAGTCTGGAAAAAATGAATGGGCAAGCCTTGAAAAATTCCGATACTTGTTCCTACATTCGCTTTATCAAGCGGGTTTAGCTCAGTTGGTAGAGCGTCAGCTTCCCAAGCTGAAGGCCGTGAGTTCGAGCCTCATTACCCGCTCCAGGGACAGTCCATTCAGAGGGGCTGTCCTTTTTGTTTTACCTTCATTTTGATTTTTTTGTGCAAGGGCTGGTTGGAAGCTTACTCCTGACAAAAAAGCTCCTTTTGCCAAATAAAGTACCCTCTTGGTCTGCTTGCTTGGAAACAGGAATTGCAGCAGGGCCCAAAATATGCATGGACAAGTTTCAATTTTAGGGTACCTTAAAAAAAAAACTGTCAACCTGTGATTTTTTTTGAAGAAGGGAGACTAATAGTTCAAAAGCATTTCGATGAACCAAGAAGAGGAATTTGTAAATCTAATCCATCAGCACCAAGGCTTGATTTACAAAATTTCATCGATTTACACCGACGACTGGGCAGAGCAGCAAGATCTCTATCAGGAAATCGTATTTCAGACTTGGAAGTCTTTTGACCGGTTTAAAAAGGCTTCCAGACCAAGCACTTGGCTCTATCGGGTGGGAATGAATACGGCGATTACGCACCTTAACCAAAAGAAGCGAAAAGTATCGGTAGTTCCCATGGATGAACTGCGGATGGATTTTCAGGACGAATCAGAGCCAGAAAAGGAAGACCGAATCCAGCAGCTCTATCTGCAAATCCGCAAGCTTAACCTACTGGACAGAGGGATCATTTTTCTCTATCTGGAAGGAAAAAGCCATGAAGAAATTGCAGAGATCACCGGATTGTCGGTCAGTAATGTGGGTACAAAAATGTCCCGAATCAAACAAAAATTAAAAGCTGAACTCAATGCCTAAGAACAGGATCATGGAACTCGAGGAAATGAAATCTCTTTGGGCTGATCTCAGCCAGAAAGTAGAACAACAGGAAAAAATCAAAAAAGAACAACTCATGAAAATGACTAAGAAAAATTATATGAATAAGCTGGGGGGAATATACCTTCCGGAGATTTTAGGGGCAGTGATCTGCTTTGCCTATGCCGGATTTTTTGTTTTCCAAATTGGAAATCTGGAATTTCCCGGAAATCAGGCTCTGGCGATTTTTAATACGGTCCTAATGGTTCTCTTGCCGGTTTTGAGTTTGACGGGGCTTTATCGATTGGGAACTTTGGATATGTCTTCCGGAAAGCCAGCGGAGATATTGGAAAAATTCACCAAGAGCCGGATGTATTTCTGGAAAGTTCAGCGCGTGGCCATGCTATTGTCCGGGCTGTTTGCGATCAGTATTTTACCTCCATTGGCAGAGCTACTGGGAAAGATAAATTTGCTGTCCAGCAGGCAGTTTTGGATGGTATATGTACCGGTGGGAATCATTTTGGTCTATATTTTTTCTTGGGTAACCATGAAAAAATACCGGAAAGCTCTGGCCAATTCAGAACAGGTTCTCCGGGACTTGACTACTTAGTCAAAAGAGGGATTAGCTTCCCTCTTTTTTGATTTTTTTCCAGTAGCTCAGGACCTGAGTATCTCCAAAACCATAGATGGGCAATCGCTTTTGGAATTCCCGAAATACTTGACCGAAATCCTCGGTATTCAATTCCCGGTCAATTTCCTTTAGCGTAGCCATGGGCTTACCCGGATAGTCTCCCAGGGGAATCATGTCTCTCCAGGCCTCCACAGCAGCTTTAAGAAACGGAAATCTTTCTGTAAACTGGCTGGCGATATGCAAGGCTTCAAAGACATTTTCATCCTGAAAATGAATCCAAAGATCTCCCAAGACCGTGCGTTCCCGCTGACTAATGGGATGTGCTTTTTTCTCAAAACTCTCAATCAAATCCTCTTTTCCCAATCTGGAAAAATGATAAGGGGAGTCAGGGTAGGGCAGTATCAAAAAGACCTCAGCAGGATGATTTTTCAGGTAATTGAAGACAAACCAAAGGTTTACCTGACAAAACAGATCCTCCTCAAACCAGCAATAAATCTTACTATCCTCCGGGATGCTTTTTATTTTCAGGATTTCCTGGTAGGAGTACTTTTCGTAATCTTGGAACGAGGCATCGGGATAACTTGAATGGATAAATTCTGCCCGTAATCTCCAAAGTTCCTGACCGGGTTTAGGTTTGACAGGTCCATCGACCAGGCATTCCCTGAATACGATTCTTTCCCCGGGGATTTCGGCAGGAAATTGCTCCCTTAGCGCATCTCCATTCAGAATATGGTAAATCATTTGGTAGGATACTTGGCTTTGGTGGATTGGTAGGATTTGGCAATAAGTTTCCTTAAAACATCGGTATTCAAATCCGCTAGTTTGTTGGCATAAATACAGGCCACGCTTCTTTTGTATTTGCCGAGCCCTTCCAAAAGTGGTTGAGTGTCTTGGGTCGCACATCCCAATAAATAAAGGGAAATCGCAGCTTTTCTTGGTGAGAATCCCACGATGGGGGCATCCCCTTCATGCCCGGAATCATATTGGTAATGATAGCTGCCAAATCCGATGATAGAAGGACCCCACATCACAGCCTTTTCTCCGGTCACTTCTTCCATTATTTTCTTTAATTCAAAGGCATCTTCCCGTTTTTTGGGAGATTCTACTTGGTTGATAAATTCATCAACCGATACATCGCTGGGTTTAGTTTTATTTTCTGCCATGGTCAATGCTGGTAAAGTTCAAGGGGTAATCCATCCGGGTCAGAGAAAAAACTGAATTTCTTTCCAGTGTATTCATCAATTCGGATTTCCTCAACCGGGATTCCTAAGTTACGAAGCTTTTTCACTTCAGATTCGATATGGGAGACTGAAAAAGCCAAATGACGCAGCCCACAGGCCTCAGGACGGGAAACCCGGGCAGGAGGATTGGGAAAGGAAAAAAGCTCTATCAAATAGTTTCCATTTAAGGATAGATCCAGTTTATAGGAATCTCTTTCTTTCCGATACACTTCCTGGATAATTTCAAAGCCCAATATTTCGGTGTAGAACTTCTTCGACCTCTCAAAGTCGGAACAAATGATGGCGAGGTGGTGGAGGTTTTGGAGTTGGAGCATGTTTTTATCTAGTCAACTGTCCACGGTCATCAAACCACAGTGAAAATCCGTTGACTGTGGACTGTCGACCGTTGACAAA
>JAJLJS010000126.1:0-18409 GCA_033844545.1 Cyclobacteriaceae bacterium | reverse complement strand
TTGGAGGTGTATTGAATTGGTTTGGTGAGCATGACTTCCATGACGGTCTCAGGACCACCTGAGCCGCAAAAAAAACATTCCGCCAAGGGCAAACTGGAAAGAATAATGTGATTGGGCTTAAACATTCCTTCAAAAGGAATGATATAACCATCGGCTTCCACCACTTTCCCCTCTAATTTTTTGATGTTTTCAGAAAAGACCGGAACATACAGCTCTCCATATTGATCCTCGCCGATTTTGTAAGAAACCTCGGACAGACTCTTCCAAACCCCTTGTGCCTGAGCCTGAACGGATCCAATAAACAGGTATACAAGTAATAATAACCCAGAGACTCCAGCGATTTTTTTCATTATTCTAATCATTAGACTGCGATTTAAGCTTTTGTCAATTGCTTTGCAATACTAGTCTGGTAAGCGGACCAAGCAGGAATAAGAGAGGCAAAAACTCCTACTCCCAAGGCATAAACGAGGATCCAAAGTTCTTGTTGAAGAAAAATCCAAGGCTGAATCGAAGCCACAATCATTTGGTCTCCTAGATTTACCAATACAGCCAAAAAGCTGTGTCCCAATAGAATTCCCAATACCGCTCCCAATGTGGTCAATAAAATCCCCTCCAAAAATACCAAGACAAGCAACTGGAATCTGGAGGCTCCCAGGGTTCTGAGAATCGCCAAATCATATTTCCTTTCTTTTAAGGAGTTATATAAGGCAATAAAAATTCCCAATCCTGCCACTAGAATCAGGATAATCGCTATCCCCCGAAGCAAGCTGATGCCAACTCCCAACATTTCAAACAGCCTGGAGATTTCAAAAGAAGGGGATGCAGCCTGCATGTTGGTTCCCGAATTAATCATCCGGGGAAGCTGAATGGCCGCCATGGGGTTTCTAAACTGAAGGAGCAAGGAAGTGACTTCCCGGTCTTGGTCTGAGGTGGGGAAACCTTTTTTAGCAACTGGGAGATGAAAACGTTCATGAGGATCTATAGCCTCACTAGCTGATTCGGGCAAGTCCATGGAGGAGCTTTCTTCAGGGTCACTTTCCCCGGCCTCTTCCGCAGACTCTTCCTCATCATGGGTGTACCAAACGGATTCAATACTGGTCAACACCAACCGATCCAAAACATTCCCCTTGGGCTTTAGGATTCCTGTAACCACAAAATTGTGGGCATCATGGTCATGGCTTCCCTGACTGATCCCATGACTTCCGGTAAATTCATCTCCAAGCTTTAGGTTTCTGGTTTTGGCGACTTCAGAACCCAAAACCACCTCAAAGGGATATTCCCACTCTTTACCTTCCTGCAGTTCGGCCTGATACAATTCCAAGTAATCGTGGTTGGTGCCCAATATCCGATATCCCTGATAGTTATCCCCCATGGCCAAAGGAACCACATTTTTCACCAGACGATTTCTGGAAAGCCTTTGTGCCTCCTCCATTTTGATATTGCCTGTCGGAAAATCCACATGGTAGACGGAGGAAAGAATCAACTGCAAGGGACTCCCTTTGGCTCCTACGACCAAGTCTACTCCTGCAGCATCCTGATTCATTTTCTTTTCAAACTGATCCTGAACCAACAGCAACACCGTAATGATGGCCAATCCCAAGGCTAACAAAAACACATTCAAACCTGTAGACAAAGGCCTAAAGGTCAAGTACTTCCAACTGATTTTAAAAAGATTCATATGGCGGAGACTTCAATAAAATTGGAAATTTGATTTTTCACCCGCTGGTCATGCGTCACAATCACCAACGCTGCGCCGATTTTTTGGGCTTGGGATTTCAGCAGATGAATGACTTTTTCAGCATGCTCATCGTCCAGGCTGGAGGTAGGCTCATCTGCCAAAATCAATTTGGGGGCATTTGCCAAGGCCCTTGCAATGGAAACCCGCTGTGCTTCCCCCTCGCTGAGGGTAAGCACTGAAGAGTTAGCTTTTTGGGCTATGCCCAATTCTTCAAGAAGATGAGTAATGTCCTGGCCTTTCTTGGGAGAAAAATAATGAACCAGCTCCAGGTTTTGCCGGACGTTTAATGCGGAGATCAAATGTGGCTTCTGAAAAACAATCCCAATATTTTTGCCTCGGAATGTATCCAATTCATGGCCAGACAGCTTGGAAATAGAGACTCCTGCTAGTTGAATATCTCCGGTTTTGGGAGCAAGTAATCCGGCAAGAAGGTTCAGAAGCGTAGACTTCCCGCTTCCTGATTTCCCCAAAATCAACAGAGATTCATTGGCCTGGAGTTGAATATCCGGAAATTGCAATTCCATTTGCCCCGGATGAGCAAATTTCAGGTCTTTGGTATGTAAAAGCATGGTTATTTTACTGGAATGGTCACCCGGAAAGTTGTCCCCTTGTCCTGTTCACTGACAAATTCGATATTGCCTTTCAATACTTCGAGGCATTTTTTGACAATCGAAAGACCAAGACCTGAGCCCTCCACTATTCCGACATTTTTTGCCCTGAAGAAACGGTCAAATAGTTTGCTTTGTTCGGATTTGGGAATTCCGATTCCTTTGTCTTTAACAATGGCCTCCAAAACTCCATTTTCAATTTTCATCTGAAAGTCCACTTGCTTACCCTCTTTGGAATACTTTACAGCATTGGAGAGCAGATTTTCCAAAACCTGATATACCAGCTCCGGATCTGAGGTGATGGTCTTGGGCATATCCCCGATTTCAGATTTGATTTGCACATTATTTTCGATCCCGGCATTCACGGTATCGATGACCTCTTTTACAAATGCAGCGGTGAAAATCTTTTTGGGACGAAACTCCAGTTTATTCTCATCGGCTTTTCCAAAGAAAAGCACACTGGTCAGCAGATTATTCAGAGCTCTTACCGAATTCTCAATTTTCGAGGCATGTTTTGCAATTTTTTGCTTGAAAGGATGATCCTTTTCGGCATAAATCTGCAGCAGCTGAGCCGAACTAAGGATGGAGGTCAGGGGAGTTTTGAAGCCATGGGATACATTCAGGACAATTCTGGACTTGAGTTCATTGATCTCCCGCTCTTTTTCCAGGGCCTTGGTCAGTTCTTTATTCGCTTCGTATAGTTCAGCAGTTCTTTGCTTTACTTTCTCCTCAAGTTCATTGTTTAGCTTTTGGAGCTCTTTTTCTTTTCTGTCTTTGAAAATCGCCAATTCGATCACCATGTTCAACTCGCGGATGTTGAAGGGCTTGATGACATAGGCGCTTGGATTGGTTCCCACCACCTTGTTCAAGGTCTCCGCATCAGAACTTGCACTGAGATAGACCACTGGGATATCAAATTTCTCATTGATGATCTCGGTGGTTTTGATTCCGTCAAGCTCCCCTGCCAGATTGATATCCATCATGACAATATCTGCACGGTTTTCCTCGAGAATTTCCAGAGCCTTTTCTCCGGAATCTGCTATTCCGATGATCTGGTGTGCATTTTTCTCCAAAGCTCTTTGCAGCAAGAGTGCGGAGACAGAATCGTCCTCAACAATGAGGATTTTGAGTGTAAACATGAATAAATTAAGAGTGGTCGTCTATCGAAAGGTAAAATACAAAATTTAAGTCTTTGACAAGGGGATTTCTACCTTCACCCGGGTTCCTGATTTTTTTCCACTCCATACCAGAATACTTCCTCCCAAGAGATTGACCAGATTTTTGGTGATGTTCAGGCCTAAGCCGGAGCCATCATACAATCGGTCATTTCCGGTACTTTCCTGTTCAAAGGCATCAAACATCTTGTGCTGAAAATCCGGTGACATGCCGATTCCGGTATCAATAAATTCCATGATCAAGGAGTCTGCAGACTTTCCGATATTGAGGGTAATTTTCCCGGAATCTGTATACTTGATGGAGTTGCCCAAGAGGTTATTCAGAATAATTTCCAAAAACCTCCGGTCGATTTTTGCCTCAAATTCCGGGTTCAGAAAATGAATTTCCATCTGCAGTCCTTTTCTCTCCGCCATATTCAGATGGACCTGGGATACTTCGCGAATGAAGCTGTTGACCTGAGTAGGCCTCAGAATTACCGGCATTTTATTGGCTTCAATTTTGGCAAGGTCCAGCAGAGAATTGATGGTGCTGAGAAGTCTTTCACCACTTTGCAAAATGATATCCATCATCGCCTGCAGCTCCTTATCCTCAGTCCTTACCATCATGATATGCTCAGCTCCCCCAATGATCCCGTTCATGGGAGTACGGATTTCATGACTGATATTGGAAAGCAAGCTGGTTTTGAAACGGTTGGCTTCTTCGGCCTTATTTTTGGCCTCCTTTAGATTTTTCTCGGTCAGTTTTTGAAAAGTAATGTCCTTAAACACGCAGAGGACAAGCTCTTTGCCGGCAAAATCCTTTTCCAACAGCACGGAATAAACTGACATTTCCAAGGGACCGGATTTCCAGGGGATCTGGATTTCAACAGAATGGCTTTTGCCCAATTCTTCCTCCTCTCCGGAAGGCAATAGCTTCAGAAATTTCTCCTCAGAAAAGCCGGATTCAAAAAGGTCCCATATGGCTCTGTTTTCCAAAGTCGCCACTTCTTTTCCCATCAAATCGGCAAAGGCCGGATTAACCGTAAGGATAACCTCCCGGTCGAGCAACAGCATCATTCCATCTTGCGAGCCGGCCCACACGTTTTTAAACTGCTGTTCAGCCAAAAGTTTATCCTTGCTTTTTTGATCCACCTCGGTTCGGAGTAGCCCCACGTTCTTCACTTGGCGGTACAAAATATTAATCAAAACCCCGACTCCTACTAAAAACAAAACTGTCAAAACAATAAACCAGGGCCTGAGGTAAAATGGGGGAAGTATTTCAAAAGTGGCTGATTGTAAGGTATCCGAAAACACCTCACCATCATAAGAAGCCTTTATTTCAAAAGTATATTTCCCTGCTTCAAGATTAGGGAAAAATAGCTCATTGGTTCGGGGTTGTTTGAGAATTAGCCATTCTACCGAATCGGTCTCGGCAAGTCTGTAATGGATCCATAACTCCTTGGATCCGTCAAAAGCAGGGGCGGAAAATTCCACCCGGACTGAATTTTTGGAATAAGGAAAAGCCTGTCCATCCCCACCGGACAATTCCTCCAGGCCTACCTCCAGTTTTTTGATGAAAATCTGAGGCTTTCCTTTGGCATAAAAACTTGATTGGTTTGAATAAATGGACAATCCTTTTTGGGTTCCGATCAGGACTTTGCCGGAACTGGCCAGAATCATTGCGCCCCGGTTGATTTCGTCTCCCACCAATCCACTCGATTCATTAAAATGGCTGATTTTCCCTTTCCCCAATACATAAATCCCGTTGTCCGTTCCTACCCATATGCAGCCGGTGGCCTCTTCATAAAACAAGGTATAGACGGGATTCGTGATCGCCTTCTGCAAATACAGGTAATACCCCACATATCCTTGCCGGAAGACCTTTAGCCCGTATTCGGTCCCAAAAAGGATGCTTCCGTCCGGCAATTCCAAATAATCATACCCCTCTCCCAAGAAGTATTTTGGCGTTTCTACGACAGGAAATTGATTCTCCAACCGACTGGCCCGCATCACGATGATTTTACCGTTTGTTAACCTTCCTGCTTTTCGGAAAAAGTTTTTTACAGGCCCGATATTTTTGTTGATTTCCTCGGTAAGGTTATGTCCATAATTCCCTTCTTTCAGGGATTGAATGGAAGTATGATAAACTTCCTCCGGAGTGGTCAGAAAAACACTATCCCCATCCACCTGCACAGAAGACACATTATCCGAAAGTTTGGGACTGATCAATTTGGCCTTTTGGGTCTGCATGTCATAGACCCCTACTCCGCCCCAATTCGAAGAGAAAAGAATTTCCCCCTTTCCGGTTTTGGAAAAATTGATGATCCTTTGATTTGGGCTACCCATTCGGTTTTCATCTTTCAGGATAGTCCTGATCTCATTGTTGGAAAAAACCTGTAACCCATTGTTTAAGCCTAGGAGATATTCGTCATTGCCCAAATCAGCGATTGCCGAAATTTCTTCCGCCAAAAACCCGGGGAATTCTGCTCCGTAATTTTGGAAAATTTGGCTGTTATTGTTTGCCAATCCCCTGCTTGCCCCTACCCAGAGAATTCCTTCCCGATCTACGAATAGGCATTGTAAAACATTGGATTTGAACAAATAGCCCAGATCCAAAAGCACCGGCCCCTGGCTGGCAGGATGATATTTTTTCAACTGAGAGTTGTAATGATAAAACACAATCTCCTCTGCAAAATCCAATGAATAGTATGGAGAAACGGAGAGGTCTGAATTGGAAAAATCTTTATCAATCATGACTTCGGGTGTTTCCGCATCCGGACCGTGAGCCAGATAGTTTTTCCCCATAAAATAATACCTCCCTTTGGGAGACTTTTTGACCAGGACCGGAGGGGAGGGAAGGGGAATCCCCTTGAAATCATATTTTTTTAAGAATCCATTTTCATAAAGAAAGGTCCCATTTTCAAAGATTAACAATTGCTTCCCGTTCAAGTTGAGGACCGATTGCAGATATCCGGTCAATTCAGGGTCTCTTTGGATCTCCGTGATTTCTTTTTCCCCATTTTTCCAGGACAACAAATGATTCTCGCAGTCCAAAAAAAACACCTTCTCCTGAGATTTACCTACCGACAGAAATCGTATCCCTGGTGCAAATTTCCCTTTGAATTTTGCAGGAATTGGCACTTCCTCCCATTGCTTGGCGTCCCCCTTATAAAGTACCGGAAGCCCGCTGGCATTAAAAAGCCACATCGTACCATCCTCATCTTTATGTATGGAAATGCGGTAAATGAATTTTCTCACCACCGTATCGGGGAGACTGTAGGTCTGGATCCCATCGGAATACACCACGCCTCTGGAGGTCGAAAACCACATTTGCCCCAAGGTGTCCTGCTCGATCTGCAAAACATTCTGAACCGGCAGCCGGACTCCTTTCGGGGAGGTATTGAATTTGAACGTTTGAGAAAAGAGGTCAGGGCTTTTTAACCAAAAGCTGAGAACGAAAAGCAAAAACAGGGAAGTTTTCCTGACCATAGGGCTAAAATTAGAAAAAGATTCCTCAACCCAAATTCCTTTGAGAATGTTGGGCTTTTCTTTTGTCAGCGGGTGGTTTCTTTTATTTTTGTGCCAAACTTTAACAAGCGTAGCTAATGAGTGTACTAGTCAATAAGAATTCTAAGGTAATCGTCCAGGGATTTACCGGATCGGAAGGTTCGTTTCATGCACAACAAATGATCGAATACGGCACTAATGTCGTGGGAGGTGTGACTCCGGGCAAAGGTGGCTCCACTCATTTGGAAAGACCCGTGTTTAATTCCGTAGAAGAGGCCGTTCAGATGACTGGTGCCGACACTTCTATTATTTTCGTCCCGCCGGCTTTTGCCGCGGATGCCATCATGGAAGCTGCTGACGCAGGAATTAAAGTCATCATCGCCATTACAGAAGGAATTCCGGTGGCTGATATGATGAAGGCAAAGCCCTACATCAAAGAAAGAGGATGTGTGTTGATCGGTCCAAACTGTCCGGGGGTAATCACTCCAGGGGAAGCAAAAGTCGGAATTATGCCTGGTTTTGTTTTCAAGCAAGGTCGAATCGGAATTGTTTCTAAATCTGGAACTTTGACTTACGAAGCTGCTGACCAAGTTGCCAAAGCAGGATTGGGAGTCTCCACGGCTATAGGAATCGGAGGAGATCCGATTATCGGAACTTCCACCAAGCAAGCTGTCGAAATGCTGATGAATGACCCAGAGACTGACGCAATTGTCATGATTGGTGAAATCGGAGGAAACTACGAAGCAGAAGCTGCTAAATGGATCAGAGAAAATGGCAACCAAAAACCAGTGGTTGGGTTTATCGCTGGACAGACTGCACCTCCCGGCCGAAGAATGGGCCATGCAGGTGCAATCATCGGTGGAGCAGACGACACCGCAGCAGCCAAAATGAGAATTATGAGAGAAAACGGAATCCATGTAGTAGAATCTCCGGCTGAAATCGGAGCCACCATGGCTCAGGCCCTTGGAATCAACGCATAAGAACTGATTCAATATAAAAATTAAAGAACCGCCTCTAAGGATAATTTAGAGGCGGTTTTGTTTTTTTCAAATTTACGAGTCTGGTTTTGTAACTTCCTTCCATGCAACAGCCTCCAACTTTTGTTTCAGACCAGTTTTACTCAAAAAAGATCAAAGATCTTACTGTCCGGACCATTCGTTTGGCTGCACCCGAGTCTTCCATTCACCTATGTGCCGCTCAAATGGCCCAAGAGCAGGTAAGCTGCTTGTTTATCGGAAAAGATATTTCCCAAATTGAGGGCTTTGTCACGGATCTTACCCTGAGAGACAAAGTTTTGGCTGTGGGAATACCTCCAGAAACTCCTGTCTCACGGATTTTGGAAAAAGACCTGGTCATTATATCTCCGGAGGCAAGTTTGGTGGAAGCCCTGATTCTCATGTTCCAAACCAAAGCCCGATACCTTCTGGTCAAGGAAGGGGATCAATACATGGGATGGATCAGCCGAACCAAGATTTTGACAGAGCAAAGCCAGGGTCCTTTTATGTTTATTCAGTCCGTGAAAGAGTCCAGGCATTTTTCGGAATTGAAAGAAAAATGGGAAAATATGCCCCGGCTCATCCACTTGCTGCTCAGCAGGGGAATGAAAGCGAGCTATGTCAATCAAATCATCACCACGGTGGCCGATACCATTACCCAGCGGGTCATTGAGCGGGTCGTCAAAGAATTGGGCCCTCCTCCGGCGAAGTTTGTTTTTATCGTTTTCGGTAGCGAGGGCAGAGGGGAATTGACCCTGAAGACAGACCAAGACAATGCGATAATTTACGAGGACAAGGCCAATGAACATCGAGAGGAAGTCCGAAGCTACTTTTTGGAGTTTGCAAGCAGAGTTTCAACTACTTTGGACACCATTGGAATTTTATTCTGCGAAGGAGAGTTGATGGCGATGAATCCAAAATGGACGCATTCCCTATCCCACTGGAAGCGCAACTACGACACCTGGGTCTCAGACGCCTCCCAGGAAACCGCCATGAATTATTCGACTTTCTTTGATTGCCGGGCGATTTATGGGGAATTCAATCTCTTGGAGGAACTTCAAGCTCACATGGGAATGCTGATCGAAAAAGCACCGGAAAGATTTTTTGTAAATCTGGGCCACAATGCTCTTCAGTACGAAGCCCCTTTGACTTTTTTCAAAAAAATCCGTACCGAAGAAATTGAAGGTGAAAAACAACTCAACCTTAAAAAGACAATGAGACCGATCGTAGACCTAGCCCGAGTCTATGCTTTGAAGCATCGCATTTTTGAAACCAGTACCACCAAAAGAATCAGCCAATTGGGCGAAAAAGGAGTTTTTTCCCAAAAAGAAATCCAGGAGCTTACCCATGCATTCGAATACCTGATGAGCCTTAGATTGGAAAACCAGGCAGTTTTGATCCTTGAAAAGCACACCAAACCCAAGAATTTTCTCCTGATCAAATCTCTCACCAAAGTTCAACAAGTCACGCTGATTGAGATTTTTAAAGTTATTGAAGAATTCCAGGCCAGAATCAAAATTTCATTTACCAGAAGTCTATAATTTCTGAGTTGAGATTTAACTTTTATAAAAATTTTATAAAAGTTGTTTTTTATTCGACAAAGTTTTTTATTTTTGCTAGAAGTAATAACTTAGTATCTCTTTGAAGAAAATCAGAAGTTAGTACTGAAATTTTGGAAAATTCGATTGTTCATTTGGTGTACAATCGATTGTTATCCGAAAAAAGTTGGTAAATCTAAAAACAATAAATCTTACACAATCTAATCTGTCCATTCAGTATGTTAAGTAAGTACCCTCTTTCCGATGTTGAAAAAGCTTTTTTGGCTGAATCCGGAGTTGAAAAAATCTCGACCCTGATACCCTACCTTACCGTTGACAATTTTCCCAAAATGGGCTTGCTGACTGCCTGCAGATTTTTGGAATGGGCAGCTGCCAATCCTCAAGGTGTCATCTCCTTACCTACCGGAAAGACTCCGGAGTTTTTTATCAAATGGACCCAATATTTACTGGAAAACTGGGAAAGTAAGAAAGGCAAGGAAATCCGGGAGAAGTATGGCCTCGGCACTACCAAAAAGCCTGTTTTGAAAGATCTCACTTTTGTGCAAATCGATGAATTCTATCCCATCTCTTCCAAGCAGCACAATAGCTTTTATGATTATGTCAATAAGTTTTACATCCAGGGCTTTGGGCTATCCAAGGAAAATGCCATTCTGATCAATTCAGACGAAATTCCATTGGCAGAAGGAAAACACTTCAAGGAAATATTCCCAGACCTGAAAGTGGACCTTTCCCTGAGATTCAGAGATCCGGCAAACGAGCTTGAAAAACTTCAGCAAACTTCCATCTACATGATCGATCAATGGTGTGGAGAGTATGAGCAAAAAATCCGGGACAAAGGCGGAATCGGATTCTTCCTGGGAGGGATTGGACCGGACGGCCACATTGCCTTCAATACCCGAGGATCTCATCTTTATTCTGTCACCCGACTGACTGAAACCAACTTTGAAACCCAGGCGGTAGCGGCAGGAGACTTGGGGGGAATTGAGGTTTCCGCAAACAGATTGGTGATCACCATCGGTCTGGACACCATTGTTTACAACAAGGATGCGGTCGGAATCATCATTGCTGCCGGCGAGGCAAAAGCAGGGATCGTGCGGGATTCTTTGGAAACTGAAATGAATAACGTCTACCCAGCCACCGTCCTTCAAAAATTGAAAAATGGCCGATTCTACCTGACCAAAGGAGCGGCTGTAAAACTGACTGACTCCCTGGATGCCTATTACCAAAAAGGCGAATGGACTTTCGAAAAAACCGAAAGAGCCGTCATTGAGCTTTGCAAAAAATTAAACAAATATGGCCATCGTCTAAAATTGTCCGATCTGAAGGCCGATAAATACACCAAACTGATTCCTGACCTTTCTGAGGATACGGTAAACCAAGTCATGAAAAGTGTGGAAGCCAAGCTGGCAAGAGGCTTGGAACAGGAAAAAAATCAAGTCCTCCTGCACACCGGACCACACCACGATGATATTTCTTTGGGCATCCTTCCCCACATCACCAATCAACTGAACGAACCCACCAATGAGGCCCATTTCTCTGTATTGACCTCAGGCTTCACCGCGGTGACCAATACTTTCGTGATTGATACGCTGCTGTATACCAAAAAACTACTGGATGAAAACAAAATCCAGATGGTGAATTATGAAGACTTCTTTGATGTAGGATACAGTCTAAAAACCGATAAAGACGTCTATCACTACCTGACTAATGTCGCCTCGGAAAATGCCGATGCACGACGCCGAGGACTTTCTCATCGGGTAGTCAGAGCTTTGGTAATTATCTACGAAATCAAAAACAAAGCTCAGCTTCGTGAGACCATCAACGATGTCATCAGCATTCTGAGAAATTCCTATGACGGAGAAAAGAACCCCTCCAAAATCCAAAAGCTCAAGGGAATGATCCGGGAGTTTGAGGAAGAATTGGTTTGGGCTCACTTTGGGGTACAGGTAAAAAATGTGCACCACCTGCGACTTGGATTTTACACCGGGGACATTTTTACCGAACAACCAGACAAGACCCGGGACGTAGAGCCGATCGTAGACATGTTCCGAAAAATCAAACCTACTAAAATCAGTCTGACTTTGGATCCGGAAGGTTCCGGCCCAGACACGCATTATAAGGTATTGCAGGCTACTGCAGAAGCAGTGAAAAAATGGGGAGAAGAACATGATACGAGCGAGCTGCGGATCATTGGTTATCGAAACGTTTGGTTCAAATTCGAGCCTCACGAAGCCAATGTGATTGTCCCGGTTTCCCTGGGCGATATGTCCGTCATGGAGGATTCCTTTGCAAACTGCTATCTCAGTCAGGTCAACGCTTCCTTCCCCAGCTATTCCCATAATGGAAAATTCAGTACCGTGGCCAAAAGAACTTGGGTAGGTCAGCTCAACGACATTCAACTCCTCCTAGGCAAAAACTACTTCTATTTACACGAGCGGGCAAAGGTAAGAGCCAGCCATGGCTTAATTTTCTTCCGTGACATGAATGTGGAGGAATTTTTGGCTACGGCCAGAGAACTGGAGAAATCCATCGAAGGAATGCTCTAAACCTCTTCGTGACAAGAAAACTGCAAATAGCAGTTGCTTTTTCTCAAAACCTATTCAAACATTAAACCATAACCAGAGCCTATGCACAAGGCCATTTTAGGATTAGATATTGGAGGAACCGGAATCAAGGGTGGGGTCTTGGTCAATGGGCATTTGGAAGATATCCGATCCATCCCTACTCCTGCTCAGGAATCCAAGGAGTTTATTCTGAATACCATTGCCGAATTTATCCAGACCTACGAACAGCATGATTTTGTAGGAATAGGGATTGGCATTCCAGGATTGGTAGATTCTAGGGAAGGGATTGTATTGGGACTTGCCAATATCCCTTCTTTTCAGCATGTAGAGCTCAAAAAATACCTCACTGAGAAATTCCACAAACCTGTATTCATCAACAATGACGCAAACTGTTTTGCGATAGGAGTCCATAAATACGGTGTGGGAAAACCCTTCAAAAATTTGGTGGGTATCACCTTGGGAACGGGAACAGGAGGTGGAATAGTCATCAACGGACACCTCTATTCCGGAGTATTTTCGGCTGCAGGAGAATGGTGCAGCGCACCATATTTGGACAAAAACTACGAATATTACTGTAGCGGAAAGTTTTTCCAGAATTTTTACAAAAACAAACCCAAAACCATGGCCAAAATGGCAATGGCCGGAGACCCAGTGGCCCAAAGGGCTTTTGATGAGTTTGGTCACCATCTGGGTGAATTGCTGAAAATGATTTTGTATTCCCTGGCACCCGAGGCAATAATTCTCGGCGGATCCATCCGGAAATCTTTCCCTTTATTCAAAAATTCCCTTTACAAAACCCTTCAGACATTTTCCTATCCAAACGTCTTGGAAGATCTGAAAATTCTGATTTCAGAATTGGATGAGACAGCCATCCATGGCGCCGTAGCCCTCGTGGATGTGGAAGAAGATATGGTAACCATTTGACACAAAAAGTTGGTTTTTTTAGTAAAAAATGCGGCTCTTTCGGGGCCGCTTTTTTTTTGTTTAAAATAGAAAGTTTTCCATATCAAGCCATTATTTTTGAGCCCCTAACCCTCCCAATCTTTTGAAAAGACTCGCCATTCTTGCTTCCGGATCAGGTTCCAATGCTGAAAAAATCATGGAACATTTTCAGTCTTCTAAAAAAGCAGCAGTAGCCTTGGTCGCTTCCAATAAGACTGATGCATTTGTCCTGGAGCGCGCCAAAAAATTCGGAGTCCCCACTTTTACTTTTTCCAGAAAAGAAATGGACGCTGGAGTCCTGCTGGAAAAACTTGAGGAAGAAAAAATTGATTGGGTAATCCTGGCGGGATTTTTACTGAAAATACCTGACGAGCTTACCCGCGCCTTCCCGAATAAAATGGTCAATATTCATCCGGCCCTTTTGCCAAAATATGGAGGAAAAGGCATGTACGGAATGCATGTGCATGAGGCTGTCAAAGCAGCTGGGGATAAAGAAACCGGCATTACCATTCATTTGGTCAATGAGCATTATGATGAAGGGAAAATCATCTTTCAGGCTGCCACTCCAGTATTGCCAGAAGACACCCCTGAGGAAATTGCCCATAAAGTACATGCACTGGAACATCGATATTTTCCTGAAATAATCGAAAGTCTACTCTAAAAGAAATGGAAAAGGCCAACAAAGTATTTATTGCCACAAGTTTGGACGGATATATTGCCGATTCCAAAGGAGGTATTGAATGGCTGGAGACTTTTCCGGAAATAAACCAGGTGGATTCCGGATATTCCAGTTTTATGGCCGAAGTGGATGCCTTGGTGATGGGCCGAGGGACTTTTGAAAAAGTCTGCTCTTTTGACATCGATTGGCCCTATGAGAAGCCCGTTTACGTCCTGAGCAATAAGCTGATGGGAATCCCTGAAGAATACCAGGGCAAAGCCGAATTGGTCAACGGAACATTGAGTGAGGTTTTGGCTCAAATCCACCAGAAAGGCCATGGCAGACTTTACATCGATGGAGGAAAGACTATACAGAGTTTTTTGAAAGAAGATCTGATTGACGAAATGGTAATTACCGTTATCCCTGTCCTTTTGGGAGACGGAATCCCCCTTTTTGGGTCTTTGCCTAAGCCGGTGATTTTTGAGTGCAAAAAGACTCGATTATTCTTTGATAAGGTGGTACAGAATCATTTTACTCGCTCAAAAACCCTTTAAAGATTTTTTATCCATCCTTTACCTGGATCTCAATTTTTCTCAAAAAACAATTCCGATAGTTTAATCCTAAGGAATTTGATGACTTACTTTGAAATTATTCAATCAAGTCAAGATGAACCTTACGATAGAGAACATCCTTTTAATCGGGTCAATTTTACTATTGCTAAGCATTGTAGTAGGGAAGACCTCTTACAAATTCGGGGTACCTACCCTACTTTTGTTCTTAGCCATCGGAATGCTAGCCGGTTCTGACGGAATCGGGGGAATCAATTTTGACAATCCAAAGGTTGCCCAATTCATTGGCGTGGTTTCACTTAACTTCATTTTGTTTTCAGGTGGGCTGGACACCAACTGGAAATCTGTCAAACCAATTCTAAAGGAGGGATTGGCACTTTCCACATTAGGGGTTTTCTTGACTGCTCTTTCTGTGGGTGCCTTTGTATGGACAGTGACGGATTTTAGCTTTTTTGAAAGTATGCTGTTGGGATCTATTGTATCCTCCACCGATGCAGCCGCCGTTTTTTCGATTCTCCGATCGAAAAGCCTCGCCTTGAAAACAAATTTAAGACCGACACTGGAACTTGAAAGTGGAAGCAATGATCCTATGGCTTATGTAATGACCATTGCCTTTTTGACGTTGGTCACCAATCCGGAACAGGGCTTTTTTTCCATTCTCTTGCTTTTCCTTCAGCAAATGGTTCTTGGAACCATCGCAGGATTTGCTTTTGGAAGGGCCAGTAAATTTATCATCAATGGTATCAAGCTAGGATTTGAAGGACTTTATCCCGTATTGGTCATTGCTTTGATGTTTATCACTTTTTCTGCAACAGATTTCATTGGAGGAAATGGATTCTTAGCCATTTACCTCTGTGCTGTTTATCTCGGAAATCAAGAGCTTATCCATAAAAAGACCATTTTCCAGATGTACGATGGGTTGGCCTGGCTTATGCAGATCGTCTTGTTTTTGACTTTGGGATTGCTGGTATTTCCGACTCAGATCGTGCCCTATCTAGGCATTGGATTGTTGATTTCCTTGTTTTTGATCTTGGTAGCCCGTCCAGTTGGGGTTTTGATCAGCCTGATGTTTTTCAAAATGAAGCTTCGCAGAAGACTATATATTTCTTGGGTGGGGCTGAGAGGAGCCGTGCCGATCGTTTTTGCCACCTACCCCCTTTTGGCAGGAATCGATAAAGCGAATATGATTTTCAACATCGTGTTTTTTATCTCTGTGACCTCAGTTTTGATTCAAGGCACTACCCTTTCCGTCGTGGCGAAATGGCTTAGAGTGGCCTTGCCTGAGAAAGTCAAAAAAATCACGGAGATCGATAAGCTGGTATTAAACATCCCAAAATCCTCTATGCAGGAATTTGAAATCCTGCCAGAATTCAAAGCCGTGAACAAAAGGATTGTGGATTTGAATTTCCCCAAAACAGCCTTCATCATCATGATCAAACGTAAGGGGCAGTACATCAGACCGGGAGGTTCAACTGAAATTGAAAGTAAGGATACCCTCATGGTGCTGGCAGACCATGCAGAAGATTTTCAAAAAGTCAAAGATTGTCTTCGGAATCCAGACCAATCATAATCCTTTTAATTTCAGTAAATTGATGCAAGGATTCTTACTACCTTCACTATGAAAACCTTGCTCTTTTTTCTGCTTTTTGCCATTACTCTTGGCTCTTGCCATTCTCAAACTTCCAAACAAATAAAAGTTGTTGGAGGCCCTTGCGAAGGCTGTGAGGCTATCCATGAATATGGGGATCGTCTATTGACTCCAGTGGACACCTTGCCAAATTTTAGCTTCACCGAACCTAAAATCCGTTTGACTGGCACAGTCTATCATCAGGATGGAAAGACTCCAGCTGAAGGAATCATTCTCTACATCTACCACACCAACCGGGAAGGAATCTACGAGACCAAAGGAGATGAGAAGGGATGGGCTCGCCGCCATGGCTATATCCGGGGCTGGGTCAAAACCGGAATGGATGGAAAATATACTTTTTATACCTTCAGACCGGCAGCTTATCCTAGCGGAACGGAACCAGAGCACATTCACTTGACAGTCAAAGAACCCGGAAAATCCGAATATTACCTGGACGATTTTCTCTTTGAGGATGATCCGATGCTCAGCTCGGAAATCAAAAAAAACAGACCCAATCGTGGAGGCTCAGGGATACAAATGCCTAGGGAAAACATGGGTATTCTGGAAATCAAAAGAGATCTTATTTTGGGATTGAATATCCCAGAATACTGATTGGAAAAAGGATTTTTTTCAGGGTTTCGACAAAAAAGAAATCCGCTTAAACTGTTAAATACCAGTAGTTTTTCGGGAAATATCAGGTTAAATTTTGTTAGATTTTCATCTTTTCAAAAACCCTCAACCCAATCTCCATGGAACTCAAATTAATCCTAGCAGGGATATGCCTCAGCCTGGCTTTCACCTGCCAATCCCCAACAGAAACAACTTCTTCTGCTACAGAGCCAACCCTAGTTTCAGCGGATTCTTTAATGGAAAACTGGAATGTAGCCTGGAATGCCCACGACTCTGCCACCGTAGCCAACTTCTTCCATGACCAAAGTGTAGTTATTTTCTCCACCAGTTTTCAAATGGTAGGCCGGGACTCCATCGTTAAAAATTGGGTAAGACAAAGTCTTCCCACTGTTACTAATCTGAAAACGCAGAAAATTTCCTCAGTAAGTAGTTCTGAACTGGCATATTATTCAGGATCGTACTCCCTTAATTTTACCCAAAGCGATTCGACACTAGGCGCTGACACTGGAATTTTCACCATAGTTTGGAAGCTTCAGCCAGACCAAAGCTGGAAAATCGAAAACATGATCTTTGGAGCGGTGCAAGAATAAAACTCCGTATTTGCCGTACCTTCTATTTCATATGGCCTGCCAAATGCAGGCCATTTTCCATTTAACAAATCCCACCCGGCTTTCCTCATTTTTTCCTACCTTTGCCCCTTCTTGATTTCTCACCTTTCCATCTAAAAAATGGCTGTCAAAAAAATCCAATCTGCTCTCATTTCAGTCTTTTATAAGGACAACCTCGAACCAATCATTGCCCTACTCAAGCAACACGGAGTAAAAATCTACTCTACCGGTGGTACCCAAAAGTTCATCGAAGAACAAGGCGCTGAAGTCATCCCAGTGGAAGAACTCACCTCGTATCCTTCCATTTTTGGAGGCAGAGTAAAAACCCTACACCCAAAAGTATTCGGAGGCATCCTTTACCGAAGAGAAAATGAAGGCGATTTGGCTCAGGCAGCTGAGTTTGACATTCCTGCCATTGACCTGGTAATTGTGGATTTGTATCCATTTGAAGAAACTGTCGCTTCAGACGCATCAGAAGCAGAAATTATTGAGAAAATCGACATCGGTGGAATCTCCCTCATCCGTGCCGCTGCCAAAAACTTCAAGGATGTGATCATCATTGCTTCCAAAAACCAGTACGGGGAATTGGAAGAAAAACTGAAGGCCCAAGATGGAGGAACCACCCTCGAGGACAGAAGATACTTTGCCGCGCAGGCTTTCCAAGTGTCCTCCAACTACGACACCCATATTTTCAACTATTTCAACCAAAGCGAGGGAATTCCTGCTCTGAAAGTGTCCGAAAGCAAAGCCAAAGCCCTTCGCTATGGAGAAAACCCGCATCAGGCAGCTCATTTCTACGGAAATCTGGAAGATCTTTTTGATCAGCTGAACGGAAAAGAACTTTCCTACAACAACCTAGTAGACGTAGATGCTGCTGTGAATCTGATCGCCGAGTTCCCTGATCAAACAGCTTTTGCCATCCTGAAGCATACCAATGCCTGCGGATGTGCCACTGCTGATACGGTGAAGGAAGCTTACCAAAAAGCCTTCGCTGCAGACACTACTTCCGCCTTTGGAGGCGTTTTGGTGACCAATAAACCAGTCGACAAAGCCGCCGCAGAAGAAATGCACTCGCTGTTCTTCGAAGTGTTGATCGCTCCGGAATTCACCGAAGAAGCCCTGGAAGTATTGAAAGGCAAAAAGAACCGAATCCTGCTTCGCCAAAAAATGGCCCTGCCTGGCACCAAAATGATCAAGACTCTCCTTAACGGAGTGATCGAGCAGGACAAGGATTTGGCTACCGAAAGCAA
>JAJLJS010000125.1:0-6386 GCA_033844545.1 Cyclobacteriaceae bacterium | reverse complement strand
TTTATGCAAACTCCAGAGTTTTTTGCTTTTTCTACTTTCTTTGCAGCAATATTGGGGGCTCTAATTTTGGGGCTAATTGTCGCTGCTATCAATCAAAAAAAAGAGGATTATTCCTACTAAATGATCTACCAAATCTCAATCGTTATTCCCGTTTTCAACGAGGAAGAGTCATTACTAGAATTAACTCAATGGATTAGCCGTGTGATGAACGCACACGGCTTTTCTTATGAAGTGATATTGGTCAATGACGGGAGTACGGACCGTTCCTGGGATGTGGTGCAGGAATTGTCTCAGAGGAACAGCAACATCAAAGGGTTGAATTTTACCCGGAATTATGGGAAATCTGCCGCTTTGGACGCCGGGTTTAAACGAGCACAAGGTGAGGTAGTCATTACCATGGATGCCGACCTGCAGGATAGTCCGGACGAAATTCCTGACTTGTATAAAATGATCAAAGACGGATTGGATGTGGTATCAGGATGGAAAAAAGAGCGTCATGATCCTATTTCCAAAACAATCCCTTCTAAATTTTTCAACGGAGTCACCAGGTGGATTTCTGGAATCCAACTTCACGACTTTAACTGTGGACTAAAAGCCTACCGGAATAAGGTGGTAAAAAATATTACCATTTATGGTGAAATGCACCGCTACATTCCATTATTAGCCAAATGGAGTGGGTTTCCAAAAATTGGTGAGAAAGTCGTACAGCATCGTGCAAGGAAGTATGGGTATTCCAAGTTTGGTCTAGAACGCTTTTTAAATGGGTTCTTAGACCTGATCACCGTGTCTTTTGTCCATAAGTATAAAAAGAAGCCTATGCACTTTTTTGGGCTACTGGGAACGCTTTCATTTATGACCGGATTTTTGATTACGCTGTGGCTGATTTTTAATAAAATCTATTCCATGAACAAAGGGCTGAAAGTTCGGGAAATTGTGGACCAACCTTTGTTTTTCCTTGCCTTGGTAGCTTTGATTATTGGAGTTCAGTTGTTTGTGACAGGCTTTATTGCAGAATTAATGACTTCCAGCCAATCCAAAGAGGCTGAGTACAAAATCGACGAGGAGATCAACTTCGATTTCTGATGTTTTTTTCCATCATCATTCCAGTTTACAATCGTCCCCTAGAGCTTGAGGAGTTACTTGGATCGATTGCTGCGCAAAGTTATCGGGATTTTGAAGTGATTGTGGTGGAAGATGGCTCTACTGTCAAAGCTGCTGATGTCGTCCGGCAATGGACTTCCAAAATAAATGTTCAATACTTTTACCAAGAAAATTCAGGTCAAGGATTTGCCCGGAATTTTGGCATGCAAAAGGCCAATGGAGACTTTTTTGTGATCTTGGATTCGGACGTTTTGCTGCCTGCAGATTATTTGAAAATTGTTTTCGATGGGTTGAGGGCAAGAAACCTAGATGCATTCGGTGGGCCTGATGCGGCTGATTCTGATTTTTCAGCGAGTCAAAAGGCAATGGATTTTGCAATGACTTCCTTTTGGACGACTGGGGGTATTCGCGGCAAACTGAAAGATCCTTCCAAATACCAGGCTAGGGGATATAATATGGGCGTGTCCAAAGAAGTATTCGATGCCACAGGTGGGTTTGTCGATCCCAATCGTGGGGAGGATATTGAGTGGAGTATCCGGATCAAAAAATCAGGGTTTAAGTTGGAATTAATCCAGGAGGCTTTTGTATATCACAAGCGGAAAAATACCTTGAAAAGCTTTGCAAAACAGGCTTTTTCTTTTGGAAGAAACCGGGTCAATGTATCCAGATTTCATCCAGAGGCAATCCAATTGGTCCATTGGATGCCATCTGCATTTTTGTTTTTTATGCTGTTTTTGCCAGTAAGTGCCTGTTATTTCCCTTTGCTATTCGAAGTTCAGGTTTACCTATTTGGATTATGGACGTTGGGTGTGGTTCTTAGCTCTCTAAACCAATACAAGTCTTTGAAAGTGACCTTATTGAGTTTTCTGGCTTCGGTCATCCAACTAATTTCTTATGGAGCTGGACTTATTTTCGAGATGGCTAGAAAATCCTTAAAAGGTTAATTCCCTTTTCTGCAGACGAATATTATCTCGTCAGGAGCCAAAGCAAATCGTTTTACTTTTTCCATCGAAAGTTCTTTTACAAATTGGTTTTCCTCGATTTGAAGGCCGGACCTTCTTAGTCTTTCTGCATAGTCTTTTCCAAATTTTCTGACATGGTCTCGCTGTCCAAACAGTTTTTCCCTTTCTGAGGGATCCGTGATCGATTTGTCTTCGATGGTTTTTTCCAGCTTATAAACCGGAGATTGGAGAATCCCCCAGCCGTCTGGTTTTAGGACTCTATTGAATTCAGAACAGGCCAAAATATCGTCCTCCACATGCTCCAATACATGATTACAAAAAATTACATCAAAGGTGTTTTCAGGAAAAGGAATAGCATGAATGTCCATTTTGACCTTAGCCAAGGGAGATTCTATGTCTGCGGTGATGTAATCTAGATTAGGTAAGGCTTCAAATCTGTCAATGAAGCAATGCTCCGGGGCAACATGCAGAACTTTGAGCTGATGAGTAAAAAAATTGGTCTTTTCTTTCAAGAATAGCCACATCAGCCGGTGTCTTTCCAAGGCCAAGCAATTGGGACAAAGCGCATTCTCCCGCGCAATCCTTCCATAAGGCAGGAATTTTTTGTATTCCTTTGAACATACCGGACACTCGACGTCTTTGCCTTTGTTGAGCAATGAAAACCCCTTCATGAGGATTGGGCTTATTTGCTGAAGAATTGGACGGGGGATATATCGGATGACAAAGCTGATTGCCGACTTCATAAGTGGGAATTTGTCCTGCAAGTTACCAAAATATAAAAATATGAGCCCCAAATTTCGGGGCTCTAAGTCTTATTCCAGGGTTGAATTTGGTGGGGTAGAATCTTCGCTGTCATTTTCCTGCAGGAATTCCTCTAGCGATTCTATCTTAGCCTCTTCCTTTTCAATTTTCTTGGCAAGGTTTTCTAAAGATTTCTTGATCTTAGTTACATCATTAGGGGAAAGATTTCCTTTAGCATTCTGCTTTTCGAATTTTATGGTTTTTTTCGATTGTTCTTCTTCTAGCTTGGATAGCTTGCTTTTGGACTTGGCTAGATTTGTTTTCGCTTTTTCAATTTTCTTGGCCAGCTTCAATTCTTTCTTATCCACTTGCTGATTTTCGGTTGATTGAGCGTTTGCAGTCAACGAGTTTACAGCCATAAGCAAGATCAGTACAAAGCTGATACGGGTTAAGATTTTCATAGATAAACGAGATGCTTTCTATATAAAAGGCTGCAGAAGTTTAAATAGTTTCGTTTTCTTCGGAGGAATTCCCTTTGGGTAGTCTTCCGGATTTTTTGAGAGCCTCTCGGATGATCCATTCAAGTTGACCATTTGAACTTCTGAATTCGTCTGCAGCCCATTTTTCTACAGCTTTTAGCATATCTTCATCTAGTCTCAATGCAAAGGCTTTTTTCCTAGCCATAGGATCCCTCCCTCCAGTTTTCAAGGAAATACCTCAATTCTTTATCCTTTTGTGTTCCGATCAGGATTTTTTTCTCCTCTCCTAAGTCTATTTCTAGCCCAAAATCACCGATGATGGTATAGGCTTTGGTTTTCCGGTTTCCCTTGATGCCCCATCCGCCATGGTCCATCAAGGGGTTAAAGCTCACCACTTCCAATGAATTGATTTGGTTCCTGCTGATAGTTTTCCAAGAAGTAAAAGGGAAATAGCGAAAATGAATTCCTTTTTCGTCGATTCTTGTTTTGAGCTGAATACTCATTAGAAAAGAAAAAGCCAAAATCATGATGGAAATGATTAATGCCATGGCGATGATTTTTTCCTGAACTTCCCCCTCTTCATTCCATAGCAGTACAGATACCAGGATCACTGTTGGCAGTTCTAGCATAAGGATTAGGTACATGACCCAAGTTCCTCGATAGGTTTGCAATTCCTTGAATATCTGATACGCCATGGTGTTATTGATTTAGCGTGCCGACATTTAAGACCGGACTTGCACTTTTGTCTGAGCACAATACAACCATTAGATTAGAGACCATCACAGCCTTTTTTTCTTCGTCAAATTCTATGATGTCTTTCATTTTCAAATCCTCCAAAGCCATCTCGACCATGCCCACTGCGCCCTCTACTATTTTTTGCCTTGCCGCCACAATGGCGGTTGCTTGTTGTCTTTGAAGCATGGCGGAGGCAATCTCAGAAGCATAGGCCAAGTGAGAAATTCTTGCTTCGATGACCTTGATCCCTGCATGATTGAGGCGTTCAATTATTTCAGCTTCCAGAGAATGATTTACTTCTTCCACACCTGACCGAAGAGTGATTTCAGCTTCTTCATCTTCAAAATTATCATAAGGATAAAGTCCCGCCATTTTTCTGACAGCCGCGTCGGTTTGTAAATGGACAAAGTTTTCATAATCTTCCACTTCAAAGGTTGCCTTGAAGGTGTTTTCGACCTGCCAAACCACTATGGTCCCTACCATGACCGGATTCCCGATTTTGTCATTGACTTTCAGGGGTTTGTTTTCAAAATTTCTTACCCGAAGGGAGATTTTCTTTTTGGTCATGAACGGATTGACCCAAAAGAAACCATTGGCCTTGACAGTGCCTTTGTAATCCCCAAATAAAAGTAAAACCATCGCTTTGTTTGGCTCCACGATAAAATATCCTGGGATCAAAAGGATAAATAGAAATATGGAGGCGATACCTACTACTACCAAGGCATTAACCAAGGTGTAAACCGCCGAGAAAATCACCGCTAAATGCACTACAAGAATTGCATAGCCTGACATGGGTTTGGTTATTTTTTCCATTTTATTATGATGTTAAAATGATATCACAATGAATTACGGCATTTATTTTCATATTGTTTGCATTTTAGAAAAAAAAATCCCCCGAAGGGCACGGGGGATGAGATGGTTTTTTGGATTTTAGTTCTTTTTAAAGAGAGAATCCACAAATTCCTTTCGGTTAAAGATTTGCAGGTCAGTCATTTTTTCACCGACTCCGATATACTTGACTGGGATTTTGAACTGGTCCGAAATGCCAATCACGACTCCTCCTTTTGCTGTTCCGTCTAATTTGGTGATGGCTAAGGAAGTAACTTCGGTGGCCTTGGTAAATTCCTGTGCTTGGATGAATGCATTTTGTCCGGTGGAGCCATCCAAAACCAGCATAATTTCGTGAGGAGCATCCGGGATGAATTTCTGCATGACTCGTTTGATTTTGCTCAGCTCATTCATCAGGTTGACTTTAGTATGAAGTCGCCCAGCGGTGTCGACTATCACAACATCTGCGCCTGAGTCTACACCCTGTTTTACTGCGTCAAAGGCCACAGAAGCAGGATCTGTATTCATGCCGTGGGAAACGACAGGTACGCCCACTCTATTTCCCCATAGGATCAGTTGATCTACTGCTGCGGCTCTGAACGTATCTGCTGCTCCTAAAACCACTGATTTGCCTGCGGACTTAAAGAGATTTGCAAGTTTGCCGATGGTGGTTGTTTTTCCTACACCATTTACCCCCACGACCATGATCACATAGGGCTTTTTCCCTTCGGGAATTTCAAAGTCCAGGAAATCCTGGGTGTTGTTTTCTTCCAGAAGAGCGGCAACTTCCTCTCGAAGGATAGTGTCCAGCTCAGCTGCGTTGAGATATTTGTCCCGGGCGACTCTTTCCTCAATCCGGCGGATGATTTTGATGGTTGTGTCTACGCCTACATCCGAGGTGATGAGAATTTCTTCCAGTTCATCCAGGATTTCTTCATCCACTTTGGATTTTCCGACTACGGCCTTGCTGAGTTTAGAAAATAAATTCTCATTGGTCTTTTGAAGACCTTGATCAAGACTTTCTTTTTTTTCCTTCGAAAAGAAACCAAAGATTCCCATGCTTGAAATGAATTTTAAAAGTGGAATATAACGAAAAAGTCCCTACTGAGTCATTTCAGAGGGACTTGAATAAATTACGATGCGCTTGGCAAATTATTTTTTCAAAGTGTCCTGCACCATAGTGGAAGGAACCATCTCTTCTTTGAAGGTGTAGGCACCAGTCTTGTCAGACTTCACGGCACGGATTACTTTGGCGTAAGATACGCCACCTTCTTTTTTCAGGGTTGCTACTACTTTCTTAGCCATTTCTTTGTCGTTTATATGGGATTAACCCAAGCTAAATTACTTAATTTCTTTATGAACAGTCACTTTCTTAAGGATTGGGTTGAATTTCTTCAATTCCAAACGCTCAGTAGTGTTCTTTCTGTTTTTGGTAGTGATATATCTTGAAGTACCTGGCATGCCTGAGTTTTTGTGCTCGGTGCATTCCAAAATCACTTGTACTCTATTTCCTTTCTTAGCCATCTCGGTGTTGATTTAA
>JAJLJS010000124.1:0-25333 GCA_033844545.1 Cyclobacteriaceae bacterium | reverse complement strand
TCCCAAGACTGGAATCATTGGACTGATTTTTAAGCAAACTTCCGGAGCCGGAAACGGGGATGAAACAGGCTGGAAGTTTAGGCAGATGGTATTTACCTTAGTGGAATAAATTTCACAAATACCTTATCCTAATAGCCACAGGAGTGTTCTGCTGTGGCTATTGGAGGATGTCCAGCACTTCATGGAAATTCTTAAAAGAGGCGATGCATCCCATCTCCAGCAATTCTTTTTTGGAATGGGAAGTGGCTATGCCGATTACTGGTATTCCGGCAGCCAAAGTGGCCCGGATTCCCCCTGCCGAATCTTCAAATACCAGTGAGTTCAAAGCCTTAGCTCCGGACTTTTCCAAGCTTTTTAGAAAAATTTCCGGGTCTGGTTTTCCCTTAAATACCTCATGGCCCCCGGTGATCGTTTGAAAATAGTGTCTGATTCCCAATCCATCCAAAGTGAAATCAATATTGTTTTGATCTCCCATGGTGGAGAGGTGAATACCTATTTTTTTTAATTTCAAGAATTCTAAAAATTCACTCAGTCCAGCAATTTCCTGTTGGTTTGGAGCATAGATTGACCGGAAGGTCCTCTCTTTTTCCTCTCCCAATTCGGTTCTTTTTTCAAGGGATTTGATATGAGGGAAAAACCGAAGGATCATTTCTTTGAGGGTTCCGTGGTTTTGGGCATGAAAATCCTCCGGCCTCAAGTGGATTCCATGATTTCCCAGAAACCTCAACCAAGCTTCCTGGTGAAAAGGTATGCTGTCAATCAAGGTGCCATCCATATCAAAGAAGATGTCTGTTGCACCTTGGAAAAGCTTTTGGAATTCTGGCATTTAGGAAAGGGTAATGGGTGTTTTGAAATCTTTATTCCAAGGTACTAGCCCCCAAGGAATTTTTGGGGAATCTGATTTGAAAATTTTGAGAAGTTTTTGGAAGGGATAATTTCAAAAATTTTACATTAAGTCTATGAAAATCAGTAACTTTTAAAGAATCAAAAGTCAGAAATCATGAATAAGAGAGACTTCCTGAAAAAAACTCTGGCCGGTTTTGGCGGAATCGTTGCCCTGCCGATTGCAGGCTGTGAGGGTCAGTCCACGAAGTCACAGACCCTGGATGATTCCTGCGAACTTTCACCCAAAGAGACCAGAGGACCTTTTCCCAATAAGACTCCTGCAGAATTGATGCGGTCCAACATTGTAGCTGATCGGCAGGGAATAGCCCTCTTGATCTATTTGAAAATTCAAAGTGAGGGAGATCCCTGCCAGGCAATGACCGGAGCTCATGTGGATATTTGGCATTGTGATGCAGAGGGATATTACAGCGAATATGGAAATCACCCCTTGCAGGAAAAGGACTTCCGACAAGTCTCCTTTTTGCGAGGTAGGCAGACTACCAATGAAGCCGGGGAAGTATCCTTTATCAGTATTTTTCCAGGTTGGTATCCCGGCAGAGCTCCGCATATCCATGTGGATATCCTTCAAGGGGATAAAATTGTCCTTTCTACCCAAATCGCATTTCCTAAAGAAAGTACCCGTGAGGTCTATGCCAGTCGGGGTTACAAAGGACCTGAAGATACTCCCAATGAGCGGGATGGGGTTTTTAGAAATAGCCTGGATGGGAATATGGCAGACTATGTGGTCGGAAATCTGGAAGACGGGTATTCACTGAGCAAGGTGATCACAGTGGGCTAAGCGGCAGTGGTCAATCTCAGGATTCAGTCCCAATAATCATTCCAGTGGTCAGTAATCTGTCCCAGGATTCTTCTCGGAGATCAGTTCAAAAATTTCAAATCTCAAAGCTCAAATTTTTATTCTGCCTTTAAATTTTCTCCATCCTTAAAGTGCAAGCGTCTAAAGACAAGTGACGACACCATGGTCAGACTTCCTATGATCAAAAAAGTGAACCGAAAGGCCAAATGAATATCAGCTTGACTTCCGCCGGCATCTCCTTTGAATATTTTCAAAACAATCAAGCCAAAAGCAACTCCAAATCCGATGGCCAACTGTTGATTGACAGAGAGCAACGAGTTTCCGCTGCTGGTTTGGTAAGGCCTTAGGTCAGCGATCGCAATGGAATTCATTGAGGTAAATTGGATAGAGTTGAAAAATCCCAAGATCGCAATAAGCGGAAGATGCCAATAAATGGATTTCTCCAACCCAGGGATGGCAAAACTGCAGATCAGCAAACCAATGATGAATGTATTCATCATCAAGGTGGTCCGATACCCCAATCGGTTTAAGATTCGGATCACTACTGATTTCCCCAGCATCGCTGTCAAGGCCATGGGAGCTACTATCCAACCGGAGACCACAGCAGATTCCTGATAGGCGATCTGAATCATCAAAGGAAGCAACAAAGGAACTGAGGAGATTCCCAATCGAGTAGCGAGATTTCCCAAAATGCCAACCCGGAAAGTTCTGACCTGAAAGAGATCCAAAGGAAAAATCGGCTCATCCTCTTTTCTGGCATGCCGGAAGTAAAAGAACAAAAGAAGAAATCCCATAAAAAGACCCAACAGCAGAGGGGTGGTTTGGATGGAGTTTCCGAGAAGTTCCAGAGTGATAGATAGAATAAATGTGGCTGCCGCAAAAATCAAGAACCCTTTCAGGTCAAAGCCTACGGATTTTTGTCGAAAGTCAGGGAGATAAATCAGACTCAGGATAATTCCCAACAAGGCAATCGGAAGATTGATCAAAAAAATCCAATGCCAAGAGGCGTAGTCCACGAGGTAGCCCCCCACCAATGGCCCCAAAATCGGACCAATCAATGCGGGGATAATGGCAAAGTTCATAGCCTGTACCAACTCACTTTTGGGAAAGGATTTGATCAGAGTCAGCCTTCCGACGGGTGTCATCATGCTACCACCCACTCCCTGAATTACTCTGGAAATTACCAGTTGGGTAAGGTTTTGGGATAAGGAACAAAACAAAGATCCAAAAGCAAAAACGGCCAAGGCTCCTATAAAAATCTTTTTGGTCCCAAACCGGTCGGCCATAAATCCGCTGATCGGCATGAGCAGAGCCACCGTCAAAACATAGCTGATGATGGCATTTTGCATGTTCAGCGGCGACTCTTCCAAATCCGCAGCTATAGCCGGTAAAGAGGTGTTTAGAATCGTAGAATCCAGCATCAGCATAAAAATGGCCGTTGCCAGGATGACTGGGAGTATTCTTTTTTCTTGTGGACCGAAGGGGATTGAACTCATTCGAATTGCTCCTAAAAATAGCAGTTTAGGTTATAGATGGAAGGAAATAAACCTGTTTTCGGTTCACTTCCTTCTCCGGTTTAATTAGATCATTGACTTCAGTTTGGCTTTGAATATCTCAGCCAAGTCCAAGGCACAGCCCCAAGCTACCGTAAATCCTGCGCCTCCATGCCCGTAATTATGAAAGACATTTGGAAAAACCGGATCAAATTCAAATCGGACTGCACTGCGTTTGGGCCTTAACCCTACCAAGGTTTCCAGGATTTTGGGTTGCTGGGAAATGCCAAATCCTTGTAAGCGGGACAGGATTTTGACCGTATCTTCGGGATCTTCTTGTTCATTCCAGTCTTGGTCATAGTCTGTTCCTCCGATCACCGTGTCTTGACTGCGGTTGATGACATAGGTCAGGGCCCCTTTTTTGGTAGGCTCTGCGAAAGAGGAAATGGTCAGCTTTTCGGTTCTGAGAATCTGTCCTCTCATCGGGTGCAGATCTTCGTCCCGGCAAATTGCTCTGGCTCCCAAGCCGGTACAGTTGATAACCCAAGCATCCAGATTGGCCAATTCGGATAAATTGGAAATATTTATTTGCTCTAGGGTTCCGTCTTTGGAAATGAATTTTTCAAACAAATAAGGCAAATAAAGCCGTGGTTCTACCAAGGGAACTTCTGCAATAAATGCCTTTTCCATTCCCTTTGGAAGTTCTTCGGGAGCGGCTTTCCGAACGGTTCCCGGAGGTAGTTGATTCACCCATTCCTCGTTTTTCTCATTTTTATAAGCATTGAGAAAAGGGATAAAGGATAGTCCCTCAGCCTTGCCGGATTCGGCAGCATATCGATGATAGGAAACAGCAGCCCAAATACTGGATTTTTCCAGGGGTTCAATGGCATAGGGAAACCAAACGGCTCCTACTTTGGCCGACAGGGTAAAAGGCCAAAGCTCCTTGGTCACCAGGTGAACCCGGAATCCCGATTCCTGCAAGGCAATAGCAGAACTCAGACCAATAATTCCCGAACCAACCACGGTGATTTTCTTCATCCTTATCTGTGAGCAATTCCTTAAAAATAAGCAGGAAACTTAGGTTGATTCGCTTTTGGGAAAATTCCTGAAAGGATTTTTTCTAGTCTCGAAAGGTTGAACAGGGAAATTTTCTCCTTCTTAGATTTTTTTCAGGAAAAAATCGATGGCTTTGGCCAAATCCGGTTTGTTTTCCATAAATGGCATATGCCCGACTTTGCTTTTCCACAAATACAGATTGGGGAACTGGACTCCTCGAAAATGATTGGGTCCAATTGTCCAATCATATTCTCCATAAAAGAATAGAACAGGGGCTTGAATCTGTGCAGTAAATGGCTTGAAATTCACCAAATAATCCGGATGATGCATGCCCACACCCGAAAAATCATGATTCCAATTCGGGATTTCGCCAAATGTCGCATTCATGATTTTTTCATTTTCTTCTTCCGCATAGGCAAGCTTCCACATGATTCCTTTTTCCTGAAGTAAAGGAAAAAGTCGTTGCAATTGGTCATTCATGGCAACGGAATCACTGGTGAAAAAGGGGTCGTTTTCGAGCCCAAGAAGCTCTGTTGCTTTGGGAATCCAACTTTCCCGAAGACTTTCTTCCAAATGCAGCGTGGTATTAAACATCATCAGCCCTTTGATTGGATTTGGATTCCTGAGTGCATAGCCCATTAGCATAGTTCCTGAGAAAGAATGACCCATAAGGATCCACTGCTCAATTCCTAAGTCTTTTCTAATTTCTTCAAAATCAAGGACCATTCTGTCCATGGAATAATTTCCGTCCTTGGGACTGGCAGATCGGCCGACTCCTCTGAGGTCGACATAGATCATCTGAAATCTGCTTTCGAGCAGGTCTCCGGCGAATTTTTCCATCCAATAGCTGCCTGATCCCGGTCCACCGTGGATATATAAGCAAGGCTGCCCAGTTCCTTTGACGGTAACAAAAAGGTCGACTCCGTCAGAAGTCGTGATGATTTTGCTTTGGGAAAATGTTGGAAAGGAAAAGGAAAGGCAGAAAACCAGAGAAAGGAATAGTCTCATGGGAAGGATGGAATTAATTTGGGTGAATCTTTGAAAGCCAGGCTTGAAAGGGAATGCAAAGAAATAGCAATGCCTGCTAATTATCACTGAAGCATTTCAAAAAAGATTCTAATGGTTTTCCATTCACCGAAAAAAATATGGACTTGAAAATTTATGAACAATTAAAAAAATCTACAGTCACCAAACTAGCGGAGAATCTTTTCCATCTTTTTACCTTTGGCCAATTCGTCCACCAATTTGTCCAGGTAGCGGACTTTCTGGGTCAATGGATTTTCGATGTTTTCCACCCGATACCCACAAATTACTCCCGTGATCAAGGAGGCATTGGGATGAAGCTTGGCTTGTTCAAAAAATTCGGAAAAGGTTACTTTTTCCTCAATTAATTTTTGGATTTGCTCTTGGGTAAAACCGGTCAACCAAGAGATCACCTCCAGAAGCTCCTTTTCAGTTCTTCCCTTTTTCTCCACCTTGGTAACATAATGTGGGTAAACCGAGGAGAAAGTCATTTTAGCAATTTTTTCGTCAGTGTTCATAGGCGATCAGTTAGTTTGGAACCATCGGATCCAATCCTGTTCGGCAGCGATATAGCCAAAAGACGCATAGGAATTGGTCTCCAATAAGCCTTCCATCATTTCCTTGGCTTTGGCGGTGTCTTGGTGGTACAAATACCAATTGGCTACCCCATAGCGAACTGCATCATTGGATGGATTTCCTCCCGGCCCCTGCTGAATCAGGGAATCCACCGGTATCCAGCCTTTGTACAGTCGGCAGAGGTCTGCATAGCTTTGGTTTTCGATCACGGTAGAATCGGCATGGATGGGAGCCAGTAATGAATCTGCTTTGGATGGATTGCCCAACCGCTGTTGGATCATGTAGAGCCAATGGGTGCTGGAAACGATATTGTCGTAATGCGAACCGCTGTCGCGGCACTTCAGATAAGCGTCGTAGGCCTTTGGATAGTCTCCCACCAAGTAATACGCCAAGCCTAAATGGTAGTAAATGTTGCCATGAAGTGAGCTGACCGGGATATTTTGGGCATTGGGCATGCCATCCGGTTCGATTTCATTGGGAGAGCCCTGAATCAATTCCGCGGCTTTTTCTAAGTCTGCGATGGCTTTATCAAATTCCCGAATCGAAATGTACCGATGGCCCCGGTGGCGATAGAGTTTGGCTTCTTTGGGGAATTTTTCAATCCCTTCGGAAAAAATTTGAATGGCTTGCTTGTATTGGCCCAGGTAGGCTGTTCTCCTACCATACCAGATTAGAGTCTCCACGTCCTCCGGATTTGCTTCATAATTGGCTTTGGCTACGGCATATTGATCCAGTAGTTTTTCAGAAGGTGAAGGGATTTGATATTTTTTTCCCAAGGAGGTGGTGAAAATTGAGTCAGTAAGGGGAAGTTCCTCTTGGTCTTGTGTGGAGGATTCTTGACAAGCCATCGAAATCAAAGCTAAAATCAAGGGGAGCAAAAGAGTTTTTTTCATTTTGGATTTGATTCTGAAATGAAAAATAAGCTTTTATGTCAACTTTTGAGATTTTTCGGAGTCCGTTTGTTTAGCTTTTCTTCAGACTTCCCAAGTCGATATTGAACAGTTCGGCGGCATTCTGCCAAAGGATCAACTCTTTTTTCTCCTGTGTAAGTTCCAGCTGATGGATGAATTTAAGGTAGGAATCCATATTGGAAATCGGCCAGTCTGTGCCATAAAGCAAATATTTTGGATTTCCGGCATAAGTGATCATCTGCTCGATCTCGTGCTTCATAAACCGTTCAAACTTTTCGGAAAAATTGCCCAGTACCAAGCCGGAAATGTCGGCATAGACGTTGTCGTTTTTGTACACCACCTCCATGCAGTCCTTGATCCAGGGGTTGCCCAAGTGGCAAATGACGATTTTCAGGTCCGGAAAATCCACCGCCAAATCATCGATCTGCAAAGGGTGGGAATATTTCACTCTACCGGTGGGGGCATAGGTATCTCCTGAATGAAACATGACCGGTACATTGTATTCGATTGCCATTTCGTACCAGACCTTCAATCGGCTGTCGTGGGGATAAAATGGCTCGTATCCGGGATAAAATTTGAGACCTTTGACCAGGCCTTGTTCCAGGTATTCTCCGATTTGACGGATATCCCAGTGGTTGTAATGTAAAAAGCTGATGCCGGCGACTACTCCAAGGTTTTCCCGATGGGAAATGGCCTCCACCACTTGCTGGGTACTCGGCCGGTGTTCGTTGACTTTGTAGGAAGTTAATACCAAAGAATAGTCTACATTATTTTCTGCCATATTTTCCAGAAGCAGGTCCAGGCAATCTTCCAGGGATTTGACTCTGTCTTCATGATAATTATTGATATGGGTATGAACATCGATGATCATTTGCTTTTGTTTTGAGTTAAAAAGAAAGATAGAAATAGGCTTGGGTATCCTTTAATAAACAAAAATTGAGCAAGAATCAAAAAGTTTTGAAATGGGGGAATGGATTAATGGCTTCTTTCCCGGTCCAGTTTCAATTTCGTTTGTCGCGCATTTTCCAGCATCAGGTCCAATTGAGATCGGTCATAAAATCTCCCCCTCACCAGCACTGAATTGACAGCTCTGAGTGCTTGAATCCTCTCCAAGGGATTTTCTTCCAAAAGGACCAAATCAGCCTTTTTTCCCGGGGAGATACTGCCTTGTTGATCCGTTACTCCAAAATATTCTGCTCCGGCTAGGGTCGTACTTTGCAAAATTTGTAAGGGGCTAAGACCTGCTTCCTGAAATATTTCCAGTTCCTGCAGTAAAGACTCAGCAGGATAGACATAGGTATTCAGGGCTGCCGCATCGCTTCCCGCCATCAATCGGATTCCTGCTTCTTGCATCAGCGGAAGTTGCTGTTTGAGCAGTTCCAGGCGGTCTTTTCGCTGCTGGAGTTGAGCGGGTGTTTCATTCGCCATCCGGTCTATTCTCCATTGGTAATTCCTGACAAATCGTTCACTCAGGTAGTCCAGGAATTCATCCTGACTATGGTCTGTTTCTTGGAGGTAGGCCAGCTGTTGGCTACCAATCAGGGTTGGGCAAACGAATAGTCCTCTGGAACCTAAATTTCGGTATTTTTCAATGGCTCTAGTTTGGTCGAAAGTAGCATTGAGTTGCTGATCGGCTTCCTGATTGCTGATTTTCCCGGCTCTCAGCTCCTTCATAATCCGGTCTTCTTCTCCGCCCAGCCGAAGCAAATAGCTCGCATGCTCCACACTGGTATAGCCAGCATCCAACAGTTCGGAAATCGTCAGATTCATGGGGACATGGCCAGAAACCCTGAATCCTCTGTCGTGGGCGGCCTGCACACTTTTCAGAAAAAGCTCACCATTGAGGGTATTTTCAGTGATTTTTACAAAGTCTACCCGATCTCTTTCCAAGGTGTCCAGCATCGCATGGAGCTCCTCTTCGTTGGAAATTTCCAAGTCCCCTTTCCAAAGGGAATTTTTCCCTTCCAGCTTTCTTCCGGCAGTATAGATGGTTGGGCCGAGTCTTGTCCCTTGATTGATTTCTTCTCTCCATTTCAAAACCTGCAATCCCAAATCACTGGCACAATCCCGAACAGTAGTAATCCCATACGCCAAAAAAACCGGCAAAAGTGCTTCATTGTCCTCGACCAGATCAGCTCCTTCCAAGTGAACATGCATATCCCATAGGCCTGGGATCAAATACTTACCTTGTCCATCTACCTCCAATTTATTTTGGGAAAGCTTGGCAAGTTCAGCTTTCGGGCCGATGGCCCTGATTAGTCCTTTTTCAATTAAAATGGCGGAATTTGGCAGGATTTCACCCGATTCAACTTTGACAACTTGGACATTAGACAGGAGAATGGCTTGTTCGGATTGCTGAGAATGTCCGGAAAAGATCACCCCTATCCAAAGCACAAGACTGGAAAAAAGCATTTGGGGGATTGGGAAAAGGGTTTTAATGGTTTGCTTGGTATTCATGCTGGGACGGGATTTGAAGAAATGAAAATGTAAATGGGATCAGCTATACTAGCAGAATTCCATTCCTAAACAGTCTTATACTTCCTCTTCGACATAGTTTCTCCAGTTGTGCTGCTCTCGGAAGCCCAGCACTTCCCGGATCTTCCTATTGGAGAAAAGGGCTTCATGCTCTTCCAATTCATATTTCAGAGGAACTCCAGAGAAAAAGCGTTCGGCCAGTTCCTTGCTGGGAATCACAGCGCCATTGTGGTCATTCCCTGCATTGAATATTTGAAAGCCCAAGCCGTCTTTTTTCAAACACAAGTCCACGATTTGACCTAAATCTCTGGCATCGATATAGCAAAAAGCATTTCTTCTTCTCACCTCCGGATGCTTGAAGTAATGAGGAAATAGTTCCGCGTATTCATGCGGCTCAATCACATTGCCGATCCGAAGTGCATAAATATCCACGCCCGTTCTGCGCTGAAAAGCCCGGGCGGTTTGTTCATTGACCACCTTCGAAAGCCCATAGCTATCCATAGGGTTGACATCGTATTCTTCGTCCAAGGGAAGGTAAGCCGGGTCGGTTTTCCCATCGGAAAAGCAAATCCCATAAGTCGTTTCAGAGGAGGCGATGATGATTTTTTTAATGCCGAGTTTGACGGCAGCCTCTATCACATGGTAGGTTCCGACGGTATTGACCCGAAAAGTTTCATTGTCGGGTTTGATCAAAATGCGAGGTACCGCAGCGAAATGAACCACCGCATCAAATTTGGGGACCCCAGTTCCCGGTTCCATCTCGTCAAATCCGGCATACATGCTCATCGCATTGAACATCTGCCCGGAATCGGTGATGTCTGCCGTCAGGTTATCCACGCCGGGATGGTTGAGCGGATTGAGGTCCACATTGAGGACTCTGTGACCTTGATCCAAAAGGTAAGGGATCACGTGTTTTCCGGCTTTTCCGGATCCGCCGGTGAAGAAGATTCTCATGGTTCGATTAGGTTGAATGGCTTAAAATGAAGTAGAAATTTACTTTTTCCTAGTTGGGATCAAACCAAAAGTGTATTAAATCCGAGGAAAGTATCTTGGTGTGCGGGTAGATTTTGAATGCAGTCTTGCATTTTCAAGCCGGCTTTATTGACTTGCAAAATAGGCCATCATGACTATCGAGCCTGCAGTTCCATCCATGGTCGGTTCGTTGGTGCTGTAGTCTCCGACTGCATCGTGATAGACAACAAAGGGATTTTGCCTTGCGGCATACTCATCCGGCCTTTCCAGGGTAAGCCCGAGAAGGTTGGAATGAATAGTTCGGAAAATCGGCCCGTCCACCAAGCCTCCCGGCACTTCCAAGCCCAGTTTTACATAGGGAGCGGTATGAACGTAAACCGGAAAATCTCCATGGTTGGGAATTCCGGTGAACATGCTCGTTCCCCAGGGATTTTTCCCAAAGAGCCAATCCCGCTGAGCGATCAGGTAGGAATGATATTGGGTATTTCCACTCATTTTTTCGTAAAGAATCAGTTGAGTTGCCAAGCTGGTCATCAGGTTGTTGGAGCACCAGATAAAGGGTATTCCCACAGCAAAAGGACTGGATTTGGATTTTTGGAGGGTGTACTCGATACCTTCTTGATAGAAGTTTTCCAAAGTCTTTTGGAAGTCAGCATCTACCACTTCATGCAGGGAATAATGTCCGAGATTGATGAAGGGGTAGAGTTGATAATGGGAAGCCGAATCTCTTACCGTCCAGGAATCTGCATTGGCACTTTTAAGGGCGTAGTCCTTTGCTTGCTCCAGGTAATCCTTTTCACCGGTGATTTTGTAGAGCTCTGCTCCCGCCCATTCCATGTCGTCATTCCAGGTTTCTTCATTGTATCGATACGGAGCAGAATAGGAATTGCCTTGCTGATAGCCCTCAAATTTTCTCCCAAGGGTATATAGAGATTTTGAGGCTTCTAGGCATTTTTTCGAAAAAGCAGGGTCTATTTCTTTCCAAATTCTTGCACCCAGGGCCAAAGCAGCTGCAGACCTTCCGGCTACATTGGCCATGCCGGTGGATTCGCTTTTGAATTTGCCCAAGCCTTGTGGCTCTCCCGTGGCAAAATATGCCGGTCTATAGCTGTTTTCACCCCAGCCATAATCCGAATTGTCCTGGTTGGGGATTTTAAATCCCCGATGATCCCGGTCATCAGCAATCTGATGAATCAGTTGGTCGGGTGCAGGATGAAGTTTCAGCAACCAATCCAGTCCCCATTTGGCTTCGTCCAAGACGTCAGCAATTCCATTCGCAATTGGTTGGCCTAGAGCATTCACCTGATCCTCAAACTGCTCCGGGAAAAGCTGATAAGCCATCAGCATGTGTCCCGTAGCATAGCTGCCGGTGATCAGGTATTTGAGTTGGTCGCCGGCATCGTGCCAACCTCCGGACGCATCCACATAGGTGCTGTCGGGCATTGGTCCAAAAAAGCTCCTTCCATCCTGTGGATGACATACCATATCCAGGGTGGGGTTGTATCCGCATCGCTGTTGCCGCATAAATTCGAGGAGATTTTCGGAAAGACCAGAATAGGCATTAGGGCTGATTTGAAATATTTCCGAGCTAGTCTTGCTCGGTGAGTGCCAAAGGAAAAATTTCCCTTCCTTATCAATCGATGAAAAGTCAACCTCGTAATAAAAAAAGTCGCCCCAAGCTCTGGATTCCAAGAGTTTTGGGCTGATCTGGATCATCGAACTGGAGTCGGGATAGCTGACCAGATGTACTTTTTTTTGGATTTTTTCTTTGGAAAAAACCACGGCTTTCTTGGTGTCTCGGGGATGAAAGCCTACCTGGTTGACAGAAAAGAAAATTTCCTGTGAAAACCCATTGGCTGACCCCAGAATAAAAAGGAATAGAAAGAGTGGCAGTTTCATAGGCATTTTGGGTAAGTCTTAGCTTGTCAATTTACAAAGGATTGTGAAGGGGTCTAGGGAATTTTTAGCCTGATGCCAGATTACCTTGATTTCCCAAAGAGAAACCGTTGCTCTTGCGCATGGATTTGACTTGGATACCTTTACAAGGTGTCTCTGGTAAATGGCACAAATCGTACAGGAAACAAGGTTTTGGATCGAATTTTCCCCTTTTTTTTCTCTAAAATCCGGAGTTCCTGGGTATTGGCAGTGGGCCCCACCGGAATAATCATTTTACCCCCTTCCTTTAATTGATCAATCAGGGGTTGCGGTATTTCTTCCGGAGCCGCCGTAACAATGATAGCATCAAAAGGTGCCTCTTCTGGCCAACCTTTATACCCATCCCCAATCCGAACATGTACATTTTTATAGCCCAATTCCTGAAGATCCTTGCTGGCTTTTTTTCCTAAGGGTTCGACGATCTCTATGGTAAAAACCTCCGCCACAATTTCACCCAAAACTGCTGCTTGATATCCAGAACCGGTTCCGATTTCCAACACTTTCATGTCAGGTTTGGGATCAATGGCCTCGGTCATAACACCCACAATGTAAGGCTGGGAAATGGTCTGCCCATTTCCGATAGGCAAGGGAGTATCTTCATAAGCCAAATGACGGACATTCTCCGGAACCAAAAGATGTCGGGGTACTTTTCGCATGGCTTGGAGAACGGCCTCGTGGTTTACCCCTCTGGCCTCCACTTGCAACTTGACCATATTCTTTCGCAGATTTTGATAAGGGTCAGTTTGTGCCATAATCAAAAGAATAATAGTGAGCAATGATCGGATCATCGGCGGATTGACAAGGTCATGGATTAGGTATAATATACTAAAAATGAGGCAGAAAGGCTAGGTTGAGTGTCGGGCGGAATTGGTTCAAATTCTTTTCCATTCGATTTTCAAAGCCTCAAAAATAGGCCAATCCGAGTCTTGTTTTCACTGGAAATTTCCTTCTCCGTGGCCTTAGCAAACTTTAAATCTTTCCCCGGGGACCAGTCCAAGTTCAAACGATCATTTTCCCTGAGCTTTCTTTCCGAATTTCTAGAATTGGAGACCGAGAGCAAGATTCTTTTTTTGGGACTTTTCCCGGTAAATTCCAACTAGTTTTACCGATACCGAATCGGAAGCATATCCAGTTTGAGCAAGAACAGCAAAGTCAGAATCCCCAAGGTGCCCAAAGCCATCAACACATTGATGGTTTTTTGAACACGGGGTGAATGCTGGGTCCAGCTTTGTAGGCCTTTCACCATGCCCAAGCCCATGAATCCTCCAGCGGTATTGGTGATCAGATCAGTGGTGTCGAACGCCCCAATCCTAAACAAGTACTGAAAAGTTTCCAGAAAAATACTGAGCAGGAAGCTGTAGAACAGGTTTTTGAACCAATGGTTTTTGGGGAAAAGCAACTGCAAATACATCCCAAAAGGAATAAAAATCAACACATTCAAAATTACCTGACTCCAATCCAGCCTGCCTCCAGACACCAATACTTCTGGAAAAGGAATTAGATTAAAACTGCGGGTTTCCCGATAGGAAAATTCCACGCCCATCTTCCACAAAATTATCCAAGCCAAAACGGCAAGATAAGTGCCGGTCAAAATCCAGGTAAAACGGTGTTCTGTGGATTGGCTGGAATTCATCTAAGGAGAAGGTTCAATGGGTTGGGTACAAGCTAAAGACAATTAGGCAACCCTTTACTATTTTGGATTAAATATTACCTACGAATATTCCAGCTGATGCAATTCAGAATACCTCCATTTCGGGCAAGATCATTGGATTCAATGGGAATGATAGAATCTTTTGGGAAAGCCTGCTCTAGAATCCGAATCACTTCTTCATCTTCCTTAAAACCAAAAATAGGGGCGAAGATTACTTTTTCCATCTGGAGGTAATTGATGTAATCTCCGTTAGCATAATCGTTACTGGGATTGTTATAGATGGGATAGGGGAGTTTGATAACCTCCAGTCCAGTATTGTGAAGGGCGATTTCGAAGGCCTCGTAGAATTTTTTGGGTTCTTTGGAATAGTCATTGGCCAAGATAGTTTTCTCGTCCACAAAGCGAACCATCCCGTCCGCATGTCCGGTAAAATCCCCGGGTTGGGCAGGAATTAGAAAAATCCGATCCAATTCCAAAAGGTTTTTCAGCTCTTCCATAAGCGCTTTTCTCTCCCAGTCCGGATTATCCTCAAAAATCCAATCGGTCACAAAGGCCTGATGGGCCGAGCGCAACAAATTTCCCCCATCTAAAATGATCTCGGATTTCTGCGTTTGGATTCCCAAAGAAAGGCAAATTCCATCGACATCAGATTTGGTCTTTTCATATTTTTTGAATCGGAGATAGCTAGGGTCGTATCGGAACTGGACAAACTTCTTTCCAACCTGAATCGGCATGTAATCCACCGCCCAGACATCTTTTGTGCCGGGTAAAAAGCCAAAATCAACTTTATGCTTCTTTAATTCCTTTTCCAATCGCGCATAAAACTCAGGATACTTCTTCGGAAGGGAATCAGCTAGGTATAGGAAGTTGGTTTGGGAGTCGGGGGTCATTTTTTGGGATTGATAGAGAATGCGTAATTCTTCACATGCATGTCATTTATCTCGGCGTTTTTACCTAGCCCTTTTCTTGGTCCTGCTTTAATGGGAAGAGAATCGAATGGTTTTGAGATAAGCTTGGTTTGAATGATTCCATCAAAGGCATTGAATCCGCTAAAAAGGGTCATTGCACAGACCATCGGTCCTTTGATCTCCTTTCTTTCAGTGAGGTCATAAATTCCCCGGATCAAGATTCCACCTTCTCCTTTGAGTTCAGGATCGTCTAACGCAATATCTACCCCTGAATAGTGAAAAAACCAATCTCCGGCCTTGGGTTGAATATGATTTCTACCATAGGTGGATTGATCATCGTGAGTTTCTGATTTCCAATAGAACTCTATCTCCATCAAACGAAAAAGCTGATCACCTTTCTGAATGGCATATTCATCAAAAAGCAGTTTTGCGATTTCAGTAAATCCAGCTTCATTTTCTTTGTCGGGGGTTATTTTTAGGAAGTCCAATTTTAGGGGATTTGATTTTGACTGCTGTGCTTAAAGAGAATATTAAATTCTACTGAATAGAAAGAGGCTGTCTCAAAAGTCTTATTAAGTAAAAGGCTAGCCGAGTGGTCGACTAGCCTTTCTTGTTTAACTCAAAATTGATATTTTGAGGTGTGCAAAAACAAGACTTAAATATAGTCTTTAAAGACTATTCTCCCAACCAGCTGATGCTTCTTCCACCGAGTTTGGAAGAACTTGTTCCTATCCACCATCCCTCTCGGACAGTAAATTCGGTGATCGATCGGATCGACCTCACCCCGGTTTATTCCCGTTACTCGGAGACTGGAGCCAGCAGCTACCATCCCCGAATGCTGTTGAAGATTTTGGTTTATGGCTATTTGGAGAACTGCTTTTCCTCCCGTAAGCTGGAGAAAGCCATCCGGGAAAACATCATATTTATGTGGCTGGCTGGTATGCAGCATCCCGATCACCACACCATCAATCGTTTCCGTTCCGATCGGCTCAAAGAGGTCATTGGCGACATCTTTTCCCAAGTGGTGATGTTACTCCATGAAGAAGGCTTGCTGGACATCAAAGAAGTCTTTACCGATGGCACCAAGATCGAGGCCAATGCCAATCGGTACACCTTTGTCTGGGGGAAGGCCATCAAAAACAACCGGGAACGGATCAGCAAACAATTGAAGGATCTCTGGGAGTATGCCGGTTCAGTGGCAGCAGAGGAACTGGGCACTGAGGAGCCGGACTTTGTCAATCCGAGTGCGGAGCAAGTGGCCCGGACGGTGGACAAGATCAACCAGGCCCTAGAAGGCAAACCCGTGGACAAAAAAGTGAAGCAGAAGCTCCACTACGCCAAAAAGAACTGGCCTGCCAAACTAGAGGAATACACCCAAAAAGAGGCTATTCTGGGAGACCGGAACAGCTATTCCAAGACCGATCCGGAGGCCACCTTCATGAGGATGAAGGAAGACCACATGAAAAACGGGCAGCTCAAGCCTGCCTACAATCTGCAGCTCAGCACCCACGGGCAGTTTGTGGTCAACTACTCCCTGCACTCTAATCCCACCGATACCCTGACCCTCAAACCTCACCTGCAACTCTACCACGACCGCTACGGCTTCTATCCTTCCACCTGTACCGCCGATGCGGGATACGGCAGCGAAGAAAACTACTGCTTTCTGGAAGGTAACCACATCGAAGCCTTCGTCAAGTACAACCATTTCCACAGCGAACTGCAACAGGAATCCAAACCAAAGAAAGTCCACGGCCTGTTGGACAATCTCCACTACGACCCCGTAAAAGACCGCTACATCTGCCCGATGGGACAACCGATGGAACCAAGCGGAGAAAGCACCCGGCTCACTTCAACCGGATTCCGGCAACACTACCAGCACTATCGGGCAAAAAACTGCACCCATTGTCCGCTAGCCGCAGCCTGTAAGCCCGCAACAGGAGGCAAAGTCCTCAAGGTCAACATTCGACTGAATAAACTAAAAGAAAAGGCAAAGGAGAGGCTAACCACTGAGCTGGGAATCCGAAAACGGAAACAGCGGGCAACGGATGTGGAGCCGGTCTTCGGACACCTCAAGCACAACAAGGGAAGAGGCCGATTCATGCTCCGCGGCAAGAAAAAAGTCGAAATCGAAACAGGTCTGCTGGCCATTGCTCACAACCTGGCCAAAATGGCTGGGTAAAGCCGCTCTTGAGTCACTTTTTAGCCCACAAACAGACCAAAACCATATCCCTAACTCCAGCAATAAAAAATTATCAAATGCCCAATTGAATGAACTGGAGTCAAAAAAATAGAGGCCGAAAATCAAAAATCGGCCTCTATTGCATAAAATCGACTGTCTTTAACTTCTGATACTAATTATGAGACAGCCTCTAGTCTATCGTCAAGCTACACTCAAACAGGGGGGCAGAAATAAGACTGGAATTCATTCAAAAGTTTGGATTTTAATTGAGCGAAAATTGGCACTTTTCGGCAGCGATGATTACCATTACCAAGCTTGCTCCTCAGAAAAAAGAACTTTGGGTCTTTCCTCTTTTTTCATGGGCCAAACACTAAACAGAGTGACATCTTCCTCTTCCACTTTATAGCTCATCACAAGAATCCCTGAAGAACAAAACTCATATTCCAAAAAGAGCAATTTCTTGTTGTCATCCCCAAATTTCCGGTACGTCTTCAGCAGCGTAAAGTCCTTGGTATCTGGACACATTTCAGAGATATATCCCTGTAGCTTATCCATTGATTTGGCCTTATTCTGAGTGGCAAGTTCTTGAGGAATGTTTTCTTGGAAACTCATCGGGTGGGCTACCAATTTCTCCGAATCATCCAGATTACTGAAAAACTTGTTTGCATCCTTTTCGGCGAGTTGTTCTGGAGTTTTGGGTTGGCAGGAAATGCTGAGCATTAATATGCCCGCAAGAATGAGTTTCAAAAATGGAAGTTCCGATTTCATGGTTTTGCTATGTAAAGTCCTTAGTCAATATACGTCGTTTACGTTTTCAGTCTAATATTTGATTCGGGAAAAAATCAGATTGCAGAATTAGGAGGTTTTTTCCTCTCCCTGAAGCCATTCACTTAATGACGGGGCAGGTTCTGACTAAGGAATAGATCGACTAGAGTAGGGCTTGGACACTGGGTGAGAATTCAAATCTCACCCAGATATCCTAATCAATTTAAAATTATTCAATTCATCAAATCACCTCACAAACAACACCCCCACACCCATCTCTTTTGCCAATTGATTAAAGCCCGGAATAGCCGTCTCTATCAATCTTTTACCTTCTGATTTCAGCGGTTTCCTCTCTTCCATCAGTCGGGTATATTCCGCTTTGGTGCCGGCATTGACCTTGGGAATGCTGCTTTCTCCATGGTTCATCATAAACATAAAGTTTGCTGTGAACTTATTCGGGAAGTTTTCTACATCGTCATAGGCGGTGGATCTCCGCTGAACCATGTCCTCATCCCAGGCTTTCAGTTCTTTCAGAAGTTTTTCACCGGCTGTTTTCAAGTCGGCATATTCTTCTTTTTCCTCCAATTTCTTCAATAGACCAGAAAGTTGATCTTGATAATCTTTGGCCGTATTGATCATGTCGTGCATGGACTTTACCTCAGCTTCCAATTGACTCATCCAGGCATGATAAGCTTGGTAATCGGCTGCAGTCAGGTTGTATGCTGGAATGTCTTTGATTTCTGCCTTGGCTTCTGCAGTGCTGCCCATTCCGCTCAAGGTCAAGGTATAGGTTCCTGGAATTGCCTTGTGACCCCGGTAGCTGGATTCGATGTACACGCCTTCAATTCCAGGAAGGGTAGGATAGCGAAGATCCCACACGAATCGGTTCAGCCCTTTTCGGGTGGAAAGAGTAGGCTCTTTAGGCGGGCCACCAGCCCAGGATTTGGACTCGGGGTTTTTCTTAGAAGTGAGCCTTCTGACCAAGTTTCCATCGGCATCTTGGATCTCCAAGGTAATCTCTGTAGAGTCTGTTACGGTCTCCGGAAGATGGTAGTGAATCACCATGCCATTGGCAGGATTTACTCCCTGCAACGGATGAGTCCCGGTAAAATCATCCAGATTTCCTCCGTTCATAGCGGAATACCAATTGCCCAAAAGGGCATCTTCCGGGGTATAGAGGGTGATTTGATCTACTTTTTGTTTGATTTCCCGGACCACATTCAGCTCATCCAAAATCCAGAAAGATCTTCCTGAAGTCGCTACAATGAGATCATTGTGAGCCACTTTCAGATCCGTGATCGGAGTGACAGGAAGGTTGAGTTGGAATGAGCTCCAATTAGCGCCCCCATCCTGGGAAATGTACATGCCAAGCTCTGTGCCTGCGTAGAGCAATCCTTTTTTCTCCGTATCCTCCCGGACTACCCGGGTAAAGGCTCCGTATGGAATACCCTTGGAGATATTGATCCAGGTTTTTCCATAATCTGTGGTTTTATACAAGGCTGGAGTGTAATCGTTGAACTTGTACCGGGTGGTGGCGATGTAGGCCGTGGCCGGATCATGGGGAGACACTTCTATGGCATTGATCAGCGTTTCTTGAAGTCCTTTTGGAGTCACATTGGTCCAGGTTTTTCCGTTGTCCCGAGTTAAATGCACCAATCCATCGTCGCTCCCGGTCCAGATGACTCCGGCCTCGTGCGGGCTTTCCATCACATAAGCCAAAGTGCCGTAATTTTCCGCTCCCACGGCCTCATTGGTAAAGGGAACGCCGGGAGTTCCCTGCTTTTCCTTTTCGTTTCGGGTCAAATCCGGAGAGACCTCCGTCCATGTTTGTCCCCAATCCTGAGTTTTCAACAGCACCTGTGCCCCATGGTAAAAGGTATTCGGCTCGTGCTGGGACCAAATGATCGGAGCGTTCCAATTGAAGCGGTATTTCATGTCCTTGGCATCCATTCCGAGGTATTGGATGGGTGCTGCCATGATGTTGGTCGAACCCTGAGTCTGCATATCCAGGACTTCGATGGTTCCCTGATAGCTTCCTCCCAGTACATACCGAGGATCATCCGGGTCAAAGGCCAAAAAGGCACTTTCTCCACCAGCGGAGTAGTTCCAATGTTCTTCTCCAATCCCGCCTCTTCCCAGCGCAATGCTGGAAATCACCAAAGAGGTATTGTCCTGTTGTCCGGCATAGATGCGGTAGGGGAACTGATTGTCGGTATTGATCCGGTAAAATTGGGCGGTGGGCATATTATTCTGAGTGGACCAGCTTTGGCCCCCGTTAAAGGTAATCGATCCGCCTCCATCATCTGCCAAGATCATATTTTTGGAGTTTTTCGGATTGATCCAAAGGTCATGGTAGTCACCATGCGCACCGTCCACTGCTTCGAAACTTTTTCCTCCGTCAAAGGATTTCAGCATCGGGGCGCTTTGCACCCAAACCGTATTTTCATCATTCGGATCTGCAAATACTTCGATGTAATACCAAGCTCTTTGCGTCAATCGATTGTCCTTGTTGACCAAAGTCCAGCTTTCTCCGGCATCATTGGAGACAAACAAACCGCCCAAGTCTTTGTAGGTGTCGCTTTCGATCAGGGCATAAACTCGATTGGAATTAGCTCTGGACACGGATACGGCCATTTTGCCTTTTTCCTTAGGCAATCCAGTTTCGATTTTCTTCCAAGTTTTCCCGGCATCGGTGGATTTGTACATGCCCGAACCCGGACCTCCTGATTTCACTTGCCAAGGGAATCGTTGATGCTCCCACATGGCTGCATAGAGGATTTCCGGGTAATTCATATCCATGCTTAGCTCCACCGCTCCGGTCATATTGTCCACGAAAAGGACTTTTTCCCATGTCTCACCTCCATTCGATGATTTGTAAACGCCTCGGTCTTCATTGGGTGCATACAAAGCTCCCTGAGCAGCCACAAAGACAATGTCCGGATTGGTAGGATGAATTTGGATTCGGGAAATGTGCTGTGTCTTTTCCAAACCGAGTTTTTTCCATGTTTTTCCGGCATCGGTGGATTTGAAAACGCCGTCTCCGTAGGAAGTCATCACCCCTCGAGGCGCGTGTTCTCCCATGCCGACATAGAGGATGCTGGGATTGCTCTCCGAGACAGCCACAGCTCCAACTGAACCTGTGGTAAAAAAACCGTCAGAGATATTTTCCCAATATTGTCCTGCATCTGAGGTTTTCCAGAGTCCACCTCCGGTGGTTCCAAAGTAGTAGGTCAAAGGATCGTTGACTACTCCGGTGGCGGTGACCGATCTACCTCCCCGATAAGGGCCGATATTTCGGTATTTGATGGGAAGGGATTTGTCGAAGGTTTGGGATAAAGCAGAGAAGCTGAGGCCAAGCAACAGGCCAAACAGTATTTTTTTCATCAAAGGTGGATTGGTTTTGAACCTTAAGATAGGTAAATCCTTAAAAAACTCAGGAAACAAAAGGGTAAAGAAAAAGCTCCGAATTTAAATTTCGGAGCTTTGGTGATTTGATTTCTTTTTTTCCAAAAAACGCCTAATCGCATTTTTCGGATTGGCTGGCATAGTGGCGCTCTCCGTTGGCGTAGAGCTCTTCATTGATAAATTCCAGATTAACCCTCATGGGCGCCAGACCTTTCTTTTCAAAATTGAAGCTCAAAACAGCTTTGGAATCCTGTCCTTCCACCGTCCATTGCCCTTTCATGGTTCCTTTGTAGTCCGGATTGCTGTCTTTCATGATGCCTTTTTTGGAGATATTGGCTTGAAAAGAACCATCCTCACAGAGGTTTACTTTGGTTTGTTGTTTTCCTCCGATAAAGCCCTCATAGGCGATCAACAGTTTTCCGGAAAGAAACCCCTTCCAGTCAAATCCTGCATAAGGATCAATTTCTTTGGGGGTGGTCAAAAATGCAGTTTTCAGTAATTCTAATGCGGATTGGGCTGTTGTCTCGGCATTTTCCTCCAGAGAAATTGCCAAGACCGTGATACAGACTTCCCCGCATCTGGTGGCTGCAAAAGCCCGGTAGTTTTTCGGGGGTAAATAGTTTCCTGCTGCCACGACTGGTGAATACAAAATGTCACCTTCAATTTTCGGGTCTGAGGCCTTTAGGCTGACCGTTTCAGAGACGTTCACCCCTTCCTGCCAAGCTTTGGACAGTTGGTTTAAATCGATTTTTTCTCTGCCAAAAACAAAGATTTCCCCAAAGGTTCCTGAGGAGGAATTGAGGAGAAAAACCTCAGTCTCCCTGGGAAGAACGCCTACCCAGCCTTGAGGTATTTTTGCGCTGAGTCCATAGCGCGGTGCATAGAGGGAGTCTCCGGCTTGATACATTTTCCCGGGTTGGATGCGGTTTTTTAGATTTTGGGAAAAGCCAAGTTGAGAAAATCCCAAGAGGGACAGAAAAAAAACAAGTGTGAAATTCCGGTTCATAAGTCTAAAGTAATTGCCTATAGTAAGTTAGGGGAAAGTTTGATGAATTGCGCTTTTGGCTTGTTTCTGATCAATATTTCCGTCTAAAAATTGAAGAAAGTGGCACGGCCGAAATCCCATGCAAGAAGATGCTCAACAAAACTGTCAGGGTAATGATACTGATGATTTGTTGGTATCCTTCAGGTCCCAGCTCAATGATCGCCATCAGCATATACAGGACCGAGGCAATTCCCCTAGGCCCAAACCAACCGACAAATAGCTTGGTCTTTTTGTCCAACCCCGAGCGAAACAAACTGATCCAAACCGGTAACATCCGGATTAGAGTAAGGCTGGACAGGGCATACAGCCAAGTTCTCCAGTCCCAATAAGGAAGGGATAGCGGTACTAAGAGGATGCCAAACAAAAGGAAAATCAGCATGATCATGGCCTGGGCTGCTGCTTCTCCAAATTCGTGAATTCGTTCTCTCAAGATGGTCAAAGGTGTCCCCAAGAACATACCCGAGCAAAAGGCGGCAATAAATCCATTTCCATGAAAACTTTCAGCTCCGATAAATGCCAATACCGGAATTGCCAAGGCGACCAGCATCTGGTAGATATGGGAAATAGAGCCTCTTTTGTAGGCGATTTCAAGAAGTTTACCCGCCAAAAAACCAATTGCTGCACCGATGATCGGCCCCAGGATCAACTGTTTTGCCACAAATCCCAGCCAGTATTGACCATCAAATCCCTCTCCGGCTGAGCCTGAAAGCAAGGCAATACATACCAAAATCGGGGGTAATCCAATGCCATCATTCAGACCGCTTTCTACATTGATCGTTTGTCGGATTCTTTTAGGAACCTGATCTCCGGTAACCACAGCCTGACCCAAAGCTGCATCTGTAGGAGAAAGAATAAACGCCATTAAAATCAAGCCCAAAGGCCGAATCTCAGGGAAAAGTCCAATGGCGATCACGGAACCCAAAATCATGGTCAGAGGTAGCCCGATGCCAAGTAATCTTAAGGGAAGGTTGGATTCTTTTTTGAGGCTTTTGAGGTCTACCATCGAACCGTCAATGAACAAAATCAGGAGAAGGGTAAATTCCATGACGACTTTTACAGCCGGACCTTTGGGGCCTTCCTTCATTAATTCCAGATCAAAAAAACTCACAATTACCCCGATGATGACAAAAATCATCGGAGGGGTGATCATGGAATTTTCGGTTTTTTTTGAGAACAGGCCATAGACAAAAATCAACAAAGCCATAAAAATCAACATATGGTGCTCGTGCATAGGTTAGGGGATTTCTTTTCAATATACATTTTTTGAAGAAAACCACTAGGCGAAAAAACTGGAATTCAAGACAATGACACTGCTTGTTTCGGGATCAAAAAAAGTAAGCCCAGTCAATTTGACCGGGCTTGGTTGGTTTAGTTATCAATAGGGCTTAATTCGTGTTGCCTCTCCCATTACTGGATCTGGAAGAAGTGCTGGAGCTTCTGCTTTGGGTGCCGGATTCTTTTCTTTCCGGTGCAGAAGATCTTACCTCCGGTTTGGGAGAGGATGTCCTGCTTGGTTGAGAGACTCTTGAGTCCGATTGTCTGGGACTGGAAGGTCTGGTTTGAGGCTGAGATTGGGTTCGAGAGTTGGATTCTCTAACCTGGGATTCCCGTGATGGAGAAGAACTTCTCTGGTCTACAGATCCTCTTGGGTTGGCCTGAGGCTGAGTTCTGACTTGGCTTTCCCGAGAAGGCTGAGTTCTTACCTGGCTTTCTCTGGTCGGTTGCGGAGTTCTAAGGGATTCCTGTCTGGACCCTTGAGGCTGAGAAGCTCTGGAAGGTGTACTTCTCTCGGAGCTGGAAGGGGCAGGTCTCATCTCAAATCCTTCATTCCTCGAGGACGGAGTAGCGGATCTTCCGGTGGAAGTTTCGGATCGGTTGACAGTGCCTCCTTGTGCATTTCCGGAGCGGCTAGGCGTTGAAGTTTGGCCAGAATTGCTAGGAGTAACCTGTCGGGTTGCTCTTGCGGTCTTTGCTTGATCTGCATCCAAAACTCTGGAAGGCCTTGGGTCTACTGTTCTTCCCCGGCTTTGTTCAATTTCAGGTCTGTAAACTCTAAGCTCGTTTCTGGACACGGCCATTCTGCCTGGAGTCTCAGCATTGCGGATATTGTAGACAGGCACTACCCGACGTGTTGTGTGCTGAACTTCCCGATGGCTAGGTCCTCCATAGAAGTGATAGTTGTTGTACACGACCGTATTGTTGATGATTTTGGTACGGTTGATGATTTTTACCCGGCTATGGTAAGGAGCATAATAATGGAAAGGATGAGTATGGTAGATCCTTGCATGAGGAATGAACAACCAATGATGGGCAGGAATATTGATTCGAACGTTGACCGAAACACCCGGTCCCATCGGAGCCCAGCCATAATAGCCGCCGCCTGTTCTCCAGCTTACCCATGCAGGAGCCCACTCGTAGCCGGGAATCCATGCCCAAGACTGGTAGTAATCGTCAAAATACCATCTGCCATAGTGGAAAGTGGCCCATCCCCAGTCGTAATCTGAGACCCAGGTGTTTCCATATTGGGTCATAACCCAGCGGCCATCGCTGCCATATGGATGGAAATTGTCATAAACTGCCGGTAACCAAATATACCCGTGTCGGGCATCTTTGACCCAGTCCCCATAAGGAGTAAGTGCGTCGTAAAAGACCTGAAAGCTAACTCCTCCATAAGCCGAAGCCGGGGAGACGGACTGAACCATCAATCCTAGAGCCAGTGCAAAGCCTAGGATGACTTTTGATATTCCTCGGGATGTTGGTAATGTTTTCATGGTAGTAATAGTTTGTGGTGAATGAAAGAGGGCTGAGATTGGGGCAGTTTGGGTATGGAAATTTTTACATGGGCTTTATTATTCAGATGAAGATTGAGATCAAATGGTTGCGTAGTATAATTCGAAAATCAGGCCAATTTTTAATACTTATTTAAAAACAAGGCTTGATTTAAGTTGTCTATCGATAAAAAATGACAAAAGGTTATCCTCGTGTTTGCGAATATTTTAAAAAATAGAGGTGTAAATTTTTGACTTATTATAAAAAATATAAAAAGTATGAATGATGACTAAAAAATTGTAGTCATCTCCGGAAAGGTTGATTAATTTTCTAAACGGTAGGAGTCTAAATTGGGGTTTGACCAAAGATTTAAAAATTGAATATTTTTTTTAAAAAAATTCCATCCACTCCTATTGCACCGGTCAGGGTCTTTTATTGCTGTGACTTAAATCTGGTTTTTTACCAATT
>JAJLJS010000123.1:0-10242 GCA_033844545.1 Cyclobacteriaceae bacterium | reverse complement strand
AGAGCTCTCCCACCACACTTTTCTTGGAAATATATTCCATTCGGTAGGCTTCCAGTTCATCCGGGGTTGTAGCATCCGCAGCGGCAATGGCGGCTTTGATCGCGTCGATTCTTTCCTGACTCATGCGTTGATAATCTTGAAGCCACAAAGCTACCATTTTTGAGCTTTTTTGGGCAAAGGTCCCTGTGGGATGTCCAAGCTATCCCGGCAATTCTTTCAAATTTTTTTATAAAGCGTAAAATCCAAGTTGGTTTTCGGCTGCGTAAGTGCTTCCAAATTCGAAACCAAAACAAATCAAATCATGAACAAACTATTTAAAATGGCTGTTGCAGCCTTCGTTTTTCTTTCAGCCAATGTGGCTTTTGCCCAAATGGAAAAAACCGTGGAAGTAGGCGGTGCACCGATGTATCCATCCAAAAACATCGTGGAGAACGCAGTGAACTCTGCTGACCACACCACTTTGGTTGCCGCTGTAAAAGCAGCAGGATTGGTAGAAACGCTTCAGGGAAAAGGACCTTTCACTGTTTTCGCTCCTGAAAACTCTGCCTTTGCCAAGCTACCTGCTGGGACGGTGGAAACCCTTCTAAAACCTGAAAACAATGGCCAATTGACTGCAGTACTGACTTACCATGTAGTAGCGGGAAAAATGGGTTCTAAGGACATCGCCGATGCGATCAAGAAAGGAAACGGTAAAGCTACTTTGACTACGGTGCAGGGAGGAAAACTGACCGCTTGGATGAAAGGCAAAGACCTGTATATCACCGACGAAAACGGCGGACAGTCCAAAGTAACCATTGCCGATGTATGGCAGTCCAATGGAGTGATCCATTCGGTGGATACGGTGGTGCTTCCTAAGATGTAAGTAAAAATTAGCTTAACACACAAAAAACCCTGCTTGGTTTCACACCGAGCAGGGTTTTTAATTTCTCTAATCTCAAATCTAGTTTTTACCAAGTTCTTCCTCCCCCACCTGGAGGTCTTCCCATCATCCAAGGTTGTTGGGGAGTTTCCGGTTGCTTGAAGTTTCCGATAATATACGTAAAGGTCAGCATGCCATAGCGGGTCAGTACGTTGGTGAAGACGTCCGTGACTGCCACATCAGATACCGTTCTGCTGATGCTGTTGTTTTGGTTGAGCAAGTCGAAGACCACTGCTTTCAGTTCAGCTTTGTTGTTTTTGGCAAATCTGATTCCTCCTTCGATATTCCATAACCAGAAACTCTGGTCAAATCCTTCCGAGAGTCCGGTGTAGAGCGTATTGCCTACGTTATTTCCCATAAAGAATTTTCCGTTTTTGGATGAGAAATAGAGGCGGATATTGGTTTCCTGTTGGTAGTAGTTATTGTCCAAATCCTCTTGGAGAGAGGAATTGACAATGTTGTAGGTTCCGGTCGTCTGGATGGAAAAGTCCACATTCTGGCTGATGTTGGAGCTGAAGGTCACGCCCTGTCCCAGTCCGAGATTGTCATTCAGGTTAGTTTCTCCGTTGATGATTCCGGGGATTCTGTTGAAGCTGATTCGTGTGTTGGTATTGAATTGGGTCTTGATCTTTTTGATCGGAGCGCCATAGGTTAGGAAAAAGGAGCTTCTCCAGTTCCCGTCCAAATTAACCGGCTGGGTGATTTGCCCACCAGACCTCAAAAGCACTTCTCCATTGATCAGCGTATCCTGAGCAGTTATGAAGGTATTGCTACCAATATAATCTTTCGTGGCAGAGTAGTTTACAAACATGAACAAGGTTCTCGATTTTTCCAGATTGACCTTACTGATATTTGCAAAGATGTTGTGGTTGAAGCTTTGACCCAATTCAGGATTTCCGACTCTTAGATTTAGCGGGTTTTGGTTGTTGACCACATTCTGAAGTTCATTGACACTCGGTTCGTCCGTATCCGTTCTGTATCGGAATCTCCAGGAAAATCCGGTTTCCCGATTTCGAAAATTCACATTGGCACTGGGAAGGATATTGTTGAAATCCCGGCGGAAAACTCCCGGTTCGGGAAAGAAGGCCTGGTTGTCCAGCCTTGCATTTTGGTAGTCCAAATTCAAATTGACGTTGTACTTGTCCTTGTTGTAAGAATACCCGGTTCTCAGTCTCTGCGTGATGAATTTATTGTCGAATTCATTGGAGAGGGTAGTATCCAAGACAGGTCTACGCTCATCGTCGAGGATAAAAGTTTTTTGGTCTGCACGGGTCCGGTTATTGCCGATTTGGTACCCAAGAGTTCCCTGAGAATTTTCCCCCAGCCTTTCGGTAAACGTCAGGTTTGCCCGATAGTTGAATCCATTGTTCAGTGCCTCGGTTTCCTGAAGGGTGGTATCGATCAGGTTTCGGTTGAAATCCCGGCTGGCTGCCAAAAGATCGGAAAGCTGATCCCTTTTGTTCCAGGCAGTAAAGATCTCTGTAGAAAGAGTTCTTCCTGGCTTGTCAAATTTATACCGATAAGTCAGGTTATTGCCAATCGTATAGGCTTGGGTTTCGGCCTTGGAAATAGATCTCAAGGCGGAAAGAGAGTCTCCTGTACTTGCCAGGGTCAATGCATCCCGGTCACTGAAGGTATTGTTGGTTTGGAAAGAAATATTCGGAGTCAGAATGAGGGAATTTTTTTCATTCAAATCCGCCTCGATTCTAGCATTTGCCCGGTGGTTGTAATTGTCCACCGTGTTGATCAGACTTTCCTGATAATACTGTCGGAAATTTTCATTGACAACCGTTTCCCGGTTGGTTTTTTGAATCAGGGAATTGGTTGAATTATTGAAAAAGTAGCTTCCTGAGAAGTTTACCTTTTTTCCCCATTTGTCGGAATAGTTCAATCCCAAGGCATTGGTGGTTACGATTCCGTTGGTATTGCCGACGAAGAAATTATTATTTCCTCCTCCGCCCCATTGGCCTCCTCCCATGCCGGGTCTTCTCATTCCTCCTCCACCGCTCGAATTGGCTGTGACTCCCGCTAGATCCTGGCTGGAAAAGTTTTGTTGGTTGACGTTGTTGAACAAGCCTAATATCGACAGCCTTTGGTCGCCTTTGAAAAGATTCAAACTTCCACCTGCCGAATATCGGTCATCGGTACCATATCCCGCATAGGCACGTCCGAAGGAACCATTCTTGCGGTCAGACCTCAGAATGATGTTGATGGTTTTGGTATAGGTTCCGTCATCAAAACCTGTCAGTCGACTTTGGTCAGAGCGTTGATCTAGCACCTCCACCCGGTCTATGGCGTCGGCGGGAAGATTTCTCAAAGCAATGCTGGGATCACTTCCGAAAAATTCTCTTCCATCTACCAGGATTTTCTGGACATTTTCACCTTGGGCTTGGAGCTGGCCGCCCTGCATGGTGATTCCGGGCATTTTTCGGATCAAATCTTCCGCTTGGGCATTGGTTTGGGTTTTGAAGGCATTTGCATTGAAGGAAGTGGTGTCTCCTCTTTGTTCCCCGACTGGGGCTTGGCCTTCGATGACCACCTCCCCGAGTACCTTGGCATCTTCTAACAGGATAATATCTCCTAGCTCAATGGGGTCCCGGAAGCTGTGTTCTTGGACAAAAGTTTTATAGCCCAAGAAAGAGATTTCAATTTTTACCTGAGGGATTCTAGGTCTGGCGATTTCAAAAGTGCCGCTTGCGCCGGTCACTGTTCCCCGGAGCAAGGAATCTGTCACGGTCTTGATCAGGACATTGGCCCCGATCATGGGAGTGTTGGTAGCCCCATCAATCACTTTACCGGTGAATTTGCGCTCTTCTTGTGGGGGGCCTGTTGGACGTTGCCCAGAGGCTGAAATACTCAGCAAAAGGCTAAAAATCAGGACACTTAGGGTAAATTGTGTTTTCATAATCAGTACAAAGTTCAGATTCTTTGACTGATCCTGAAATAGAAAGGTTTAAGCCCAATCCGGGCAAAAATTAGAGCGGAAAAACTAAGGGATAAATGGTCTTTTTCTCCTTTGAAATGTAGGAGAATTTAAAGTTTGGACATAATCTCCGGATAGGAAATACCAAAGTGGCTGTTTTCGTAAATCACTTGTCCATTTTGGATCAAAATCACCTGTGGAGATTCGTGAGGTACGCCAAATTCTTCTTCTATTCGATCCGATAAATTCCTAAAACTGATTAAATCCAGATAAAATGGCACTACTTTTTCTTCATCTTCTAGCTTCCAGTTTCTCAAAAGGCGATCCAGGGACATGCTGCTGATCGAGCATCGGGTACTATGCTTGAAAATCAAAACGGGCTTTTCAAAGCTCATTTTTTTGATTTCTTCGAGTTGGGTGTCTTGAGTGAGTTTGTTCCAGTGCATGTAAGGGAAATCTGTCTAAAGGGAAATTCTGGAGGAATAAAATTAGTTCCAAATGGACGTTGAACCTATGATGCAATTCGATAAACCCCAATTTTCTTTTCTTTTCCTGATAGGATTTGCGCTCCTTCTGGGTAGCTGTAAAACCCTAGACCCCTTTGCCTCTCCAGAGGTGATGATCGCTCCTCAGGCATATTCCAAAGTAAATGTACCGCTGGAAGTTCCCTTCGGGACCATGAGCAATCTGATCAACCAAAGGATTCCGCCTGTGCTTTATGATGGAAAGGAAATCGATTTGGACAACGGAGTTTTGGGCAACCTTAAGCTCTCCCGGGCCGGATTGATCCAGGTCGAAGGTGTGGATGAAGAAAGATTGGTGTTGACCTTTCCGCTCAGGGTAGCTGGAGAAGTCTGGCTAAAACCCACCGGACTGCGCAGGCTCTTTCAAAACAAAATTCCTTTGGATCAAACCCTTCAGCCCAAAGTTATCGTCAACCCAACTATTTATCCCAATTGGGCTTTGGGAGTTTCGGAGTTTGACCTCTTGGATTTGGGTGGAAAAATGGCTGTCAACGTGATGGGCTTTGAGGTAGATATCAGTCAGCTCATCCGCCGGGAGGTTAGGAATTTTGCCTCCCAGTCCTTGGTGGGAAGAAAAGATTTGTTGGCCTTGAAGCCCATGATCGACCAAGCTTGGTCAGAGGCTGGAAAGCCTATTTTTGTAGATTTTCAGGGGAAAAGTATGGCATTTTCCATTCAACCGGACTCGGTGAAAATGAGTGAAAAAATCAATCCAGGTAAAGGCTACCAGATTAACTTGGGTTTGGCAGGAAAAGTCAATTCCCATCCCGGGAATGCTGCCCCTAGTCGGGCCTTTCCTTTGCCTTCTCTTTCGGAGAATTTCGATGAATCCAACGAATTGGAAATTCGGGTTCCGCTATTCCTGAGCTATGAGGAGCTAAACGAGATTTTGAAGGAAAATTTTGAAAATCATTTCATCAGAATCAATCGGACGACGGTGTTTAATCCGAGTAATTTCCAAACCCAAGCCTTTGGAGAAAAGTTGGGGATTTGGATGGATTTCCTAGCGATCCAGGAGAATGGGGAGGAAATCACCGGAAGAATTTTTTTGGTGGGCTTGCCAGATTTTGACTTTGAGGGGAAGGCTTTGGGCTTCAAAGAAATTGATTTTTACCTGGAAAGTAATAGCCGAAAAGCCAAGACTGCCGCCCGACTTAAGAAGAAAAAAATCACCCGGCAACTCAATCAAAAGTTGAATTTCCCGATGGAGGATACCTTTGCATCAGGTATCAGCGGAATTCAGGAAAGGCTGAGCCTGTCCACACCCATCGCCAATTTGAAGGTGGTGAATCTGGAATTGGGTCCGGAGGGCTTTTACCCCGGAAAATTGGGATTGACAATTCATTTGATTGCCAAAGGAGCGGTGGAGGTGAATTGGAAATAAAAATGAGGCTGACTTTATAAGAATTTCCTTGCTTGGTTAAATAGAGTCCGCTTCCAAGGAATTGGACAAGGGTTTAATTAGACAAGGGAAACTTTTGAGTCAGCCTCTTCCTGTTTACTTGATTTTCTTCAGCATTTCAGAAGCTACCGATTTGATCCCTTCATCCAGAAAATTCTTGGAGATCTTTTCGATCTTGGGTTGAAGGGTTTTTTCCAGTTTGGCTTTTTTAGCCGAACTCAGCGCAAACTTGATCACAGAAGGGTCTGAGTCTTCCAGCGATTTTTTTAAAATGGCCTCAGCCCCGGCTGATTTTCTGGATTGAGCTCCAAAAGCTGCCGCCACCCGAATGGGGGCAGACCCTTTGGTTGCGGCTTCCTCCAATATCTGATCACCGGAATCATCATCGATATAACCGACCAAATAGGCGGCTTTTACCGCAAGATTCTCATCGCTGCTGTTGATCAGTTCCTTGAGGAATGGAAGCGACTCTTTTCCGAATTTCAATGCCGCCGCAGGATAATCCAGTTCGTCTTGTCTCAGGAAGGCCAATAGTTCCTCATTGGGAGAAAGTGCCTTAGCAGTTGTTCTTGATTTTGCCATGGTTTGAACGGATTAAAGTGGAGTACTGAGATTGGAATTGCGCATAGTAGTGGACTCGCCTGAGGTTAGATCCGGAGGAGGGTTCGTAATGTTAAACGTTCCGTTTCCTGTCATCAGCCGGTCATTGTTGTTGACGTGGCTAAGTCCTAATACATGTCCGAATTCATGCCCCAAGGTCCATCGACTTGCTGAGCGGACCACCACACATCCAGGCCTTCCCGAAGGAAAAGCCGCACAACCATTGTAGCCCGGTACTGTACTTCGGACATAATAGACGACCAAGTCATTTCCACTCATGAAGTTTCGGTTACCAAAAAGCTGGTTTTGTTCCGGTGTAGTTTGTCCCATAAAACACCCACCTACATCCACATCTGTCAGGGAAGGGATGGAAAGGTTTTCGGTGGTAGCCCAATCCACCCGGATACCGGCAATGGCAAATACTTCCTGCATTGCAGCAAATTGTTCGTTTAGGGTAAAGGAGACGGGATTATCCAGGATTTTCACATGGACTCTCACCCTTTCTCTCAAGACCCTTACCCCGGCAGTAGGGGACCAATAAATGCTTCCTCTTTGGAAGTGGGAAATTCTTCCTACGCCTCCGAATACCACCAGTTCATCTGAGGTCGGGTATCCCAGCACACTTTTTTCCCAACCCATGCTTTTCCATTGTTCCCGGATTGCTCCGTGGACTTCATGGGCACCTGTGCTTGGAGTCCAATAAATACTTCCACCCTGAAAATGGTTAAATCTACCAATTCCGTCCGGAGTGGTCAGTTCATTGGTCAAGGGGTATCTCAGAAAGCTTTTTTCCCAACCCAGCTGGGAATACTTTGTCCGGATAGCTCCATGAACCTCCCAAGCCCCAGAAGAGGGGCTCCAATAGATACTTCCTCCCTGAAAATGATTGAATCGGCCGATTCCATCGGGCGTGGCTGTTTCATCAGTCAGAGGGTATCCCAGAAAGCTTCGTTCCCAACCGAAAGATTGCCAACGTGCTCTGATGAGCCCATGGACTTCATGGGCACCGGTGGACGGATGATAGTAAATCGATCCGTTAGCATAATGTTGAAAAGAACCTACACCATCCGGACATGTGGTAATCGGAGTAGTGTTTGGTCCTAACCAACCTCCTGGACCTCCCAACGCCTGATATTTTAGCGTAATGGGATGTTGAAATTTTAGCAGCTCTCGAATGGCTTCTAAATTCAAGTCGGTCCTAACAATTTTGGGGTCAATTTTGAGTTTTGACATAGGACATGGTTAAAAATTGAAAAACAAAAATTCCCAAGGAAGATAAGATATAATAGACTGAAAATCAATACATTTTTTGGAAAATGTATTTGAAAAAGTCAATTAAAAATTGTTTTAAACCAATTCCTTAAACGACTTGATTCCTTTTTTCTCGGCGATTGCCAGTAGCTTTTGCAGAATTTGTGCAGTTAGAAAGGCATCTCCTCCAGCCGTATGTCGATCATCCAATTTTACCTCAAATCTTTGGCACAACTTATCCAAACTGTAAGGCTCTTTTTGGATTTGGCTGAAGTCCGCCAAAGGACCATGATCCAGCCTTATGGCAAAAGTCATGGTGTCCAATACTGGGTTGGGGAATCTGTTTAGGCCAAATTGTCTCAGAATCCGAAGTAGCATTTCCAAGTCATAGCCTACATGATGCCCTACAAGGATCCCATTACCGATAAACTCCAGTAACTTCTCTGAAAAATCCTCTAGCGTGACTCGGTTTTCTTTTTCCAAAATACCATGAATTGCCACGGTGGAGGAAACAGAACGATCACTGAAGGGGTAGAGCTCTAGACTCTCTGAGACTCTTATCTTTCGGTTTTTGATCTTGAGGGCTCCAAAGGAAAGCACATGGTCTTTTTCCAGATCAAATCCGGTGGTTTCGGTATCCAGGACCACAAATTCCAATTGGTCCAGGGTTCGAATAGCAGGGATTTTCTCGGAATTTTTCTTCAGGAATTCTGCTACAAAATCCTTTGGTTTTGGGCTTTTCTTCCAAAATTTCCAGGTGCTCATTTGGAGAAATAATCAAGTTGAAATCTTACCTGAACAATTTCCTGAAGCTCGGTGATCGGACTGAAGGTATTTTTGAGCAATTGACGCTGGAGTTTGCCAAGTGATTTTGGATTTAAATACCGTCCGCTATTACCTTTCCTCAAGCCCTCCGAGGCTCTCATTCGCATCAGGATCTCATAGGCCTTTCCCGCTTGTGTGAAAAGCTCCGAATAGTTGGGCTCTAGAGTTCCTAGATACTCGAATCTTCGAAAGGTATTGTTAATTCCCACTACCTCATGGCTTAAGACCAGAAGTCTTGCCAAATCTGTCAAAGGCATCATGGCTCTTGCCTTCAAATCAAACTGGTCCTTGTGTTCTCCGGATTTTTCGACGACTATGCCTTTGAAAAAACCCAATGGGGTTGGGTTAGACAATGCATTTTGGGCCAGAAAATTCAGGAAAACCTTCTTTTTTCGGATTTCTTGATAAATATGCTCCGTCAATTCCTCTGCTAGGGAGCTGTGGGGTCCGATGGATCTATAATCGAAGAAAATGGAGACTTTCAGGAGAGCTTCCTGGGTAGGGTGGAGGATCCATTCGCTGAAATAGGCTTTCCATCGACTCAGGGGTTGTACCCATTCCGGATTGCTGGCCATGATTTTGCCGGGACAAGGAGCAAAACCACAGGCGAGCAGGATTTCAATGATTTCTGTGCCAAGTTGGAGAAAATACTCCTGAGCTTTTTCTCTGGAAAGTTCCCCTATGTCCTCATACAAGATGGCATTGTCCAAATCTGTGCGGAGCAACTGCTCCGATCGACCTTCGCTACCCATGGAGAGAAAACAAAACCGGAGCTGATCCATCCCGGGGAATTGCATTTCCAGTTTTTTTTTCGAGATCCGGATTGCCTGCTGGATGATCACATCATTGATCTCCGTCATGACAGAGGATACGAAATCCATGGAAACCTCATTGTCCAGATAGTAAAGCAACATCTGCTCTGCCCTGTCCCGGATTTTCCGCATTTCTGAAATTTCCTCGGTATTCATCAAGGCATGAATCAGCACGGCAGGGCTATTTCCCATGGACAGAAAAATATCATGATCCGAGATCAATCCTATGACCGGGCTTTCATCTGTTCCATCTTCTGTCAAGACCAAATGATGGAGCCGGTGACGAATCATCGTTAAGTAAAGGTTAGAAAAGCCGTCTGATTTTTTTCGGGTTATAACAGGCGTAGTCATCACCTCCTGCACAGGGGTTTTCAGGTCCAATCCTTTGGCCAAAACCCGGATCCTTAGGTCTTTATCCGTCAGAATACCTCTGGGGAATCCTTGGGCATCAACCACCACAATGCTGCTCACTTCTTCTTGAGCCATAAGTTGGGCAGCTTGCTGGACTGGGGTGGACAGAGAGCAAGTCAGTACATTTTCTGACACGTTGACTTCGGATTGGTCAGAAAAAATCATCAGGGAATGATCTCCTTTGAGGTTTTTGAAAAGTCCTCTTGCCTTTTGGCCTTGGGAAAGATCCTGTCGGATGACTACCTGTCCTGAGGCAAAGCCAGCGGCAAAGTACAGGCCTACCTGTGCGTTTTCCTTTAGGATCTTCTCAAAGATCTCCACAGGAATAGCGTAAACCAAGCTGTCTTCCAAAACTTCGGAGGTCAGCAAATAGGGCCTTTTTCCCAACAGTGCCAGTACCCCAAATACATCTCCCTCTTCGCAGATTTCCCGGATTTCATCTCCCTTTGGAGTTTTTTCTACTAATTGGATTGAGCCATCCTTCAGTACAAAAAAATGAGGTTGAGCCGGTTCGCCTTGATGAAATAGAATCTTTCCTTTTTCCAGATAAAGAATCTCCACCTGTCGGGCCACCA
>JAJLJS010000122.1:0-5286 GCA_033844545.1 Cyclobacteriaceae bacterium | reverse complement strand
ATCAATGTCAACAAAAATGAATTGGTCAGTTTGACTACCTTTTTTGTCCAGGTTTTCGATTCCATCACGTTCTTGGATGTATTTTCCTCGGTGATCAAATCGATCGTATTTGGGTTTACCATAGGAATTGTGGGCTGTTACAAGGGGTATAATTCCTCGAAAGGGACTGAAGGTGTAGGTAGGGCAGCTAACTCCGCGGTAGTTATCTCAATGTTTTTGATCTTTATCGAAGAGCTTCTTGCCCTTCAAATTGTCAACGCAATCCGGGGGATGTAAACTATGGAAAGCAGAGAAGTAGTAGTCAAAATCAGAAACCTTTACAAATCCTTTGGTGATCTGGATGTCTTGAAAGGAGTCGATCTGGATTTGTACCGGGAGGAAAACTTGGTAGTATTGGGCCGATCCGGGACCGGGAAGTCCGTGTTGATCAAGATCATGGTCGGGCTGCTAAGACAGGATAAAGGAGCCATGGAAGTATTGGGTCGGGAGGTTTCCAAACTGGGGACTAAAGACCTGAATGCCCTTCGCTTGAAAATTGGATTTTCCTTCCAAAATTCAGCACTCTACGATTCCATGACCGTACGGGAAAACATGGAATTTCCATTGGTGAGAAATATAAAAAACCTGACCAAGAAGGAAATCACCTTGAAAATCGAGGAGCTCTTGGATGCAGTTGGCCTGCCACAAACCATCAACCAGATGCCTTCCGAGCTTTCTGGCGGTCAAAAGAAGAGAATCGGGGTTGCCCGAACCTTGATTCTGAATCCTGAAATCATGCTGTACGATGAACCTACGGCGGGATTAGATCCCATTACCTGCGTGGATATCAACAATCTGATCAATGAAGTCAGAGAGCGGTATAAAACCACCTCTATCGTCATTACCCATGATTTGGCTTGCGCCAAAATGACCGGAGACCGAATGGCGGTATTATTGGATGGGCAATTTAATTCCATGGGTACCTTTGAGGAGGTGTTTCCAAAAGCGGAAGACGAGCGCGTCAAATCATTTTACGATTATAATTTTATAAACTCATGAGAGGAGAAAATAAACGATCCGTAATTGTAGGGATTTTTGTCTTTATAGGCATTGCCATCTTGGTGGCAGGGATTCTTACACTGGGAGGCCAGCAAAAGAAATTTGTCAAGGCCATTCATCTCAAGGCTGTTTTTGACGATATCGGAGGTCTCCAGACTGGAAACAATATTTGGTTTTCCGGGGTGAAAATCGGTACTGTCCGAAAAATCAATTTCTACGGAGATTCCCAGGTAGAGGTAGAAATGAATGTTGAGGAGTCTGTTTCTGAATTTATCCGGAAAAACTCCAAAGCCACCATCAGTTCCGATGGACTTATCGGAAATAAGATTATTGTCATTTACGGTGGAAGTACAGATTACCCTCCTGTCGAGGAAGGAGACCGTCTGGAAGCCGTGATGCCCTTGGATACGGATCAAATGATGGAAACCCTTCAGGTCAACAATGAAAATCTGGTGGAAATCACCGCAGATCTCAAATTGCTGACTGGAAAACTTGCTGCCGGGGAAGGGATCGTTGGGGCTGTTTTGACGGATTCCTTATTGGCAATCCGGTTTAAAGAGATTGTGGCTAACCTGGATCGAGCTTCCGCAAACAGCAACCGAATGCTGGCCGAACTGAATACCTTTGCCGGAAAGCTCAATCAAGAGGGCAATCTTTTCAATGACCTGGCCACAGACACTGAAATCGCCGATGAATTGAGGGCGACCATCGCGAGCTTCAAGGCTAGTGCTGAAAATACCCAAGAATTGACCAAAAAGCTCGAAGAAATCTCAGCAAAACTCGATGATCCCAATAATGCATTGGGCACCATGCTCAATGATCCTGAATTTGCGGAATCTCTGAAAAGCACCTTGCAGAATACAGATTCGGCTACTTACAACCTGAATCGCGGTTTGGAGGCTTTGGAATACACATGGCCTTTCCGCAAAGGGTTTAAGCGAAAAGCCAAAGAAGAAGAAAAAGTCTCTGGAAACTAGGATAAATGCCGGTCAAAAGCCGGCATTATTCTTTTAAGCCATTGATGATTTTGGCTCTGGCTTCGATTTTTTCATCTCCATTTGCTTGTTCCACTTCAGCCGTGTTTCCATTGGAGAGGGTGGCTTTTAATTCGATAAGAAAGTGATCTGATCCGATTCCGGGAAGTACCTTTAAACGCGATAGACCAAAATGGCTGCTCAAAAACACATGGTCCAAAGGCCATCTGAAAAAAGGAACTTTGGCATGAAAGGTACTGTAAAACCCTCTTCCTCTCCGGGGATCGGCCATTTCGGATATTTTCAAAAATAGAGAAGTGGTATAGCTCCAGGCGACGTCATTTAGGTCTCCGATGACCAAGGATGGGTGCCGGTTTTCTCTGGATTTTTTTCCCACAATTAGAATTTCTGCATCTCGTTCTGTGCTTTTTTCATTTTCCCCCGGCACTGGAGGAGTAGGGTGAATGCCGTACAAAGTCACCGTTTTTCCGGATTCGAGTTGTAGATCTACTTCTATTGATGGGATTTCAGGATTGACCAGGTAGTTAATTTCCTTTCTGACCAAAGGAATCTTTGAATAAAAGGCCAAGCCATAAGTGTTCTCTTTTGGCAAAAGAATCCGGTATGGAAAATCCTCTTCCAGGGGTTTTAGGTTATCAATCCATTTCTGATGGGTTTCCACCAAAAATACCACATCCGGATTTTTCTTTTGAATCAGCTGAATGGCTTTAGGATAGTGGGTATTGAACTGATATACATTTCCGACAATAAGATGAATCCCGTTTTCCTTTTGAAAAGGAATTCGCTTGATCATTTTTTTGCCGAAAACAGTATAAGGCCAAACCTGTATAACCAAATAGATAATACAGATTCCAATCAAGCTTAACCAAAGGGATATCTCACCTGTGCTTTCCCTTAAAAAAGCCCAAAAAACACCCAATACAACCAGAATAATAAGTTTTTGAAGTCTGGGATAATCAAATATCCGTAACCACCAGTGATCCAGCTTGATCAGTGGAACAAAGGTGGCGATGAGGAAAAAAGCTGTAACAATTTCTAATATCAAAATTTTGGCAATTGGGCATTTTAAAAATAGATGCAATCCGGGAAGCATCCTAGTGGAATTTGGTGCAAATCAACCAAGCCGAAACCTTACCGGAATATACATCCATGCCTGTTTTGGTTTTCCTTCCATATCCAAAGCTGGATAAAATGGACCTTGATAAAGCTTTACCACTCGCAAAGCTTCTTTGGCAAGTTCTTTATTTATCTGGTAAGCATTAGCAACCTCGGTTTGCAGCAATTCCCCACTTTCTGAAATCAATAGGGCAATTTCAACCGTTCCCGTTTCTCTGGACATTCTTGCTGCCATCGGATAGGTTAGATTTTTTGCGAATAAGCTCATCATCTGATCTTGGTCCAAACCCGGCTTGAACTCATCCCGATTTAGCATTTGCTCCGAATCCCGACCTTTTCTCCAAAGAGAATAGGTTTGATCCCCGTGAAAGGTTACATGGCCTACTTTTTCCCCATTTTCTAAATAGACAGTCTTGTATCGGCCATTATCCAGGTTTTTGACGGTTTGGCTTTTTAGAGCATGGTTTTCATCGAATTCCTCTCGGATTTCCTGATTAAACTGTTCTGTGGAATTGTAACCAACTTTTCGCTGCTCTACCATTCTGTTTTCCAAGTCAAAAATCCAGTACATCTTTTCCCCTGATTTCAGCACATTTTCTCTTCGTTGATAGGCTCTGTCCTCGAGGTTTTTGTCACTGATTTCATAATAGTGCTGATTCAAAAAGGTCACCTTTTGTTTTCCGTTTTTTTCTTGACCAAAAGTCGAAAAGATAGTAAGTGTCCAAAGAGCGAGAGTAAATAAGAGGCGCATGGCTAATAGGTTGATTAAAAATGAAATGGACATCAAATGGATCAATAGATAAAGTCAAGGACTTCCCTTAGTTGTGTAAAGCTTTGGGTTTTATTTCGATTGAGTTTGGTGATTTCGGTGATTCTACCGCAGCATTCCGAATCGAACTGGCGATAGGAGAGTTCTAAGGTGTCAATTTTACCATTGGGATAGCGAAGAAAAACTTGAGAAGCAAGAGGAAAAACCTCTGCATGAAAAGTGGTGTCTCCTGTGAAAAAAGACGAGGTGCGGAATAGTAAGGGATATTCCTGTTGGGCAGTGCCCGAAATGGAAAACATGGAAAATTCCCTGGGATCAAAAACTCTGTTCGAGCCAAAAACTAGGTCTGACCCAGAATTTGAATCCAGAATTCGAAACTCAAAGTCATATTGGGAAACCAAGCAATCCAAATCCCTACAAGGGCTGCAGGAACTGAAGACCAACATAAAAATTATGGTATAATGTACTTTCGGGATTTTTCTCATAAAAGCTTCGATGAAAGAATTAATTACCTGGAAAATTTCACTTGAATGGGGCCAGAAGGTAACCTTCCTCCGGCATGAAAATGAAAATACCTCCATTTTTCCACCGGAGTACCCAAAGGATCCAATGCCGGAACATATCCTTTTTTCCAAGATTTTACAGCCCTAACAAATTTATCGGCAATTTCTGGATCGGCTCCCATGGGATTTACCCATTCGATCTTTTTTGCTTTTCCTAAGGTATCTACCAAGACTCCAACGACTATAAACTGTCGGGTTTTGGGCCATTTATTTATTGGAAGGCCTGTTTTTTGAGCGATTAGGTCAGGAAATCTTACTTTTTCATCTTTTGGATAGGGTTCAAAATCATTCTCTAGTCTTTCCAAAGGCTTTTCATATCCTTTCCGATAAATCGTGTATTTGTGCTCTCCCCGATAAATGATCTGACCAACTTGCTCTCCGTTCAAAAAGTAGGTGGCAATGAATTTGGAATTAAGCAGATTGGCCACCCGCCTATGGATAAGATTTCCTTCCAAATCGTATTCCTCTATTGTGAATTCCTGGAATTCCTTTTTTTTCAAGTCAGTTCGGATTACCCTGACCAGTTGATTTTCCAGGGTAAAATACCTTTCAATTCTAATAGAATCCGAAGAAGTCGAAATCATCTTTCGAATGACAATATCTTGGTTTTGATCTGCTGGAATTTCTTAAAAGTGAATATTGATATTTATAAACTTAGGAGTATGTGAAAAGACTAAATGAGGGAGGAGTATAGCCAAAAGCATGAAAAGCTGTCGATGCATCTGATAAATAAATTCTTAAAACCGAAAAATATAGACTCAAGGGAAATTGAACAAGCCTTAAACTAAGAATTTTCGAACTGATT
>JAJLJS010000121.1:0-46694 GCA_033844545.1 Cyclobacteriaceae bacterium | reverse complement strand
AAGACCGGCTTTGCCCCTGCGAGGATCACCGCTTCGGCGGTAGACACCCAAGTCATGGCCGGGACGATTACTTCATCTCAGGGGCCGATTCCAAAAGCCCGAAGCGTAAATTCCAAGTAATCGGTCACATTGGCACAGGCTACCGAATGTGATGAATTCAAATAATCTGAAACAGAAGTTTCAAAACTTTCCACTTCCTTTCCTCCCGAAAAGATCCCAGCCTCCAAAATCTCTGAAAACCGCTCTTTTAATCTTTCTTTCAGGCTTGTCTCGATGCGGCTTAAATCAAGAAACGGTATTTTCATCCAGAATTTTAGCTAAATCGACTGTGAGTGACCTTCGGGAAAACCGATCCAAGTTAGATGCTTTCTTCACTTCGGGCTGAGCATCCATCAGCTCCCTGAGTGCAACCTGTATTCCCACAAAATCTTCATGCCGGATTACTTTCCCGGCATTTGCCTCTTCAATGATTTGGGCTGAATCCCCTTTGGGATCTCCCAAAGCCAAAATCGGAACCCCCGTCGCCATGTATTCAAATAGTTTCCCCGGAATATTCCCCTGCGCATTTTTGGTATCGGTTAAAATCAACACCAAGGCATCAGCCTGTCCGTAAAACCCAAAAACTTCTGCATGACTGACATACCCCGGAAATTGGACTCGCTCTACTAACCAGCTATCTTCCGCCACGTATTCTTTGACATGCTCCGAAACCTTCCCCACAAAAGTTATCCTGACCTCCTCGTGGGTGCCCAAAAACTCCTCTTTGATCGCTTTGAGAAGTGGAATGGGATTTCGGATGGAATCAATCACGCCGGAATAAACCAAATGAAGCTGCTTAGTTTTTTTCTCTTTGGGTGAAAAACCAAATGGAATGTCGGAGGGATCAAACCCATTGGTCAAAAGATGAATCTTTCGGTGGGCCAATTTCTGCAAATCCCTCTGAAATGTGGGAGAAATGGTCATCACCCCGTCTGCGGAATTTAAAACTGCCCGCTCCAATTCGAGATGCTTTTTTCGGATTCTACCATGCATGGGAAGCGCATCCAAAAACTCCCACTGGGACCAAGGATCCCGAAAATCTGCCAACCAGGGAAGGCCGGTTTTCTTTTTCAGCTCCAGGCCGATCAAGTGCATACTATGAGGAGGCCCGGTGGTGATTACGGTCTGAAACTGTCCATTTTGAACCAAATCAGTCAAGTATTTGACCGAGGGCTTCACCCAAAAGACCCGGGGGTCCGGAACCAATAGATTGGCCCGAATCCAGATAGCAGCTTTTTCCAACAAGCCCTTTTCCTTCTGCTCCAGCAATCGGCCTGGATGGGTTTTGGACTTTCTTTTCACTTTGGAGAAAAGCTGATAAGGTTCCCAAATCGGGAATTTAATGACTTCTAATTGATGTGGGACCTCCTTTTCCAGACTTTCATCTCTCAGGTCAAAATCCGGATTTTCGGGAGTAAAAATCACCGGCTCCCACCCTGCTTCCGGCAAATATTTGGCAAACTTCAACCAACGCTGAACACCGGAACCTCCACTGGGTGGCCAATAATAGGTGATGATGAGGACTCGTTTTTGCATGGATGTACAAAGTACTACGTACAAAGTAGAAAGTACAAGGCCTATCAAAAAGAAAGGGCTGCTCTTCTAAACAAAAGCAACCCAATCTCAAATTTCGAATTTCAAATCTTCAAATTATTCTCCTTGTGCCAAAGAATAACCTCTCGCCCCATCAAAGGTGTATAGATGTTCAGTTTTGATGAAGTCAAAGCCCAGGTCTCCAATCTGCTTGAGAAGATCCAAAACTTGTCCGTGAGAGATTGCACTTCCGTCGGCAGTTTTGAATCTGCATCTCCAGTGGTCGGTACAGAAGGTCTCTTTCATACCCTCTGGGAAAACCTTCACGCCTCGGTTGGTAATCAGGTGGAGCTGAAGTCCATTCGCATTGGCTTTTCTGAGTCCTTCACCGATGACATTTGGATCCCGGCCCGCTTCATTCCAGTCGATGAATACATCCACCCCGATCAATTCTTTCTTTTGGAACGGCTGAGGCTTCAATTTGATATTCATGGGCTGAGTATCCTCTTTGTCAAAAGAAGCTGCGGTCATTTTTACCGGCATCTGACCCAACCTTTCGATCACAGCCTCAGCAAACTCCTGAGTCCCCACTTTCTTGGCCGAAAGCCCTTCCTGATAAATATCTCCGGTATGGATTCCATCTTCTAGGGTTTTCATCCAGGCATTGGCGATTTTTTCGGCGATTTCCGGCTGACCGATATGGACCAGCATCATGATCGCACCATTCAACAATCCGGAAGGATTGGCGATACCCATGCCAGCAATATCCGGCGCAGATCCATGGATCGCCTCAAACATCGCTACTTCCTCTCCTACGTTGGCAGATCCACCAAGACCTACAGAGCCCGTCACCTGAGCCGCTACGTCTGAGATGATATCACCATAAAGGTTCAAGGTCACAATCACATCAAAAATCTCCGGACGCTCCGCGATCAGGGCAGTTCCGATATCGATGATCTTATGTTCAGTCTGGATTTCGGGGTATTCTTTTGCGATTTCGTCAAAAGTCTTGTGGAACAATCCATCTGCCAACTTCATGATATTGTCTTTGGTCATGCAGGTCACCTTCTTGCGGCCATATTTTTTGGCATATTCAAAGGCATAGCGAATGATCTTTTCAGAACCCGGCTGGGAGATCAATTTCAAAGTCTGGTAAACCTCCTGAGTTTGTCTATGCTCGATCCCTGCATATAAGTCTTCCTCATTTTCCCGAATGATCACCAAATCCGTCTTGGGAAAATGGGTTTTGATAAAGGGAGAATAAGCCTTGCATGGACGAACGTTGGCATAAAGTCCAAAAGACTTTCGGGTGGTCACATTCAATGACTTAAATCCTCCACCTTGAGGAGTGGTAATCGGAGACTTCAGAAAAACTTTGTTTTTGCGAAGAGATTCAAAAGCGGAAGGTTCCATTCCAGAACTAATTCCCTTCAGGTACACTTGCTCACCGATTTCGATCACATCATATTCCAGTTGAGCTCCGGCAGCTTCCAGGATCGCCAAAGTAGCTTTCATGATCTCAGGCCCGATCCCGTCACCGTAGGCAACTGTAATTTTTGTTTTGGAGGACATATAGGTAGTCGTTTAGTTAAATTTAATCGTCGCAAAAGTAAGCAAAAATGATTTTTTGAGGGGGCTGAAATTGAGGAATCTAGGGAAATCTTCCGGGAATCTTTTCATGAAAAATCCAAAAAGTGAATGGTTTTAGGATAATTCTAAGTTGTTAGGTTTGGCATTGAATCCCCTACCTGTATATTTGTTTTCCCACATCAAATGGATTTATGGCAGAACTAGCAAATATCCTGACCGAAGTAAAAAATGGTGTTCTCTACCTCACCCTGAACCGTGAAGAAAAGCTGAACGCCCTGAATTTTCAGACTTTAGAAGAGCTGAAATCGGTCTTTGAAGAGATTATTGATAGTAGAGAAATCAAGGCGGTGATCATTACCGGAGCTGGAGAAAAAGCCTTTGTGGCCGGTGCTGACATCAGTGAAATTGCCGAACTCAACGAGGTCAATGCCCGAAAATTTGCTGAAAACGGGCAAGAAATCTTTGCGATGATCGAAAATTGCCACAAGCCTGTCATTGCCGTCACCAACGGTTTTGCTTTAGGCGGAGGCTGTGAATTGGCGATGGCCTGTCACATGAGAGTTGCCTCTGCCAATGCGAAATTTGGTCAGCCTGAAGTCAATTTGGGCATCATCCCAGGCTATGGGGGAACCCAACGTCTGACCATTTTGATCGGAAAAGGGAAAGCCAATGAACTGATGATGACCGGAGACATGATCGGAGCCGAAGAGGCCAAGACTTTGGGTTTGGTGAATTATGTGCTTCCTACCAAGGCCGAGGCTATGGGCAAAGCAGAGGAAATCATTGCCAAAATCATGTCCAAAGCCCCCTTGGCCATCGGCATGATCGTCGATTGCGTAAACGCCGTTTACCTTCCGGAAGACGGGTACCAGACAGAAGCCAATTGCTTTGCCCGATGCGTAAAATCCGGAGATTACAAAGAAGGGACTTCCGCATTTCTGGAAAAAAGAAAGCCTGTCTTTAAGGGAGAATAAGCGCTTCCCTATTCCATGAGCAGCCTTAAAAATCTTGCCGGCCAAACGGCCATCTACGGCCTGAGCAGCATTCTAGGCCGATCCATCAATTTTTTACTGATCATCGTCTATACAGGTTATCTCAGCAAAGCCGACTTGGGTGCTTTCACTGGGATCTATGCACTGATTGGTTTTCTGAATATTGTCTTTACTTACGGTATGGAGACCTCTTTTTTTAGGTTTTCTACCGGCAAAAATCTTGATCCGCAGCAGGTTTATGCCAACACCCAATCCCTGCTCGTGACCAGTTCGGTGCTGATGGGCTCAGGTTTGTTTCTATTGGCACCGTGGATTGCGGAGATCATGGACTATCCCGGACAGTCTTATTTATTCAGATGGACTGCCTTGATTTTGACATTTGATGCAGTTTTGGCTATTCCTTTTGCAAAACTGAGGTTAGAGAACAAAGCTTTGGTTTTTGCCGGAAGCAAACTCCTGAATATTCTGCTCAATGTCCTACTCAATCTACTTTTGATCATTTGGATGCCCAACTGGATCCAAAACGGCCTGTTACCGGATGGATTTCTTGGTTATAGGATGGATTGGGGAGTTGAGTATATTTTCTTAGCCAACTTGATAGCCAATGGACTGATCATTCCTTTCGTTTGGTGGCAAGCAGGATTTTTTCGTTTTTCCATTGACAAAAAAATTCTCTTCCCGATGTGGAAGTATTCCCTGCCCCTTTTATTTATGGGGCTTGCAGGAGTTACAAACGAACTGGTTTCCAGACTTTTATTTGAATACACCATTCCAGACAAGTTTTACTCAGAGTTAAATCCCCGGGAAGCTGGAGGTGTATTTGGTGCCACATTCAGACTGGCTATTTTGATGAATCTGGTGATTCAAGCTTTCAAATATGCCGCTGAACCTTTCTTTTTTAAACAATCCTCAGACAAAAACTCCCCCCAGGTCTACGCCCGGGTAATGCATGCGTTTATTCTGTTTTGTACGCTTTTGATGATTACCATTTCGGCCAATCTAAACTGGATTGGGCCTCTTTTCATCAAGGGCGAAGGATATGCTGAAGCGTTTGTTATCGTCCCCACGCTCCTATTTGGTTATTTGCTTTTGGGTGTCTATTTCAATCTTTCGATTTGGTTTAAGCTGACTGACCACACCCAGTACAGCTTTTGGATTACTGCCTTGGGTGCGGTGGTGAGTATTTTGGTGATTTTGGTGGCCGTTCCCAAGCTCGGCTACCTAGGTGGTGCGATGAGTACCCTTGCCTGCTACACCGTGATGACCATAATCTGTTATTACTTTGGTCAAAAATATTTCCCCATTCCTTACCAGACTGCGAAAGGCATTCTCTATTTGCTGACGGCGTTTGGCTTGAGTTACTTGGGTTTTTTCCTTCCTTTTGAAAATTTTTGGTTCGGGTTCCTTGCTAAAAACAGCCTCATACTGCTCTTTTTGGGATTGGTCCTCTACTTGGAAAAAAGCGAACTTTCCAAGCTGACCAATTCGTTTAAAAGAAGTTGAACTGCATTTGTCAGTTAGTCCAAAAACTTCCATTCTATTTCATAAAAGGCATTATGTTTGTGCCTGATAGCTGCATCCCTTTAAACTACGCGTGAGAATTACCCCCTATATTTTCTTTATTCTAGTCTTTTTCGCAGGAATCTCTATCGGATTTCCTCAGGAAAAATTATCCAAAAAGGAGGCTAAACTTCAGGAAACCCAGCTGAAAGGAAGCCGGTATTTTATTGAAGGAGAAAAAGCTCTGGTTTTGGGTGATTTGGACAAAGCCCTTTTTTACTTGAAAAAGGCACATGAATTTTCCCCGGAGGAACCCGCTATTTCCTACAAAATAGCCGAAGTAATGGTCCGGGCTAATCAGCCCGAAAAAGCACTCCCATTTGCTGAAGAGTCAGCTTTGGCAGATCCGGAAAACAAGTACTATGCCTTGATGGTCGCAGAGATTTATACCAATTTAAATCAACCTCTCAAAGCGGCTGAAATCCTGGATCGACTCACCTCTGACACCGAAAAAAATCAACAATACAATCTCGATCTCGCCTCCATTTATCTACAGTCGGGGGAATTTGACAAAGCCTTGGTGGTGCTGGACCGGGCTGAAGAGTATTATGGAGTCCGTGAGCCGTTCACCATGCAGAAGCAACGGATCTACCTTCGGAAAAACAACCTGAACAAGGCTTTGGAAGAAGGAGAGCGTCTCATAGATGCTTTTCCTGGAAATCCGAATTATGTGCTAAACCAGGTAGAAATCCTTTACAACAACGGTCGATTGGAGGATGCTTTGACCCTTGTGGAGTCTGAAATTGCAAAATATCCCAATCAGCCTGAATTGCGGATGGCAGCTTACTCCTTGCTCAAGGAGAAAGGTCAGCCTGAGCAGGCCGTTACGTTTTTGATTACGGCTTTCGAAAACCCAGACCTTGATCCGGAAGTCAAAAGCAAGACTTTTATATCTGTATTATCTGAACTCCAAACTCAACAACGTGATCAGCTTTTGGATCAGATGGAAAAGCTGATGCTGGAACTGCATCCCCAAAATGCCATGGTCTTGGAGGCAATTGGAGAACGAAGAAAGAAATCCGGGGACATGCAAAGTGCCTTGGATTTATTCAAAAAATCGCTGGAAGCTAATCCAAAAAACGCAGCGCTTTTGGAACAAGTGATTTTGAATTCTTTCGGAGAAAATGCCAACTTCACCGAATTGGAAAAATACACCGTTATGGGAGTGGATGAATTTCCGGAAGCCCCTGAATTCTGGTTTTATGACGGTGTCGTCAAATCCGCTCAAAAGCGGGATTCAATGGCCGTGAACTCCCTTCAAAAATCCCTGGAGCTTAATGCCGGTAAAAACCCTCAACTCACCCAAGTCGCCTTTGGGTCCATGGGCAACAGTCTGTATAATCTCGGCTCCAAAGATTCTGCCTATGTCTATTTTGACAAGGCCCTGAGTTTAAATCCAAATGATGAGCAGGTTTTGAACAATTACGCCTATTTCCTCTCTCTGGACAAAAAAAATCTGGATAAAGCCAAAACCATGGCCGAGAAGGTGGTCAAAAAGCACCCCAATAATTCCACCTATCTGGATACCTACGCCTGGGTGCTTTTTCAAATGGGATTATATGACCAAGCCCTGGAATCCATGGAAGATGCCCTCCGGTATGATCCCAATCCCAGCGGAGTGATTATGGAGCATTATGGAGATATTTTGTTTCATGTTGGCAAAGTTTCTGAGGCTATAATCTGGTGGAAAAAAGCCGAAAATGACCCTGAGGCATCCGATAAACTATCAAAGAAGATAAAAGAAGGAAAATACTATGAATAGATTTTTTGGAGGGATTCTCTTTCTAGCCCTGATAGTCTTGGGCAGCTGCGCAAAAAAAACAGTCCTTTTTGAAGGCGGAGAAGAAATGAATGAATTCAGGCCTGCCAAGGCTGAGTACAATTACCTTTCTGCCAAGGCCAAAATTGTCATCGAGGAAGAGTCCGGCAAAGTCACCCGGGGCACTTTGAATCTGAGAGCCAAAAAAGACAGTGTTCTCTGGTTTACCATGTCCCCAGGAATGGGAATGGAAGCGATTCGGGGGCTATTTACCGGAGAAAAAATCCAAATCCGGGATAGATTAGGAAAAGATGATGCGAACCTAACTTACCTGGAGTTTGAAAGACTCTATGGATTGAAGCTTTCTCTGGAAATGTTTCAGAATGTGATTTGGGCCAATATTCCCTTTCCATTCGATTATCAGGACCGATTGGTTCGAGTGGGCAAAAAATTTGAATTAACCCAAATCAGGGATGGAGTTCGATACTATAGTAAAGTAGAAACCAGCCATGGTAAGGTTTCAGAGCTTGTTTCCAGCTCCTTGGATGATAGAGGAACTCTCCTGGCCAGCTATCCCAAGTTTTTGGATGTGGAATCCCAGCCTTTTCCGGCGGAGGTGATGTTCAAAGTAGCCTTCCAGCTACCGGAAGGCAGTCAAAACACTATTATTCATTTAGAGTGGACCTCTGTCGAACTGACGTCCTCCCCGCTCAGCTTTCCTTTCAGATTCTGATGTATATGAGGATTTTCAAAATCATCATGCTACTTGTTTTTTGCATGGGCTTGGGGCTTGGGAATATAGATGCCCAAACCAAAAAAAGCAGGGAAGAATTGGAGCGTGAAAAAGCAGAGATTCAGGCCAGACTGAAGGAATTTGATGCCATTCTCAGACAAACTACCGAAACCAAAAAAACTTCGATAGGAGAGCTTAATGCCATTACCCAGCAGTTTCAGTCCCAAAATCGATTGGTCAATACCCTTGACAGAGAAATAAGACTGATCAATCAGGAAATATCCTCCACCGAGAAAAAAATCCAGGAGCAGGAAGCTCAGCTAAAGGACTTAAAAGCTGAATATTCCAGAATGATCTACAATTCCTCCAAACTCAACCGGGGACTTTCCATTGTGGCTTTTGTATTCAGCTCTGCCAATTTCAATCAATTGTACATGAGGCTAAAATACCTCAAGCAATACAGCGACAGCCGAAAGCAACAGGCCGCGCAAATTGAGAAACTTACCCAACAGCTGGCCGAACAGCGAATTCTACTCGATGAGCGCAAAAGTGAAAAAGAGGTGGTGCTGAATGAAGAAAGAATAGAGCGGGAGAAATTGGAAAAAATGCGGAAAGATCAACAAGGTCTTGTCAATACCCTTTCCCGAAAGGAAAGAGATATCCAGCGCCAGATCACCGCCACCAAAAAACAACAAGAGCAGCTCAACCGAATGATCAAAGCCGCGATCGAGGAAGAAATCCGAAGGGCTGAGGCGGAAGCAAACAAGACCAATTCCACGACCACCAAACGTGCCGGAACGTCCATGCCGATGACTCCGGAGGCGGCAGCACTCTCCAACTCCTTTGCCGGTAACAGAGGAAAATTACCTTGGCCCGTGGAAACAGGCTTTGTATCGATCAACTACGGAACCTACCCACACCCTACCCTAAAAGGGATCGTCCTGGAAAGTGATGGACTGGAAATCCGAACCCAACCCAACTCGACGGTACGGGCGGTTTTTGACGGAACGGTCAGTAAAATCTCTACCCTACCAGGATTCGGTCTTACGGTAATTATCAAACATGGAGAATATTTCACCCTGTATAGCCGATTGAAATCCGTTTCGGTAAAAGTAGGACAAAACGTGAAGGCTAAAGAATCCATCGGGCAGGTAGCCACCAATGCCGATGGACTCGCTGAAGTTCACTTCGAAACTTGGAAAGGACTCCAGATCATGGACCCTGCAGCATGGATTACGTCCAAATAGCCACAAAAATCGTATGTTCATAAAAAAGATGAATTGCCAGTCCGGGAACCTTGGCTAAGCGACTGACAGTTGTATCTTTGTAACTTGTATATCCTTAAAACAAACACCATCATGACTACATTAGGTTTTATTCAAAACATGGGCGGAGGTTCTTTGATCTTAATCATCCTGGTAATCCTCCTTTTGTTTGGTGCAAAAAGGATCCCTGAATTGGCTCGAGGATTGGGCCGTGGTATTCGCGAATTCAAAGATGCGACCAAAGAAATTCAGAACGATCTGGAAGATGGGCTGAAAGACAAAAAGAAGTAATCCCTAAACCCCATTAACCATTGGGAAAATTTAGTTCATTCGACGAAATCAAAAAGTCGCTCGAAAAGAAAGAAACTGATTGCCGTGCAATCGTATCGTATTACCTAGAAAACATCCAGACGAAGGCGCATCTCAACGCCTTCGTTGAAGTTTATGCCCAAACCGCTCTCGAACAGGCAGATCGGATTGACGAAAAACTCGCAAAAGGAAAGGCAGGCAAACTTGCCGGAATGGTCATCGGAATCAAAGATGTCCTCAACTATGCCGGACATGAATCCAATGCCTCTTCCAATATTCTAAAGGGATACATCTCCCAATACACGACCACCGCTGTACAACGCTTAATCGACGAGGATGCCATCATCATTGGTCGACTGAATTGTGACGAATTCGGAATGGGAAGCTCCAATGAGAATTCAGCTCATGGCAAAGTCCTTAATGCCTTGGACGAAAACCGTGTCCCCGGAGGATCTTCTGGTGGCTCAGCAGTTGCTGTTCAGGCAAATCTTTGTACCGTTTCTTTGGGTACAGACACTGGCGGATCTGTGAGACAACCAGCAGCTTTCACCGGAGTAATCGGCATGAAGCCTACCTATTCCCGAGTTTCGCGATGGGGACTGATCGCTTATGCCTCTTCTTTTGACACGATTGGAGTTTTTTCAAAAACCGTCAAAGACAATGCCTTGGTGATGGAAATCATGGCTGGGCATGACGAATTTGACAGTACCTCCTCCCGAAAACCAGTCCATCACTACAGTGAATTGCTTCACTTTGACAAAAAAGTAAAAGTGGCTTATTTCACCGAAACACTGGAATCCCCTGCTCTTCAGCCAGAGATCAAATCCCAAACTGAAGTAGTATTGGCCCTGTTGAAAGCTGAAGGACACGAAGTGGAAGAAGTTCATTTTCCCCTCTTAGCATACGCCCTTCCAACGTATTACATTCTGACTACCGCAGAGGCAAGCTCCAACCTTTCCAGATTCGACGGGGTTAAATATGGATACAGATCTCCTCAAGCTCATAATCTGGAATCCATGTACAAGCTTACCCGGAGCGAAGGATTTGGTGAGGAAGTAAAACGTAGAATCATGTTGGGAACCTTCGTGCTGTCAGCGAGCTATTATGACGCTTATTTCACCAAGGCTCAGAAGGTCAGAAGATTAATAAAAGATTTTACAGAAAATCTTTTAAACGATTTCGATTATATTATCATGCCAACCACACCTTCTACAGCGTTTAAGTTTGGAGAGCACAGTGGTGACCCAGTGGCGATGTATTTGGAAGACTTATATACCGTACAAGCTTCAGTCTCAGGAGTACCTGCGATTTCGATTCCTAACGGAAAAGATAAATCTGGCATGCCTATTGGGCTTCAAGTCATTGCTAACTCCTTCAAAGAGGCTGAGCTTTACGCATTTAGCAATTACTTGACTCAACTAACTTCCTAAACCCAAAAATACCATGAAAAAGACTTTGAAAAGCACCATCCTACTAGCCTTTTCCGCTTGTTTGATTCCCTTTAGCGAAGTCTTTTCTCAGGAAGAACCTCTGGAAGCAGCCACGCTTTTTTCAGAAGAAATACTCCCGAACTATCATTACGAATACATCCCGGATTTCACCTACGAGCAGGTAGCCAAGCGGGTAAAGGCTATGGATACGAAAATGTCCTTTGAGCTCAATGACCGGATTTTTTCCTTTATTCAATATTTCACCGTCAGAAACAGAGACTATACCAAAATGGTCCTTGCCAGGAAAGATAAATTCTTTCCGATGTTTGAGGAGACCATGAGAAAACACGAGATGCCGGAGGAAATTGAATTCCTTTCGATCATCGAGTCCGGATTGGATCCACAAATCAAATCAAGAGTCGGGGCCATGGGCCTTTGGCAGTTTATGCCGGCCACAGGAAAAATGTACGGCATGAATGTCAATCATGACATTGACGACCGCATGGACCCGGAAATGTCCACCGATGCCGCAGCGAAATACCTAAAATCCTTATACCGGATGTTTGGCAACTGGGAAGTAGCCTTAGCTGCCTACAACTGCGGCCCTGGCAACGTCCGAAAGGCGATCCGAAGATCCGGAGGGAAGACCACTTTTTGGGAGATCTACAATTACCTTCCCAAAGAAACCAGAGGATATGTGCCTCAATTTCAGGCCATGCTTTACATCCTAAACCATTTGGAAGAGCATAATCTTCACTTGGTAGAGCCAACCTATCCCATCGAATACGAGAAGATTAGATTCGAACGAGCATTTTCCCTTGAAAAATTGGCAGAACTTACGGATATCTGTGTTCAAGATTTGGAAGAGCTAAATCCGGCTGTGAAAAACAGAAACATTCCGGAATCTAACCGAAGTATGGCCTTAAGAATCCCAAAGAATCGATCCTTTTTCCTAAAAGAAAATTTTGCCTGGATCAATGATTCCTTGGGCAATGCTCCGCAAGTACTTTTGGCTTCTACTATTTCGGCTCAACCAGGTTCTAACATCTCCGCTACCAATTTCACCAATTCGGATAGAATGACCTACAAGGTCAAATCAGGGGATGTTTTAGGCAAAATCGCGGACAGACATGGGGTATCCGTATCACAAATCAAAGAGTGGAACAACCTGAATTCTAACCTGATCAAGGTGGGCCAAACCCTTTACCTGTACTCCAAAACCTCCACCGATAAAACCCTCGCCGAAAATTCCACGCCTGGTGCTGGAAGAACCTATACGGTAAGGCCGGGTGATTCTCTTTGGATAATTTCCCAAAAACATTCCATGACTGTGGACCAGATCAAGAGGCTGAATAATTTAAATACCAACAATATCAAGCCCGGGCAAAAGCTCATAATAGGTTGATTTACGCTTCTTTTTCCTAAGAATATTTAACGTACTTTTTAAGCAAAAACAGAAACTCAAAAAAGTTTGTCTGTATATTGAAATAATTTCAAATCCAGAAAGATGAAAAACTTACGCAATACCCTATTCATTTTATTGACCCTTGGGCTCTTCTCCTGTGGGGAAGGAGGCTCCGACAGTTCCAAACCCAAGGCCAAAGGTTCTATCGGGGAGATCGTTTTGGCCATAGATTCTGCCAAATGGGCTGGTCCGGTCGGGGATGAACTCAAAAAAATCTTTGAAGCGGACCTACCCGGCATGCTCCGTTCAGAACCTATGTTTAAAGTTCACCGGGTAGATCCCGGTGCCATGACGCGGATGCTCAAAGGTTTTACCAACCTGGTTTACGTGACCACTTTTGACGACAAAAGCCCTGGAAGCCAGATAGTAAACCAACAGTTCTCCAAAGAATCCAAGGAAAAAGCAGCGGCTGATCCCAGCCTTTTTTCGTTGAGAATGGAAGATGAATATGCAATTGGCCAAGAAGTACTGTATCTGTTCGGGAACAACGAAGAAGAGCTGATCGCTAATCTGAGGAAGAATGCTGACCGCCTTCAAAACCTTTTTGAAGTCCGGGAAAGAGGACGATTGGAAAAAGCGCTCATGGCTCGGAAAAATGCTGCCGCACAAAATGAGGCCAGAAAAAATCTGGGAATTGAGATCAATCCTCCGGTTTCCTACCAAGTGGCAAAAAGCGAAAATGACTTTTTGTGGCTAAGACAGCCGTCCCCCACAGAAAAGCGGCCCGACATCAGTCTGTTTTTTTACGAAACTGACTACCTCTCCGAAGAGCAGACATTCCCTGAAAACATCCTGGCACTCAGAGACTCCATTGCCAAAGAGCATATTTTTGGAGATCCTGAGAACCCAGATTCCTATTTGACTAGCGAAAAACAAATCCCCCCTGCATTCCGAAACATGGTGATAAATGATAATTTTACCGTCGAAATCAGAGGCACCTGGAAGACCAACAACATCAGTATGGGGGGCACCTACTTGGGCTACATCATGGTAGATGAGAAAAAAGGCAAACTGTATTACATGGAGGGATTTGTCTATTATCCTAACGAAGTTCACCGAGATGCCTTAAGAGAAATCCAAACCATCCTCCTTAACACTGATGTCAGCTGGACCGAAAACCAAGGTGCCTGACGAGATAACCCAAGTATATGGCCATCAAAATCCGCAAAGAAGACGCTTTAAATTATCATAGTCAGGGCTCACCCGGAAAAATAGAAGTCATCCCCACCAAGCCAGTGTCCAGTCAGCTGGATCTGGCTTTGGCTTATTCACCCGGTGTGGCGGAGCCATGCAAAGAGATTGCATCGGATCCTGAAAAAATCTATAAATACACCACCAAAGGCAATTTGGTGGCTGTGATTTCCAATGGTACCGCCGTATTGGGATTGGGAAATATCGGCGCCTCCGCCTCCAAACCTGTCATGGAAGGAAAAGGGGTCCTTTTCAAGAAATTCGCGGGCATCGACGTATTCGACCTGGAAATAGACGAAAGTGATCCCAAAAAGCTAATTCAAATCATCAAATCCCTTGAGCCAACTTTTGGGGGAATAAATTTGGAGGACATAAAAGCTCCGGAATGCTTTGAAATCGAGCAAACCTTAAAGCAGGAAATGAAAATCCCCGTCATGCACGATGATCAGCATGGCACGGCGATTATTTCCGGTGCAGCGTTGGTAAATGCCTTGGAGATTGTCGAAAAGGACATCACCAAGATCAAGTTGGTGGTCAGTGGTGCAGGAGCCGCCGCTATTTCCTGTCTGAGATTTTACGTGAGTCTTGGGGTCAGAAAGGAAAACATCATTGTCTGTGATAAAGATGGGGTCATCCGAGCAGATCGAGCGGATATTCTGGATATTCATCAAGAGTTTGCCACCACCAAAAATATTTATACTATCGCTGAGGCATTGCCGGGTGCGGATGTGTTTTTGGGGCTTTCTGCTGGAAATATTATTTCCAAAGAAATGATCCTTTCGATGGCGTCCAATCCTATCGTTTTTGCACTGGCAAATCCTGATCCGGAGATTTCTTACGAGGATGCCATTGCTGCCCGAGAAGACGTCATCATGGCTACCGGTAGATCTGACCATCCCAATCAAGTCAACAATGTCTTGGGCTTTCCATATATTTTTAGGGGAGCCTTGGACGTAAGGGCTACCGCAATAAATGAAGAAATGAAGCTGGCCGCAGCGCTTGCCATTGCCAAACTGGCCAAGGAGCCGGTTCCGGAAACAGTCAACAAAGCCTATGGTGAAAACAATCTGGCCTTCGGAAGATTCTATTTGATTCCAAAGCCGGTAGACCCTAGGCTGATTACTACCATTGCCCCGGCTGTAGCCAAGGCTGCAATGGATTCCGGGGTGGCCAAAATCCAAATAGAAGACTGGGAAGCTTATAGCCTGGAGCTTCAAAAAAGAATCGGAATTGACCAGCGATTGATGCAGGTGGTCATTGGCCGGGCCAAGAAAGATCCGAAGAGAGTCGTCTTCGGTGAGGCCGACAACCTGAAAATACTCAAGGCAGCTCAGCTCATCAGGGATGAAAAAATTGCCATTCCGATCCTTTTGGGAAAAAGAGAAATTATCCTTTCCCTGATCGAGGCCAACTCACTGGACTTGGCTCAGGTTACCATCATCGACCCGATGGAGGAAACCCAGAAATTGGAAAAATTCGGGAAGCTTCTTTACGAAAAGCGCCGGAGAAAAGGCATGACTCTTCACGATGCAAATCGTCTAGTAAGGGAAAGAAATTACTTCGGTGCTCTGATGGTAGAATGTGGGGACGCAGATGCATTCATTTCCGGTCTTACCAGGGATTATCCAAAGACCATCCTTCCTTCACTGCATACCATCGGTGTCAAACCCGGTGTCAACCGCGTGGCAGGAATGTATATCATGAATACTCCCAAAGGTCCGTTTTTCTTCTCCGATGCCACGGTAAATGTGGACCCTACGGCAGAGGAGTTGGTAGACATCATCGGTTTGACAGCCAATGCGGTAAAGTTTTTCAACATGGAGCCGAGAATTGCCTTACTTTCTTACTCCAATTTTGGTTCTGCCAAAGGAGAAATCGCAGATAAAATGGCAAAGGCAACAGTACTTGCCAAGGCAAAGTACCCGGACTTGATCATCGAAGGGGAAATGCAAGCCAACGTAGCCTTGAATCAGGAAATCCAACGGGAAATCTATCCCTTCTCGGCTTTGGCCAATCAACCGGTCAATACGCTGATTTTTCCGGACCTTTCCTCGTCCAATATTGCCTATAAACTCCTGGCGGAAATCGGAAATGCAGAGGCCATTGGTCCGATCCTTTTGGGCATGAACAAACCGGTACATATCCTACAATTAGGGAGTTCCATCCGGGAAATCGTCAATATGGTGGCGATCGCGGTGGTAGATGCCCAATCTAGCGACGGAGTATTATGATAGCCTATCTGAACGGAAAGTTGGTTTTCAAAGATCCTACCTATGTGATCCTGGATGTCGCCGGAGTAGGGTACCAAGTCAAAATTTCCCTTCAAACCTACAGCAAAATCAAAGATGAGGAGCAGCTGAAGCTCCTCACTTTTCTGCATATCAAAGAAGACGCACACACCCTATATGGATTTAAAGAAGAGGCGGAAAAGAAACTTTTTCTATTGCTGATTTCCATCAACGGAGTGGGGCCCAATACCGGATTGATGATCCTTTCCTCCCTATCTGTAGAAGAAATCGAACATGCGATCCTGTCCAATGATGTGGGTACAATTCAGGCTGTCAAAGGAATCGGAGCCAAAACTGCCCAACGAATCATTTTGGAATTGAAGGATAAGATTGGCAAGTCCTCCAGTTCTGAAACCAGCTCTCCTTTAGGATTTTTGCATCCCAGTACTAAAATCAAAGAAGAAGCGTTACAAGCTTTACTTACTTTGGGATTTCCGAAGGCCGCAGCAGAGAAAAATATCGCTCAGATTCTTAAAAAAACCAACGGAGAAATTTCCTTAGAAGATTTAATTAAAGCATCTTTAAAGACACCTTAATTTGAATCAGGATTGAACTTTCAGGAGTTACTGACTTTTTGCAGGAGGAAGTTTAGGAGTCTGGCACCTGTTACGTTAGTCCTGTTGAGTATCCTGATTTCCGGATCACCCACCAATGCTCAACAGACTCCTACCGTAGACAGTACTCAGACCAAAATTGATTCCCTAAACCTTAGAAGACTCTCGCCCTCATTTTTGCTTTGGCAAAACATGAGGACCAATCCTCTATTTCCGTATTCCAACCCCTTTATACGGCCAAGGTCGCCTTTTATTCCCTCCTCTCCCATAGATCAAAATGTCCAGGTATTGGTGGATTCTACGCTACGATACAATATTCTGGATCAGTTGGATAGCACCAGACTGGGCAATGAACAGGAATATAATTTTGATGAATTTTCCCAAATCCAGGAATATCGGGTCAGGCAGGAATACTGGAGATCCAGGGCTCGGGGAATGGACGGAGAAAGTGCTGTAGAAGGCCGAAACTTAATTCCTCCAATTACAGTCAGTCCTTCATTTGACCGGATCTTTGGGGGAAGCGATATCAACATTGTCCCGACGGGTTACGTGAATTTGGATTTTGGGGGAATTTTCAGGCGGGTGGATAATCCCACCCTTCCCATCCGACAACAACAAAATGGGGGATTCAATTTTCAGCAACAGATCCAAATGGCGGTCAATGGATCCTTGGGAGAAAAAATGAAAATCGCGGCCAACTTTGATTCCAATAATTCCTTCGATTTTCAAAACCAACTCAAACTGGAATATGACGGCTTTGACGAGGACATCATTCAATCCATAGAAATCGGGAATGTTTCGATGCCTGTTCAAAACCGCCTTATTCAGGGTGCCCAAAACCTCTTTGGTCTCAAGACTCAAATGCGTTTTGGGAAACTCAATGTGACCGCTGTCGCTTCCACCCAACGGGGACGAAGGGACAATCTGGTCATCGATGCGAATGGACAGGGAAGAGCTTTTGAAATCCAAGGTTCCAGATACGACGAAAACAGGCACTTTTTCCTATCCCATTTCTTCAGGGATAATTACGAAAAATGGCTGAGAGGCCTGCCTCAAGTTCTTTCTGGTGTCAATGTGACACGAATCGAAGTCTATATCATGAACCGGGCAACCAATACGGAGACACTCCGGAATTTTGCTGCATTCATGGATCTCGGTGAGGGAAGAGTCCTGCTCAACCCCCAAAACCCGGCAATCGGACCCGGAAATCCTAATGCACCAGCCGGAAATAATGCCAACTCCCTTTTCGGAAATATTTCAAACAACCCCGCCTACCGACCCTTTGACACAGGATCCCGAGCCATGGAGCAGGATTTGGGTTTGAGAAAAGGAGTGGATTTCGAACAAATCAACGGAGCAAGAAAACTAGAACCTACGGAATATTTCTTCAATCCTCAACTCGGTTATCTCTCTCTTTTCAGAAGACTTCAAAATGACGAAGTATTGGCCGTGTCTTACGAATACACCTATAACGGCCAAGTGTACAAAGTCGGGGAATTGACCGAAGATTATCAAGTCCGGGCGGAAGATGAATTGATTTTCCTCAAATTACTTAGACCGGCAAGGATTAATCCAAGAGTACCCACTTGGGACCTGATGATGAAAAACATCTACAGCATGAATGCCAGTCAGGTACTAAGGGATGGATTTCAGCTTCAGATCATTTATCGGGATGACCGGACTGGCCTGGACAACCCTTCTTTGCTAGAAGGGGCCAATATCAAGGATGTCCCGCTGATTCGCTTGACGGGGCTGGACAATCTGAACCCTCAAAATGATCCAGCGCCTGATGGTAATTTTGACTTTGTGGAAGGGCTGACCATGATCTCGAACAGGGGATTATTGATATTCCCGGTACTTGAACCCTTTGGATCCAATTTGGAGAGGCGCTTTAATCCCGAAGAATTGGTACTCAAGGACAAATATGTCTACGATACCCTCTACCGTACCACCCAGGCAGATGCTGAATTGGTCACCCGTCTGAACAAATATTTTATCAAAGGGCGGTTAACGGCAGGCTCAGCCAGCGAAATTCAACTGCCGGGATTGAATATTTCTCCCGGTTCGGTGATTGTCCAGGCCGGAAATATTCCACTGACTGAAGGGGTGGATTACACAGTAGACTACAATGTCGGCAGATTGGTGATTATCAATGATGCAATCCTCCAATCGGGCAAGCAAATTAATGTAAGCTTTGAAAAAGCGGATTTGGTTTCCTTTCAAACTCGAAGCCTGATCGGAACCCGGCTAGATTACTTGGTGAATAAAAAATTAAATATCGGGGGTACCTTTATGTACCTCAATGAACGGCCGAACATCACCAGAATTGCTACCGGAAATGAGACCCTCCGAAACAGCCTTTGGGGCTTGGATGTGAATTTCAATGATGAATCCAGGTTTTTGACCAAACTGGCAGATGCTCTACCCTTCACAGAAACCAAGGAAAAGTCCCTGGTCCAGTTCAATGCTGAATTTGCCCATTTGATCCCTGGGTCTTCCAACAGAGTGGACGGAGACATTGCCTCTTACATTGACGATTTTGAGGCCGCTGTAACCCCATTTTACCTGGGTGGACAAGCCAATCAAACCTGGAAATTGGGATCTACTCCCGCTACACCTGACAACAGGTTTGACTTGAGCAAGCTTACAGAAGACAACCTTGGAAATGCCTACCGAAGAGCACGATTGGCCTGGTACAATATTGACAATATTTTTTACCGTGAAAATGGCCCCGGAGTACCGACCAACCTAAATGCAGAAGACAAGCGAAACCATTATGTCCGCCGGGTAGTCCCCCAGGAAATTTTCAAAAACCAGGACCGGGAGGTAATTATTGTTCCCCAACCTCTTTTTGAAATGGCTTATTTCCCCAGTGAAAGAGGGATGTACAATTACAACCCCAACCTGACCAATGATGGCCTTTTGCCTAACCCAAAACAGAATTTCGGAGCAGTGACCCGGGCAATCATGACCGAGGTTGACTTTGACAGAACCAATATTGAATATGTGGAATTCTGGCTCATGGATCCATTTATTTCTGGAGAAAACGGGAAAGTTTTGGATGGCATATTCAATCAAAACAATACCACGGGGGGAAAACTATTCCTGAACCTTGGAGACATTTCGGAAGATGTCATGCGGGATGGCAGGCATGCCTTTGAAAATGGGCTGCCTGCTGACGGTAATCCCTCAGAAGCTGGTTCCAATGAATGGGGAAGGATCACCAGAGAACAGTTTCTCCTGCCGGCTTTCGACAATTCCGAATCGGCCCGTGCCAATCAGGATGTCGGTTTGGATGGATTGAAAAGTGAGGATGAAGTCAGCTATTTCCAGTCTAGATTTTTGGACAGAATTACTGTCTCCCAAGAAGCCCGAAACGCCATTCTTCAGGATGTCTCCGGAGACAAATTCCAGTATTACCTAGATGAAAGCTTTGATGCCAACAACATCAAAATCCTGGAGAGATATAAGAAATTCAACGGTTTGGAAGGGAATACTCCTGCCATTGCAGACCCAACACTCCCCTACACCCCTTCCGGCACCAATACCCCTGACAATGAGGACTTAAACATTGACAATACCATCAATGAACTGGAAAACTACTATGAATATGAAATCGACCTGAGACCGGGGCAATTGAATGTCGGGGAAAATTACATTGTGGACAAAGTCACCAGCAATCAAAATGGAGACGAGGTTAACTGGTATTTATTCAGAATCCCAGTCCGCCAGCCAGACCGGACTCAGGGAGACATAGTAGGATTCAAATCAATTCGTTGGATCAGAACTTATCTGACAGACTTTGAGCAGCCTGTGGTCCTCAGAATGGCCGAGTTTAGACTTGTCGGAAGTCAATGGAGGGTTTTTCAGGAATCACTTTTCGAAAAAGGATTATTTGAAATTCCGGAGCCTGATGTTTCCAATGTCACCGTAGACGTGGTATCCATTGAACAAAACTCTCAAGGCAGCGACAAACAAAGCCCTTACGTTCTTCCTCCGGGAATTATCCGGGACCGGGACAATACTTCTACGGTGGAAAGACGTCTCAATGAGCAATCTCTGAGGATCTGTGTAGAGGACTTGGCTCCTAAAGATGCCCGGGCTGTCTTTAAAAATCTAACCACAGATTTGGTTCAATACGAACGGTTGAAGATGTTTTTCCATGCCAATAGCGAGGATGCACAGGACGGAGAAGTCACGGCATTTTTACGTTTGGGGACAGACTACACTGATAACTACTATGAAATTGAAGTACCATTGCTCATTTCTCCACTGGGCTCAAACGACCCTACCATCGTCTGGCCCAAAGAAAACGAAATCGACATAGCCATTCAGGAAATAGTGGGGGTGAAAACGGACCGGGACAATTCACAATCCCCATTGACGCTTCCCTATTCGAAAAACATCAGACAATACAAAGTCACTGTTGTGGGACGGCCTGAACTGAATCAAGTCCAGGGAATGATGATCGGGGTGAGAAATCCCGGAACTGGAATAGGATCCTCCAAAACGGTCTGCGTCTGGGCAAATGAATTGAGGGTGACCGGATTTACCAAAAGCAATGGCTGGGCAGCAAATGCCTTCCTAAATGCAAAAATAGCTGATTTGGCAGTCGTGTCGGCATCAGTCCGCCACAACTCCATTGGATTTGGTGGCTTGGAAACCCGTCTTTCCCAGAGGACCAGATCCGCTACAACCCAGTACGATATTTCCACCAATGTAGAAGTCAACAAGCTACTTCCTGAAGCATTGGGTGTCAGCATTCCGATGTATTTCTCGGTGGAAAGGTCAACCACAAGCCCGGAATATGATCCCCTAAACCCCGATGTGCCCTTCGAGCTGGCTTTGGCAAAATTTGAAACAGATGCCGAACGGGCCAACTACCGAAGTATCGCTTTGGATCAGCTGAATCGAAGAAATTTCAGTTTCAACAACGTCCGGAAACTGAAGAGAAATCCAGAATCCCCAAACAGGTTTTATGACCTTTCCAATTTTGCATTTTCCTACGCCTCAGGATTGGTTACCCAGACCAATTCCCAAATCCAGGGGTATAGCTTTAAAACAAACCGAGGCAATATTACCTACAGCTACCAGCCCAAGGAATGGCTGATCGCTCCCTTTAGAAATAGCGAGGGAATGTCCTCCCCTTATTTAAAATTGATCAAGGACTTTAGCCTTAATCTCTCCCCTACACTGTTCTTGGCCAGATTGGATGTAGATCGAAGGTTTATGCGATCCCAATACCGAAACGATCAACTCAGTACCTCAGGAGTAGATCCGCTTTTCCAAAAATCCTTCTACATGAACCGAACCTTCACCCTCAACTGGGATTTGTCCAACAGCTTAAGGGTGGATTTTACCTCCAGAGCGATGGCCATCGTGGATGAGCCAGAGGGGGATTTGGATACCGAAGCCAAGCAGGATTCCGTGCGACAAAACTTTTGGAGTTTTGGCCGAACCACGAATTACAACCATGTCATTAACATCAACTACTCCATTCCCCTCAGTAAAATCCCTTTGACGGATTGGATTCAGACAGATTATAGAAATACCACTTCCTATACCTGGCTAACTGGATCTATCGGTCAGCGGGATACCTTGGGAAATACCATTCAAAATACAAGAGACCAAAATCTCACCGGGAAACTGGACCTGATCAAGCTATACAATAAAAACAAAAAGCTGGCTGCCCTCAATGCGCCCAAGCGTCCGACTATTCCAGGCAGAAACAATGTGACTGCCGAGGATACTATCGGGACTCCTTTCACCCAAAAATTGGTCAAATTCCTGATGATGCTCAAAGAAGTGACCTTCAACTACGGAGTGGTGGAAGGGACATTCTTGCCTGGCTATATGCCAAACACTGGGCTTTTGGGGATGGACAGGGCTTGGGATAATCCCGGATGGGCCTTCGTATTCGGAAGTCAAAATCCTAATATTCGCTTTGATTTGGCGGAAAGGGGAAGCATGGCCCCAAGTGCAGAGTTGACACAGAATTTCATGCAAAATAGAGCCATGAACTTACGATTGACCGGTTTGGTGCAACCTTTCCAGGACTTTAGGGTCAATTTGGAGGCTAGAAAACGGGAAGTAGGTGATTACAGGGAAATATTCCGAAACTCAATCGACAATCCTGGAAATTACGAATCCATCGGTCCCAACCGCATGGGAGCCTATAGTATTACCACTATTTTGATTGGGACAACCTTTTCAAAATTTGACGACGACTACCGATCTGCACTCTTTACCAATTTTGAAAACTACCGAAGCATCATCAAATCCAGACTGGATGCTGCTAATTCCGAGGCTGGAGAGTACGGAATCAACGGGCAGGATGTCTTAATTCCTTCCTTCTTAGCAGCCTATTCTGGCAAAGACCCCAATGAAATAGACCTTAATCCCTTCCCCAAAACTCCTCTGCCAAATTGGAGACTGGACTATCGAGGCCTTTCAAGGCTAAAAGGATTGAGAGATAAATTCAGCAGCATCAATATTACCCATTCCTATGCATCCACCTACGATGCCAGTAATTTTTCCAACTCCCTTCAGTACCAAAAAGGACTGGAACTATTCAATACACTTCAACAAATCCAGCCACCAAGCATCACGAATTCCGATGGTCAGTTTATTCCGATTTATGTCCTGAACCAAGTCGTGCTATCCGAAAGGTTTGCCCCTTTGGTCGGCGTGGATTTATTGACCAAAGACAGATTTAACATTGCTTTGAATTACAACAAAGAGAGGAATTTGGGACTCAACTTCTCCAATTCTCAGGTAACTGAACAAAAAAGCAGTGATCTGAGCTTGACTTTGGCCTATACCAAAGCCGGAATGAAGGTTCCATTTAAAATTCAGGGAAGCCAAAAGGTATTGAAAAATGATTTGCAGCTTAGGTTAGATTCAAGGGTATCGAACACAATTCAAGTCCAGCATAAAATTGAAGAGAAAAGCACCGTGACGAATGGAAACCTGAACATTAACCTCAGACCTACCATCGGCTATGTGATCAATCAAAATTTGAATCTGACCATCTACTTCGAAAGAACCATCAATGACCCTCGGGTAACTACTGTTTATAGAAGAACTTCGACAGCCTTCGGTGGACAATTGAGATTTAATTTATCTCAATAGATTTCAAACTGATTTGAATCCTTTTAATTTTGGCACATCATAAATCTCAATACAATGAATTTTCCTCAAGAGCTCAAGTACACTAAGGACCATGAATGGGTCAAAATTGAAGGCGATATCGCAATTATTGGAATTACCGAATTTGCTCAAAAAGAGTTGGGTGATATTGTTTACGTAGAGGTTGAAACTGTAGGCGAGACCATTGAAGCCGGTGAAGTTTTCGGAACAGTAGAAGCTGTGAAAACCGTTTCTGATCTTTTCATGCCTTTGACCGGAGAAATCATTGAATTCAATGAAGAATTGGAAAGCTCTCCAGAACTGGTGAATGAAGCACCATACGAGGCAGGTTGGATGGTAAAAGTAAAAATCTCCGGCGATCTTCCGGAAGATTTATTGGATGCCAATGCCTATGCTGAACTCGTCGGTGAATAAAAATTACATTTGGTGCGCTTAGTTCTCGCACTTCTTTGGCTCTCCTTCCTATGTTGGGCAATGCTTAGTCCAGGGACTACTTTTCCAGAGGTAGACCTGTTTGATTTTCAGGATAAGGCAGTTCATTGGGGAGTTTTCACCCTACAAGCCTACCTTTGGTCAGGAGTAGGAATCCAACCTAAAGAGGCCCGGATTTCTCAAAAAAGAATCTGGACCAATTTCCTGATTTTTGGGATTGGAGTCGGGGTGGTATTGGAATACTCGCAACAATTTGTACCCTTTCGCTCGTATGAAATTATGGACATGATTGTCAACATGATAGGAGCTATTTCCGGATTAGGACTCTATTTAAAATGGCCGTCTATTAAAATGATCTTGGAATAATCTCGAATAATTGTTACAATTGTTATCCTAAAATCGAAAAGATTAACCTGTATAAAAACCAATTAACTCATGGAAGCAAAAAAGACTCCAAGTGCTGACTTGACCAAGAGGGTGGGAATGTTCACCAACCTTGGTTTGGCAGTTGCTGTAGGTCTCACTCTTGCTGCCTTCGAATACAAATCATTTGACGATAGCAACCTGAAAGATTTGGGTTCTGTGAATGATAACTTCGAGGAATTGCTTGATGTGCCTATTACCGAACAGCCACCGCCACCACCGCCACCACCACCTATGGAACAACCGATCATCGAGGAAATTCCAGATGAGGTGAAAATCGAAGAGAAGATTGAAGTAAACTTCGATGTGGACGTGAAAGAGAAAACTGTCATCAAAGAAGTGGTGATCAAAGAAGCACCAGTTGAGGAAAAGGCAGACGAAATCTTTGACGTAGTAGAAAATCAGCCTGAGCCTCCAGGAGGAATGTCCGGATGGAACCAATACCTTTCTAAAAACTTGAAGTACCCTACTCAAGCTCGAAGAATGGGTATTGAAGGTACAGTTATCGTGGTATTCGTAATCAACACAGACGGTTCAATTCAAGACGTTGAAGTTTTGAGAGGTATCGGCGGAGGTTGTGACGAGGAAGCGGTAAGGGTAGTTTCTGAGGCTCCAAAATGGACTCCAGGCAAGCAAAGAGGTCGTCCAGTTCGTACTCGAATGAGACTTCCGATTAGATTTAAACTAAGCTAATTCAAGAGACCCGAGCAATCGGGTCTTTTTTTTGTCCAGCTCAAATTCTTAATAAATGTTATACAATTAGTTATTCATGCACTAATTGATTAATTTTTTAATAGACAAAATCTCAATCAGCATGGAAACCAAAAAAAATCACGAGAAGGACGTCCATAGATGGACGCAGACCTTTTTCAGTTTGGGACTGGCACTTTCAGTCGGCGCTGTATTGGTGGCTTTCGAATGGAAAGCTTATGAAGAAAAATCTCCCATGACTTTTGACCAGGGGATTCTAAACTTGGACAATTTTGATGTTCCCATCACAATCCAAGAGCCTCCAAAACTTCCCGAAACAGTGAAAATTCCTGTTTTTAAAGTGGTCGAGGATGAAATTGAAATTGATGATTCCTTTGAGCTGGATTTGAATATTTCTGAAAAGGATGAAATCCCTGCAATAGAACTGGATGATGCTCCTCCGATCGTTGAGCAACCCGAGGAAATCTATGATTTTACAGAGGTTCAAGCAAGCTTTGTGGGGGGAATGGATGCCTGGTATGCCTACCTCAAAAAAAATCTTACCTATCCGAAGCTTGAACAGCGAGCGGGTATAGAGGGTACTGTATTTTTAAGATTTGTCATCAATACAGATGGAAGTATAGAAGACATCCAGGTTATCAGATCCGCCAGCGAAGGTTTAGACGCTGCCGCTGTGGCTGTAATCCAAAATTCTCCTAAATGGGAACCTGGAAGATTTCGAGGGAAGGCTGTTAGGTCCAGAATGACCATTCCCATTCGATTCAAACTCCAATAAGTCTTAAAGCCTGCATTGACCTGCAGGCTTTTCTTTTTAACTTAATTCCCCAGCCAATCCCTTTTTGCTATGTTCAAACAGCTTTACCTACCGATCATTGTATTCCTCCTATTTTCCTGCAAGGCCGAGCCGGATTTTGATTTGCTTATACTGAATGCTACTATTTATGACGGAACAGGCGGAAGCAGCTTTCAGGGCGACATCGGAATCAAGGGAGACAGAATCCTGGCCATCGGAGATCTAAAGCGCAAGAAATCCACAGAAACCATAGATGCGGCTGGTTTGGTCGTTGCTCCGGGATTTATCGACATGCATACTCACCTGGAGCCAATCAAAGAACTCCCGCAAATGGAAAGCTTGGTTCGGCAAGGAGTAACCTTCTCCTTGGGAGGACCAGATGGTGGAGGCCCTTGGCCTTTCGGTGACTATTTGGCATCTCTCGATTCTTTACCACTTGGACTTAATGTCGGCTATCTGGTGGGACATAATACCATTCGAGAAGAAATTATGGGGAATGAAGACAGAGAGCCTAGTCCTGAAGAACTAGCACAATTGGAAAAAATGGTCTCAACTGCCATGGAAGAAGGGGCATTCGGAATCTCCACAGGTTTGAAATACTTACCCGGTACCTTCGCCAAGGTCGATGAAATCATTTCCATTTCCCAAAAGGCTGCCCAAAAGGGAGGCATCTACACCTCCCACCTCCGGGAGGAAGGATTGGGACTGATCGATGCAGTCCAGGAAGCTATTTTTATTTCCCAGGAGGCAAAAATTCCAGTGGTACTGACCCACCACAAAGCAATTGGAGTCAAAATGTGGGGGCAGAGTTCAAAAACCTTGGCCTTAGTAGATTCTGCTCGGGCAAAAGGATTGGAAATCTATATGGACCAATATCCCTATGCTGCTAGCCACACAGGAATCAGCGTTTTGATCCCTGCATGGGCTTTGGAAGGAGATAAATTTCAGGAGAGGGTGAACGATCCGAATCAACGAACAAAAATTAAAGAAGGAATCATTTTCAATATCCTCAATGATCGGGGAGGCAGTGATTTAAAAAGAATTCAGTTCTCAAGGGTGGCTTGGAAAAAAGACCTGGAAGGCAAAACACTCCATGACTGGGCTCTGGAATCTGGAATGGAACCTACCGTAGAGAATGGGGCGGAGCTGGTCATCCAAGCCCAACTCAATGGAGGAACAGGCACCATCTACCATGCCATGGATGAAAACGATGTGATCAATATCATGAAGCATCCCATGACCATGATCGGATCCGATGGGCGATTGTCCCAACCTGGGGACGGACACCCACATCCTAGAGCTTATGGTACTTTTCCCAGAGTTCTCGGTCATTTCTCCAGAGACTTGGGAGTTTTGTCCCTGGAAGAGGCTATTCATAAAATGACCGGACTGTCTGCCTATGTCTTGGGGCTGAAAAATCGGGGTAAAATTGACGAAGGCTTTATCGCAGACCTATGCATTTTCAATCCCAAGACTGTACTGGATCAGGCCACTTTTATCGAACCCCACCAATATCCTATAGGAATTGAGTATGTGATCATAAATGGAATTCCTGTGGTGGTAAATGGAGCCATGACCGGAAAAACTCCCGGAAAAGTAATTCGGAAAAACCTTCAGGAATAACCTCAGAGAACGTTCAGAGACTGCTCTTTGATCTTTTCAAGCTCATCCTTCATCAAAATGACGGACTTCTGTATTTCTGCATCATTGGCTTTGGAGCCGATCGTATTGATTTCCCTTCCTAATTCCTGACTGATGAAGCCCAGCTTTTTACCTTGGAGAGCATCCTCTTTCATGGTTTTTAGAAAATAATTCAGGTGAGTTTCTAGCCGGACCAATTCTTCGGTGATGTCTATCTTTTCAAAATAGTAAATCAATTCCTGTTCAAATCGATTGGCATCGAAGGAATTTTCTTCCATCCATTGGGAAAAGTGCCCTTTGATCCGCTGCTTGATTTTCTCTTTACGCTGGGGATCCTCCACTTTGATTCTTTCAAGACCTTCCCGGATCAGCCCAATGCTTTCCTCAAGTTTCAACAGCAGGGATGCTCCCTCGTCTTTCCGAAAGCCGTCACATTTTTTTAAGGCTTCTTCCAAAACTTTTTTCACCTGATCCCAATCTTCCCCTTCCTCTCTTTCCTGCGGAATGGTGACAATGACATTGGGAGCTTGAAGAGCCAGTTTAAACAATTCAGAGGAGCTTTCTCCTACTTTTCCTGCAAGTGCTTTAAACTCCCGGTAATACGTCTCAAAAAGATCATGATTGATACTGACAGGAAGGTTTTGTCCACCTTTGGTCAAAAACTCAATAGAAATATTGACTTTGCCTCTGTCCAGGATGGACTGAACCAGATTTCTGATTTCAGGCTCTTTATCCGAAAATTGTCGGGGACTACGAATCGATAAATCCAAAAATTTGGAGTTCAATGATCGGACCTCAACTTGCACCATGAGATGCTCATTTTCCAACCCGGCAACTCCAAAGCCGGTCATTGATTTAATCATTTTTTCAAGAATTAGAAATTGTAGCCCAAGGTAAAGTAAAACTTCAGATCTTCATTCTGATAATTTCGGATGGGTTGGGCCACATCAAATTTTACATAGTAATTCAACAATACCGTCCTCAGTCCTGCTCCAAAACTTTGCAACCAAGGATTGTTGAAATTATTCAAGGTGATGACAAAGGGTGAACCTTCGGTGTTGATGACTTCGGTATTTTGGTCGTTGACCTTTTCCCAAGGATGGAAATCATTCCAGGCAGAGCCAATATCATAGAATCCGACCAATTGGAAGTTGCGGATAAAATTGGATGTGATGTTTCCTCTGGTCAAATAGGAAAATACCGGAAGTCGAAGTTCAGTGGTAAAAGTAATCACATTTCTACCCCGAATCTCGTCGTAATCAAAACCTCTCAAGTCCACGAAGTCTGCAAACAAGATATTCGAATTTTCCGCTCCGCTGGGGTTTCTGACCGGGGAGGGTTCTGGTCTATTACTTGGGGGATTGTAAAACTCATTAAACAGCCAGTTGTCCATTCCCCCCACCAGGTAGTTTTGTGGATTTTTTCCCATGAAAGAACCTGCATATAGCTTGGATGCCAATACGATGTTTTTATGAATTTTTTGAAAATTCCTGATGTCTAAATAAAAATTGCTAAAGGATCGATCGCTGTGGTTAAGGCCTTGGTAATGCATAAACCCAACTTTTCCTTTCAACCCTGTAAAGGCATATAGTCCGAGAGGATGGGTTTTGTCATAGACAAATTCCGCTTTTCCCCCGATGTAATTCACGTCAAACTTATTCTGCTCCGGCACCTGTCCATAGATGATTGAATCAGGATTCAGGTTAAAATACTGGGTCTTTGCCACAAACGGAGCCGCATAGATTCTGGAATTAATGTTCAAAGGATAAGAAACGCCTGCCTCGACTTTGGTCAAAACATACTTTTGGAAAGTAACATCACTTTCTTGAACCCGGATAGTTCTCCGATCAAACCTACCCCTAAAATCCAACCTGCTTTTCAGGTATTCATATTCAAACCAGATATCTCCACCGGAATTGAAATCAAGCGCGGTCATGATCCCTCCCATAAAGACGTGGTTGTCCAAAATATCCGTCATTTTCCCATCCATACTGATCCCAAATCCCCGCAAAGGGTCCACGACGAAATGGGTATTGATATGATTGGTGAAAAACTGGGGCTCCATGCCTCGTGGACCGGAAACTCTTTTCTGCATACTTTGCTTTCGAAACGCATCTAACAGATTGGTCCGGGGAGTTTCACTTTGGGTAGAACGCGGTGTAGTCGGAGGCAGGGTATCAAATACGTAATTTTCAGTATTGATTCCCCGTCTGTTTTCAAAACGAAGCCGATCCAAATTAATGGAAGAAGTATTGGTTTTTACCGTATCGATTTTTACCTCAGGTTCTGGCTCTCTGACAGTCGGAGGAGGTTGTGAAGGTTGGGTACGTTGATTTTCTCTGGCTTCCAATAATCTTCTGGCGGCAAGTCTTTCATTGAGGTCTTTGGCCTGGGCGAGTTGAACCCGTGGAGTACTTGGGGTAAATTGATCCGCACCGCTGTATCCCTCCACAAAAAGTAATGCCGAACGTCCGTCTCTTACGGAATAGGCTACTTTATTCATTCTGCTCGTCACATCAAAAACTTCAATACTTTTCCCTAAAGCAGAAATCTGATTAGAAACCTGATTGCCGATGTTCAGACGCATCAAATTATTGATTCCACTCAAATCACTTAGGTACAGCATCGTGTTGCTGTTTACCTTTTTGGGCATCAGGTTTTTGCTACTGGTATTGGTAAGCTTCGAAAAAATGGTGGTGTCTTTTTGGACTTGGACCATGTACAAATTATAAATCTCAGGGAATACCTTGATATCCGGTGTTGCGGTCAACACGGAATCTGGGAGTTCCGTGAAATTGGTAGCATAAATAATGGTCGAATCATTCAGGAAAGTGGGGGTCAACTCGTCAAATAGGTCATTGGTCAGCCGCTTTCCTTGGCCCCGGACATTTAGGGTATAGATATCTGATTTCCCGTTGGAAATAGCAGAAAGCACCATATTGGTTCCTCGTTCATTGAAGGCCAGACTCGTGATTTGGGTGATATTTCTGAGGAATATTTTGTCTTGAGAGCTACCATCAATGGAGCGAAGCCGCAGGGTCGTAAACCCTCTCTTGAAGGACGCAATGGCAATATTGGCACTGTCTCTCCATGCCAACACCGGCGAGGAAAGATTGGGGGGCAAAACATCGTAAGAGGCGCCTCCTGCAAATACCGTTTGCTCAAATCCCGAGGAAAGGTCCCGGACAATCACCTTGAATTTGCCCCCGTTGTTTAGGACGTAAGCCAAGTTCAATCCATCCGGACTAAACTTTATATCTGAAATTGCCCCTTCCATTCGGGAAGAAGTCCTTGCGATTGCGTTATCGGGATTGATTTCTTTAAAACCTGTGTAGACAGGTTCACTGATTTTGAGGTAATAATTTTTCCATTCATCGAAAAACACCTTGGCATTTACTCCGATGGTGTTGGCAATACTGTTTTCTTCGTTTCGGTTGATCCTCGAAAGGTTGAGAATACTGGACACATACCTACGCCCATATCTTTCGGAGATATAGCTCCAAATGGATTGGCCTACCAAAGCAGCCTCAATACCTGAAAGACCAAGGATTTTTGGATTTGGATTTTCCTTTAAATATCCCCGGATAAAATCATCCATTTCTCTGCTCCAGCCTTTGGCCAGAAAAAGAGACAAACCCTCTATATACCACTCGGGAAAATCATTGATCAGATTGGATTGGAAAGCGTCTGAAACTGAAGCTCCGTAAAGCATCTCCCGGATAATCACTTTGGTAGTGGCTTGAATCAAATCCTCTTTGAAAAGATCCGCTCTCCCTTTGTAGGCTACTTCCGCGATCAGTCGGGTGAATTTGGTCTGTCCATCGATGGTATATCGATCTGTATTTAAATCCAAGTTGCTCTGAAGTCTCTCTTCAGGGGAATTGTAAATGTAAATTCGTGGTTTGGTGTAGGCCACGTACCCGATGTTTTGAGTCAGGCGATCAAATTCAGATTCCAGGTATTCGATGGCCATTTTGGCGTTTGGACCGCCTCTGTCATAGTAATACACCTCAAAATTGTTGGAAGAATAAAAATACCACTCAAACTCTTTGTGTTGAACCCTATTCTTACCAAATCTTTCTTGGTCAAACTGTGCATTCGACAAGAAACTAACCAAAAGAAATGCTGCTATTAAAAGAGACCGAAAGATGGTGATTCGCATTCGATGAGATTTGATCTTTTTAAATATACTTAAAATACCTTTTGATATCCACTTCGGAATCCAGAGGCTTTTGATGAAGAATAAAATCACTCATCATCGCACTAAAATAAGGAATCAGTGATACACCTTTGGCTCCAAAACCATTGAATATGTAAACGCCATCTTTAAGGGGATGTTTTCCTAAAAATGGCTTTCTGTCCTTAGTGGCAGGCCGAATTCCATGTTTGTGGCTGATAATTTCCTCTACCGGAACTCGTACCAGATTTCCTAATTTTTCAAGAAGCTCATTTTTAGCACTTTCCGAAGGTCCTGAATCCAAATCGTGCCAGGTGTACGTAGACCCTACCCGAAAAATTCCATCCTCCAAGGGAACCCGAAAAACTCCCCGGTTAATGATCCATGCTGGATCAAAATCCTGCTTCAGTTCCAAGATTTCCCCTTTCACCGGCGCAAAGGGCAAAAAACTGAAATAATCAGACCTCAACGCAGCTAGACCATTGCAAAAAATAACCCCTTTCGCCTTCAAGCCTTGGTACTCCCACAACTCCCCCACTTTTTTCAATAGCTTCAGGTCAAATTCTTCCTTTTTCAGGTTTTCCCCGAAATAGTGCGCCATGGTATCCAGATAAATTTTGATATCCAACCAGCCCGAGTGTTGTAACAAAACTCCTCCAAAAGGATCCCTGATTTTTTCAAATTGACTTTCGGTAAATATCTCTTGGATAAATTGATCCAATACAGGATCACTGGAATGTCCCATCCATTCATTCTGTTCCTCAATGGAAAGGAACGGCCGGTATATAGGCTTCTGAATCAGAAAACTTGTTTGCGTCAATTTTTCCAACTCTTGGTAAAACGATTCCAATTCCGGGAATAACTTCTCTGCAATCCAGGATTTTACCATTTTCTTCCCGGTCACGGGATTATAAAGCCCTGCTGCGATCCTGCTGCTTTGGTTCTTTTCTGCCTGATCATACAGGATTACTTTTTGCCCTTCCTGCAGCAGCCGATAGGCCATGGCGGTACCGGCGAGCCCCTGTCCTACGATCAAAAAATCAATTTCCATGTCCCAAAGTAAATCCTAATTTCCTTACTTTGCCGACTTTCAGGCGAATTTACCATGCTTTCCATCCAGAAATTTACCTTCAATCCGTTTCAGGAAAATACCTACGTAATCTTTGACGACACCGGTTTGGCGGGCATCATTGACCCTGGATGTCATACCCCTGCTGAACGCCGTGAATTGGAAGATTTTATTACCTCCAATCAGCTACGTCCTGAGATTCTTCTGAATACCCATTGCCACATTGACCATGTCCTGGGAAATGCCTGGGTAAAACGAAAATGGAATCTTGACCTATGGATTCACCCCAGTGAAATCCAAGTCCTCAAATCTGTGGAAGTATACGCTCCAAACTATGGCTTCCCGAATTACGAATCCAGTTCCGCCGATCAATTTTTGGAGGAAGGCCAATCCATTCCAATAGGTAAAGAATCCCTAAGAATTCTATTTGTTCCCGGTCATGCTCCCGGCCATGTCGTATTCTATCACCCAGAAAGTGGACAATGCATTGGCGGAGACACACTTTTCCGGGGAAGTATCGGAAGAACGGACCTCCCGGGTGGAGATCACGACCTTTTACTTTCAAAAATCAAATCAGAACTTTTTACCTTGCCAGCGTCCACGATCGTTTATCCGGGCCATGGCCCAGAGACTACTATCGGATTTGAAAAAATACATAACCCTTTTGTAGGAGAAAGAGCAATCTATTGAACTTAAAAGTACATATACCCAATATCCTTACCCTTTCCAATCTGCTATTGGGAGTGATCGGAATCATTTCTGTTTTGAACGGAAACATATTCCATGGAGCCACATTTGTCCTCCTTGCCGCTGGCTTTGACTTCTTGGATGGATTTGCAGCCAGGTTGCTGAAAGTTCAAAGTAACTTGGGCAAAGAATTGGACTCCTTGGCGGATGTAGTCTCTTTTGGAGTTTTGCCCGGAGTCATTCTTTTCCAAATGACAAAAAACCAAAGCCTGATTGAGTGGCTGCCCTATTTGACCCTGATCGTCCCGATGTTTTCCGCTTATCGTCTGGCCAAATTCAATCTTGACACCCGACAAAGTGAGCGGTTTATCGGACTTCCGACCCCGGCAAATGCCCTTTTCATCAGCACACTTCCTCATTTATTTGTCCATTTTCCCAAAATGGGAACTTGGCTGTCCACTCCAATCGGACTGATCGCCATTGCTTGGGTATTTTCGGTCTTGTTGATTTCGGAAATCCCACTGATCGCGCTTAAATTCAAAAACTTCACTATTTCAGACAATATTTTCCGCTTCCTACTTCTGGGCATCGGCATCTTTTGTTTTGGCTTGCTGCAGCTGGCGGGAATCCCGATTCTGATTCTGGCGTATATTGGGTTGTCTTTGATCGAAAATGCAATTTCGCGTGAATGAAAGTTTCAATTGGGTTGGTTTGGGCTGTTTGGTGTATTGGAATTCTGATTTCCCAACCCCTTTCTGCCCAGTTTTTTGAAACCAAAGTCACTGAATCCAGGATTTATCGCCTTTCACTTTCAGAAGCCCAAAAAATGGGTTTCAAGGACTTTTCAGACGTCTCTTTTTATGGATATCCTGGGATGCTTCCTCAGAAATTGGATTCTGTTCAACTCCAACTCCAGGAGATTCCGGCTTTACAACAAGGAAACTATCTGTATGTCTATTTGCAAGGCCCCCATTCAATCCTTTGGAGAGATCAAGAAGCTCCTCAGTATATACACCATATCTATGAGGACACTTTGAGCTATTTGATTGGGAAAAAAACCAATCCTAAAAGGATTCAAAGTTTTACTCTGGAGGGCTTAAACATCCAAGAAAACCCTTTTCTATACCGTTTTTTTACCCATAAAGAGGAGAAAACCAATATTCTCAACTCAGGAAAAAGCTGGTATTCCAATCCCATCCGCCAAGGGCAGAGTCTCAATATCAATTTTGGAATAAAGTCCGAATCAGGAAAGCCCTGGCTAGTCAGAGGAAAGGTAATGGGACAATCCCAATCAACCGCAAGCATGCGGGTACTTACCGGGGATCAACTTCTTCAAGAAGTCCAATTTACTCCGATCCCAAACACCACCTACGGATTGAAGGGGGATGAAAAACCCATTGGATTCGAATTTCTACCCATTGGAGGACAATTGGCTCAACTCAGATTCACTTTTCAAGGAACAGGGTCCGGATATTTGGAGCATGTGATCGTGGGAGTTCCTTATTCTCAACCGGAATGGAAAAATGGCATTTTTGAAAGTGAAAGAATCCAGGAAATCCCTCTCCCCTCCCATCAACTTGTCTGGGAAATCAGTGATTTCCACCAACCCAAAAATTTTTCAGGGACCGCTGGCATTGGAAAAAAATGGGCCATTTTTTCAGAAAGTTCAGTTGCTGACCTATCCATTTTCGGAATGAAAAATCTTGGATTGCGTCAAAATTCCAAGGCTAGTGAATTGCTTATCCTGGCACCTTCCCAGTTACTTTTCTCTGCCTCAAGGCTTCAGGCCCATAAAGAAAGCCTTGGAATATCCACTGAAGTCGTCAATCTACAGGAAATCTACCATTCCTTCGGCTATGGAAATTCAGATCTCACAGCTGTCCGAAACTACATTGCCTGGAAATACCACCCCTCCAAAACACTAAAAAATGTCCTGATTCTGGGAAAAGGCACTTTCGACTACAAGGGAAAGCTCGGAGGTCGTCCCAATCTGGTGCCCGTCTATACCAGCGACAACAGTTTAAATCCGCTGACCACCTATAGTTCAGATGACTATTTGGCTTTGATCGATTGGGGTCAGGGGGAATGGGAAGAATCCCGGGATGGAGATGAGTTGTTTCAAATCGGCGTTGGAAGAATTCCTGTCATCAATGGCGCAGAGGCGACAATTGTGGTGGATAAAATCATCCGCTATGAAACGCAATCCCTCTTTGGAACTTGGAATCGCAACTTGACTTTCCTGGCAGACGACGGAGACAACAACATTCATTTGCGGGACGGAGAATCCTTGAGTAGGTATTTAAAAGAAAATCACCCTGAATTTTTACTCCAAAAATTGTATTTGGATCGGTTTGAACAAGAGGACTTGGGTTCCTCCCAAGCATCCCCGCAAGCGAAAAAGGAATTGCAAAAAGTTCTGGAAGAGGGCACTCTTCTGCTCAACTTTATTGGCCATGGCAACGAAACGACCTTGACCGCAGAAGAAATTTTTAAAGTCGCTGACCTCCAAGACTGGCCAGAGATGGAGGTATTACCGGTATGGATGACCGCAACCTGTGAGTTTGGAAGATTTGATAACCCCTTTCTGAGATCCGCCGCCGAAGAACTGTTGATCGCAAAAAACAAAGGAGCCCTTGCCTTACTTTCTACCGGAAGACCTGTTTTCAGTAGCGTAAACTTTTCGTTGAATAGTGCTTTTGTCCAGCAGGTGTTTAATCGGGAAAATGATCAATTTCAAGATTTGGGATCTATTTACAAAAACACAAAAAACAACAGTCAAAATGGATCTTTGAACCGGAATTTCTCTCTTTTGGGAGATCCTAGCTTACGATTGGCCTTGCCCGAATTGAACGTGGAAATCCTTGAACTCAAATCCTCAGACGGTCTGGAAACGGATTCCCTCAAAGCCAATCAAGAAATCACCTTAATCGCTGAAATTCAGGATCCCCTCACCCATGCCAGAATTGTCGGATTTGAGGGAGAATACCTGATTGAAGTGTATGACAAACCGGAAATCCATAAAACTTTGGGGAATGAAAGCAATCCGGTAAGCTTTCCTGAGGAATCCAACCGGATTTTCAAAGGAACAGGTGAGGTGAAAAACGGAGTGCTGGAATCCAGATTTTGGATAGGAAAAACTATTGATTTGAAGTTAGGCGAGGGAAAAATCAGAATTCTTGCTCATTCCCACACTAAGGCCTCTGCAGGTATGGGAATCAAATCCATTTTGATTGGAGAGGAAAACCCAATCATTTCTTCAGATCTGGAAGGCCCGGAAATTGAAGTGAAAATCAATAACCAGGAAGGACCATACCTTTTTTCATCCCAATCGGTCCCAATCGATTTGAGATTCCAAGATCAAAGTGGTGTGAATTCAAGTTCAATGGATCCTCAGCAGCTTCTATCCATACAAATCAATGAGAATGCGCCAGAATACATTGGCAACCTTTATGTTGCAGATAACGGAGACTATAAGACGGGCTCCCTGTCCACTCGCGCCAATGGGCTGAAAGAAGGATTCAATACCGTGACTTTTCGGGCTTGGGATAATGTGGGAAATGGAAGTGAACACAAAGTCCCTATTGAAGTTAGAGGAAGTAATCAACTCAAGATTCTAAGCCATAAGGTATATCCCAATCCTTCCTCTGAAATTGCGTACTTTGAACTAACCCATAACCGGCCCGGAGAAACCCTTTTGCTAAAAATAGACTTATATTCATTGGGCGGTGAAATACTATTTTCAGAGTCCTTTCGTTACGTGAAAGCCAAGGAGAAAATAGAAAACTTGACATGGAAATTTTTCCAAAGCCGGACAAAATATCCAGCAAAAGGAACTTATATTTACAAACTAACGCTACTGACAGAAACTGATATCGCCTCTGATCATGTGAGCGGGAAACTGGTAATCGAATGAAATTTAATACCATCATAGACAGAAAAAGTATCCTATATTTTGTTTTGTTGCTGTCTGGTTTTTCTGCTTTCGGACAAAACAGCGTAATCATTTCAGGACAAGACCCCAACCGTCGGGTGATTACCACAGCCGTACCTTTTTTGAATTTTGCCCCTGATTCGAGACATTCCGGCATGGGCGATGTCGGGGTAGCCACTTCTCCTGATGCCAACTCTGTAGCATGGAACTCCGGGAAATTGGCCTTTATCAAAGATGATTTGGGATTTTCTCTTTCCTATTCTCCATGGTTAGGAAAATTGGTCAATGATATGTCGTTGAGTTACCTGACTGGTTTCAAAAAGATCGATGAAAATTCTGCCTTTGGCTTTGATCTCCGGTATTTCAACATGGGCGACATCCAACTCACCGACGGACGCGGAAACGAATTGGGTGAATTCAATCCCAGAGATATAGCGATCGGAGGTACCTATTCCAGAAAGCTTTCCCAGAATCTTGGATTGGGAATCTCCGCAAGATTTATTTATTCCAATCTCTCGGGAAATATTTCTTCCTCTTCTGGAGGAAATGAGGCAAAAGCCGGAGTGGGTGTGGGAGCTGATATTGGCATGTACTACCAAAAATCCACCTTTATCGGTTCAAAAGAAGGTTCTTGGGCTTGGGGACTTGGAATCACCAATATAGGCCCTAAAATCACTTACAACAGTGCGGAAGATCTGGATTACATCCCCACCAACTTTAAAATCGGAACCACTTACGGGATTTTCTTTGATGAAACCAACAAGATTTACTTTTCCCTGGATTTCAATAAGCTCCTGGTCCCTACCCCTCCGATCTATGCCACCAATGAGGATGGTACCTTGGCCACAGACGAAAATGGAAATTTGATCATTGCAGCGGGCAAAGATCCCAACAGAGCCTTGATTTCAGGGATGTTTGGTTCCTTTGCCGATGCCCCGGGAGGTTTTGAGGAGGAAATGCAGGAGATCACTATCTCATTTGGTGCTGAATACATCTACGCGGACAAATTTGCGCTGAGAACAGGCTATTTCTACGAAAATCAATCCAAAGGAGGAAGAAAATATTTCACCATGGGATTAGGCGTCGATCTCAACAAACTTGGGGTTGATTTTTCCTACTTGGTTCCTCAAACCCAAAATCATCCCTTGGCAGAGACTCTTCGATTCTCTGTCCTGTATACCATTTCCAGCAATTAATGCCTCTCGACAGATCTAAGGCTCCGGAATTTCATATTCCTGAGAACTTTGAACTATCTCACCCAGAAAAACTCATGACTCCGGCTGGAGTTCCAGTTTATTTTTTCCATACCCCATTATTGGAGGCGGTTAAAATCGAAATCATTTCGAAAAGCTCAAGAATCAACCTTCCGCTTTCCAAGACCCTTGTCCCTTCGTTTACTTTACAGCTCTTGACTGAGGGAACAAAGCTTTTAACGGAAGAGCAACTTTCTGAATTTTTCGACTTTCACGCCTCGGAGGTCCATCCCTTTTCAGGGTTTTCTCAGGAAGGCCTAAGCCTGTTGACTACCAAAAAGCATTTGGAAAAGGTATTGCCTGTATTTCTTTCCCTCTTTACAGAATCAGTTTTTGCTGAGGAGAAAATCCAAAAGAAAAAAACCTTGCGAAAAGTGAGCTTAAGACTGGAAATGGAAAAAAATGCTTCTAGAGCCTCCATGCTTTTCCGACACTCCTTATTCGGACCCAATCATCCCTATGGACTTGAAGTCAAAGAGGAACATATTGAATCCATTACCCGTGAGGATCTGCTCGAATACTATCAGCATTCGCTCTGGCGGGATGCAGAACTGCTGATCTCCGGGGATTTCACTCCCTTGGAAATCAATAACTTGGTTCAAGAGTTGGGACCAATCCCAAAAGTCAATTTTGAGAAAAAATCTTCTGACTTGCTCCTTGAAGGAATAGAATCGATTGTAGAGGAAAAACCCGATGCCCTGCAGACCAGCATTCGGATCGGAGCTTGGTCCATCCCCAAATCTGATCAGGACTATATTCCTTTAACCGTCTTCAACACGGTCTTGGGTGGCTATTTTGGATCCCGCCTGATCAAAAATATCCGGGAAGACAAAGGCCATACCTATGGCATCCACTCTACCCTGGGAGAAATTGACAATTTCAATTACTGGGTAATTTCAGCTGACGTTCAAAAGAATTACCGAAAAGAAGTAATCCAGGAAATCTATAAGGAAATTCAGATTTTGGCAGAAAAGACGATCGAAACTGAGGAATTGGAACAAGTAAGAAACTATCTCATCGGGCAAATGGTGGGAAGGTTCAGTTCATCCTTTGATCTGGCAGATCGTTTTAAGGCTGTCCATTTTTCAGGACTTGACTTCGGTTTTTACCTCCGGCAGCTTGATTTTTTCAGAAAGTTCGGGGCGGAAGACCTCCAGAGAATTGGTCAGAAATATTTCCGACAAGAAAAGGCCAATGAAGTATTGGTAGGCTAAATCATTAATTCATAGGCCCAAGAAATGTCCCATTCTTTGGAAGCCCAAAGGGCATAAAACTTAAACAGAAGCCCCTTTAATCCGATTCTTTTTCCCATGTCCACCAGTTCCTTTGCTGGGCCGAAATTCGCAGACCAAAGCGCATGCTTCAATTCATGCATCACTCTCTTAGCCAGGGCTCGACTTTCCTCCGGATAAATATTCATGGTTTCGATCTTGCTACAGACCTTTACTGTACTGGGGAGCATGGGGGAATGGTATCGCTTATACTGGGCTGAGGACATGGAGTTCCCATGTTTTCTTTTCAATACCCCAATGTGATCGGAGAAAATGACCGGATATTTTCTGGCGAGCCTAAGTTGCACATCAAAATCCTCGTAATACAAAGATTCATCGTAGCCCCCTTCTTTTTTGAGAATTTCAGCCTGGAATACAACCGTCGGGGAACAGATGTAATTTTTTCGGATCAGAATTTCATACAAGTTGGAAAGCTCTATTTCATCTTCCAGTTCACCTGCCGTATTTCGCTTATAAAAGGTGGTGATCTCATTTCTTGCATCTAAAATGTAAGCGTCGGAAAACGAGAAGGCTGCATGATGGGCTTGCTGAAGGGCTCGGATACTTTGAGAAATATGGTCCGGAAACAATACATCGTCTCCGGAAAGATCTATAATATACCGGCCTTTTGCCTCTGCCAGGATTTCATTGAATAAGCTGCAATACGGCTTGGATTCCTTTAGCAGGATGGTATGGACAGAAAGCTGGGTGGAGTTTTGATTTACCCAATCTTTGATTTTTTGGGCTGTATTGTCCGTGCTTCCGTTATCCACTACAAAAAGTTCCCTGAAATTATAATCCTGTTCACGGACACTACCCAAAGTCTCCTCTATCCATTCCTCCTGATTGTAAGCGATACAAATGATGGTAGCCAATTCTCCGAAATTCATTTTTCTAAGTTTCTGTACCAGGAAATTTTATTACTAATATCATTTGAAAATCTTGATTTAAAATACATCAAGGTATGATTTATACGCTGATTTGATTCTGAGGATCCAAGATCAATCGCCTCAATTTTATGGTCCTGAGCTAGCCTGAAAAGCGAAATCACCAAGGTGTCCCCCAGGTTTTTGACTGTAGATTTCGGATCCATGGCTGACAAAAAATAATACATGGCATCGGGCATAAGCTTTACTACCAAGGAATGCGCGATTGCCTGTTCCTCCTGAAGTACCGAAATAAGAAAATACTTTTCCGGAAATTCCGAAACCTGCGAAATCAACCTTTTTTCATCAAAACTCACTTCATATCCGCGTTTGGAATTCCAGTTTCGGATTTCTTCCAAAAACCTGAAATTCTGGATCGCTCCGATTCTGACCTTCACTCCGGCTACCTTTTCTTTTTTTTGAATCTTGGAGGATTGCTCCTGAACGAGTTTTTTGATTTTCTTTTTCCCCAGAAAAAATTGATGGCTCAGCATGTTTTGAATTTCAAACCCTGACTTTAAGAGCAAATTATTGATCAGATCAGTCTGTGCAACATAAGGCATGGGAGGCTGGATGATTTGAAGGGATCCTATTCCCATTTCAGTCAGGTATTCCAGGATATGGGAAATAAAAGATTCCAAGGCTTCTGAATTCACGTTATCCTTGGTCCAAATTCCTCCAAAAGGCGCAAAAGGAAGGGAAATTGCCTGGTTTTCTTTGGAAATCCCAACGATCAGTGAGGCTCTTATTTTCCCGTTTTTCTCCAGGAGAAATTCCAAGATCCGGGGATAGTCGGGACTTTTGGAATCCATGAAAAAAAATCCAGAATCCCCATTTGGAGCTGGATTAACCGTCAATACAAAAGAATCACCGATACTTTTTTTGTAGGTTTTCAAAGTTCACTTTATCTCTGATGTAATCTTCTTCAGAAAATTCCCGGTCTGACATGCCCAAAAGAACCGCGTCCTCATCAAACCACACGTCTACCCAATTCAACGGGGGCACCAAAACTCCCTGGTCTGCCTGGGTAAGTTTAAAATTCAACACGCTTTGATCCAGACCTTCAATTCTCACGGTTAATTTCCCTGCCAAGGCCACGATCACCTGCGACTCCTGAAAATGGGCATGACTACCTCTGGAATTGCCGCCTTTCACTCCAGTAATCCAAAAACATCTTAAAATCCCTCGGGGAAAAAGCTCTTTGTTTTCCCAGAAATTTAAGTTTCCAAACTCATCTCCAATTCCTGGAAGAGTGATCAAATTAGCTTTTCTGAAGAATTGAAAAAGATCTTCGGATTCCGGAGTAATCATCCCTAAAATTAAGAGAAAACCTATGAACAGGAGATTAGCCTAGCGTTAATTTTCTAATTTCGATTCGATTCCCAGACCAAGGAGAATGTCATGGAAGAAATAAATGAGGAAGATTCCTTTTTGACCCTAGCCCGGAAAAGTGAAGCTGTCTATAAAGACCGGGGAAGCAAGTTTTTGGCCTTTGCTTTTCCCGTCAAATCCGAAGAAGACATCAAAGAACATCTTCAGGAATTGAAGAAAAAGTACCACGACGCCACCCATCATTGCTATGGGTGGATTCTGGGAAGGTCTGGAGATCAATACCGGGCAAATGACGACGGAGAGCCCAACCACTCTGCGGGAGACCCCATTCTGGGCCAGATTAGGTCACTCCACCTGACCAATACTTTGGTGGTCGTGGTGAGATACTATGGTGGTACCAAGCTTGGGGTAAGTGGATTGATCCAAGCGTACAAAAATTCCGCTGCATTGACCTTGGAAGAAAATGAAATCATTCGGGAGTTTATTCTGGAGGAAGTAACCATCAAATTCCCCTATGAATCCATGAATGAGGTCATGAAATTGGTCAAAAAAATGGATCTGGAAATCACCGATCAAACCATGGAAATCAACTGTAAGTTTACTTTGAGATTCCGGGAAAGTTTACGGGAAGGAGTAATGTCCACCTTGAACGATATCGAAAACCTGACCGTACTTAGCGGTTAAAAAGCGGATCCAAATACCCGTTTTCACGGAGTACTTTAAAGACTTCCAAGCAAGCCCAGGCGTCTGTGGCGGCATAGCGCATTTGCTTTTCGGTAAGTTTTTCCGCCTCCCAATTGGATACTTGTTCTGCCTTTGAAATCCTCATTTTCAGGACCATTCCACAGAGATTTCTTACTCCCACATTGTGAAAACCCACTTTTTTCAATTCATCATTCAGGTCAAAAAAAGATTGAGGATGAAAAGAATCCGTCAATTTTTTCAGGGCTTTCAGGTCGTCGTGAACTGCTGCACCGACTTTAACCAGATGCTCTTTTTCCATCAGGTACCGAAGACTATCCGGAAAGCCGATATGATTCAGGCGAAATAAAAACGCCTGAGTCTCTGTAGAAAGTTGAAGTAGGGAAACATGGTTAAACTGGCCTTTTCGAAAAGTAGGCCTTGTCTCTGTATCAAACCCGATCATAGGTTTCGTTGCCAAAAACTCCACGACTTCCTCCACATCTTCCAAACTGTCGATGAGAAAAATATCTCCTTCAAACTGGCCTAGAGGTAAGTCGTTAATTTCTTCCTTGCTAATACTAAATGGGATCATACCAACTCTTCTTCCGGCTCAATATATCGAATACCCAAATTCAGGTATCCATAAAGAATGGTCATAAATGGGCTTATAATATTGAAAAAACAATAAGGGGCATAAACCAAAGTAGCAACACCCAAGACAGATGCCTGAGTAGCTCCACAGGTATTCCAAGGTACCAAAACTGAGGTCACGGTGGCAGAATCTTCCAAAGTTCTGCTAAGATTTTCAGGTTTTAGTCCTCTTTTTCGATACACATCAGCATACATCCTACCCGGAACCAAAATGGCCAAATACTGGTCCGAAGTGGTAACATTGAAGAATATACACGTGGCTGCAGTAGATGCGATCAGCGATCCAACCCGGTGAACTTTACGAATAATAGATTCTGCCAAAACCCTCAGCATCCCGCTTTCTTCCATGATACCTCCGAAGATCATCGCACAGATAATCAACCAAATGGTATTCAGCATTCCTGCCATGCCTCCGGTAGTCAACAGTTCATTGACAACAGCATTTTCGGTTACAATAGCGATATCTCCATACAGAGACATCATGACAGATTTAAACCCGATATACAAATAGGGACCCGACTCTCCGGCAATACTGGCGATAATCTCAGGCTGAAATAGTAAGGCAAAAACACCTCCCAGCAAGGCTCCTGTAAACAAGGCGGGTAAGGCCGGGACTTTTTTGATAATCATTCCCAATACCACCGCAGGCACCAAAAAAAGCCATGGATTGATATTAAAGTTGTCTTGGATCACAGCCGAAATCGTCCTGACATCCTCAACGCCTCCATCGGTCTCATAATTGAATCCGATAATCAAAAAAATAATTAAGGTAATCAGTATAGATGGAGTGGTTGTTTTAGCCATGTATCGGATATGAGTAAACAAATCCGTTCCGGCCATTGCAGGAGCCAGATTGGTAGTATCGGATAGCGGGGACATTTTATCCCCAAAATAAGCCCCGGATATAATCGCCCCCGCAATAATCCCTTCCTCAAATCCTAATGCTTTTCCAATCCCCAGTAAAGCAACTCCTACCGTAGCCACGGTGGTCCAGCTGCTTCCTGTCGCCACGGAAACTATCGCACTGATAAAGCATGCCGCAAAAAGGAAAATCACAGGACTCAGTACCTGCAAACCATAGTAAATCATGGCAGGAACAATACCGCTAATCAGCCAGGTACCGGCTAGTGCACCGATCAGAAAAAGGATCAAAATACTGCTCATGGCAGAACTGATACTTTTCACAATCCCATCTTGCAAAGTCTCCCAGGTATATCCCAATCGGAATATGGCCACCATCGCGGCTACTGCGGCGGAAAGGATCAACACGATTTGATTGGAACCCGAAAGTCCATCAGTTCCAAATATTCGGATATTGAATACCAGGAGAATAATTAAGAAACTAAGGGGGATAAGCGCATCAAGAACTTTAGGAGCTCTGGGAATTCCGGTCATCAGGAAAATTGAAACAAGTTTGAGTGGACAATCTAAGTAAAATATTCTAATTAATGGCCTGAAAGAAGCTTGGAAAGGTCTTTTCCCACCTGCCAACCAATCGCAACTCCCATGCCCCCTAATCGCACCGCAGCTGCAGCCCTTTCTCCGATCCCCTGAATCAGGGGGATTTTTTTGTTTCCAAAGGCCATGATGCCTGTCCATTCCATATCCCACACCAGATTTTTTCCCGGCAAAATCACCTCTTGAGCCAGGCTTTGCAAATGGGCTTTAATCTTGGGGTTTACCTCAAAATCAGTGGTATACTCTTTCTCCATATCCTTGTTTCTAGCTCCACCGATCAGCAATCTCCCATCTATCTGTCGAAAATAGACATACCCCTTATCCAAATGAAATGATCCTTTCCAAGGGATTTTCTCTTCCAAAGGCTTACTCAGGAGAATCAATCCTCTCCCGGGTTTGAGGTCAGATTCCGGCCAGAGTTTCTTGGTAAATGCATTGGTACAGACTCCAATTTTCCCAGCTTTAAACTCAAAGAACCTGGATTTTCCCAAATTCTCCGCAATGATCAATCCGGTATCCCGTTGGATTTCCACCACTGAAACCCCGGTAAGAATTTTTATCCCTAATCCTGAGGCCATTTCCCAAAGACAATTGAGGTATTTGGCTGGATCCAGCTCCCCTTCGAATTTGTTTTCCACCACGGCCTTGATGGAGGGGGAAAACTTCAATTTCTCATGCTTTTTCACTTTTGAAAAAACATCCGCCTTGAAGGTTTTTCTCAGGATTTTATTGAGGTAATCCATTTGGTCCAAAGCAGGTAAATTTTCTTCATCCAACAACTCAAAACCATGACTCGGAACATATCCCAGAGCCTTCTCCCCAAATTGCTTTCGGATATCGGTAAGTCCTTTATGCCTTTTGCGGACTAATTGAATCACTTCCTCTTGGGTCATGGTCCAAAGGTCATCCAGAATCTCTGTGAGGCTTCCGAAGCAGGCAAAACCGGCATTTTTGGTACTGGCTCCAGTCGGGAAAATCTCCTTTTCCAGAATCAAAACCCTCGCCCGGGGATGTTTCTTTTTATAATGAATAGCAGCGGATAGCCCTGTAAAGCCTGAGCCTACCAGAATCACATCGTAGGATAAAAAATTTTTTTGTTCCCAATAACTAATCATTTTCTCCAAATTGGTTTATTTTCTTCGCCAGGTTCAGTATTTTGATACAATCTAGCCCATAATAACTCAAAATACCATGAGAAAAATAGAAGCATTACTCGAAGAATATGGAGAAAGCCATCAAAATCAGACCAATAAGCTCATCCATTGGATTTGCGTTCCGGCGATTTTTTTCAGTATTGTCGGCTTGATTTACAGCATCCCCGCTGGATTTCTTCCCGAGGCTCTTCCATTCCTTGGCAACTTTGCCAATTGGGCTACCCTAGTGCTGATATTTGTGCTG
>JAJLJS010000120.1:0-2957 GCA_033844545.1 Cyclobacteriaceae bacterium | reverse complement strand
ATCAAGAATCCAATCGTATTGAGGATACGGACTCTCAAATCTTCGATTGAGAAAATATTTTTAACTGTCGAAATAAACTTTTTCATTTATTAAATCTTGTTTACAGTCCCACCGAGTTTTTCGATAGCTTCTGCAGCAGAGGCTGAAAACTGGTGTGCAGTGACGTCCAATTTGGCTTTCAATTCTCCTCCGCCCAATACTTTGATTTTATCGTTTTTAGAAGCGATTCCATGAGAAACCAAAGCTTCCATATTGATAACAGTCAAGCTATATTGTTCGGAAAGGGATTGCAAGGTATCCAAATTTACCGGTTTGAATTCAACCTTGTTCAAAGATTTGAAGCCAAATTTAGGAACTCGTCTCTGAAGGGGCATTTGACCACCTTCAAAACCGATCTTGGACTTATATCCAGATCTGGATTTAGCTCCTTTGTGACCTCTGGTAGAAGTTCCACCTCTACCGGATCCGGTACCTCTACCGATTCTTTTTCGGTTTTTGGTTGACCCTTCGTTTGGAGTTAATGTATTCAGTTTCATAATTAAGCTTCCTCCACTTTTACCAGGTGATTCACTTTATTTACCATTCCAGCGATCTGGGGAGTTTGTTCCACTACCACAGATTTGCTGATACGACCTAGTCCAAGAGCAGTGATTGTTGCCTTCTGATCTTTTGGTCTTTTGATCGTACTTTTTACCTGCGTGATTTTAATCTTTGCCATGATACTTATCCGTTAAAGACTTTAGCCATTTTCACACCTCTTTGCTGAGATACAGCGATGGCATCTCTTAGCTGGACCAAAGCATCGATTGTTGCTTTAACCACGTTGTGAGGGTTGGAAGATCCTTTGGATTTTGCCAATACGTCAGTCACGCCGGCAGACTCCAACACAGCGCGCATCGCACCACCGGCAATTACACCGGTACCCGCTGCGGCTGGCTTGATCAATACCAAACCACCACCAAATTTTCCGATTTGCTCGTGAGGAATAGTGCCTTTCAAAACCGGTACTTTCACCAGGTTTTTCTTTGCATCCTCGATGCCTTTGGTAATTGCATCGGTTACTTCGTTGGCTTTACCCAACCCATAACCTACAACACCTTGGCCATCGCCTACAACCACAATCGCAGAGAAGGAGAATCTTCTACCACCTTTCACAACTTTTGCTACTCGGTTGATCGCTACTACTTTCTCTTTAAGTTCCGTATCTGTAGCCCTAATGGGTTTTCTTCTTACTTGAGACATAATGATTAGAATTTAAGGCCTCCTTCTCTGGCACCATCTGCCAAAGCTTTTACATTACCATGATACAAGTACCCGTTTCGGTCAAAAACCACAGAGGAGATTCCGTTTGCAACGGCTCTTTCTGCCAGTTTCTTTCCTACTTCTTTGGATACTTCTACGTTAGTGTTGGCTTTTGCCCCAAGTTCTTTGGAAGAAGCCTGAGCCAAAGTGTGACCTTTAAGGTCATCCACCAATTGCGCATAAATACCAGTATTGCTTTTGAATACTGACAACCGTGGTCTGGAATCAGTACCAGAAATCTTTCTTCTGATACCCTGCTTGATTCTAAGTCTTCTGGAATTCTTATTAAATGCCATAACCTATTATTTTTTACCGGCAGTTTTACCAGCCTTACGTCTAACTTGTTCACCAACGAAGCGCACACCTTTACCTTTGTAAGGCTCAACCTTACGAAGAGATTTGATTTTAGCGGCTACTTGTCCGATCAATTCTTTATTGATTCCTTCCAGGGTAATGATTGGGTTTTTACCTTTTGGAGTTTCTGTTTTCAAAGAAATCTCCTGAGGCAAAGCCATGAAAATACTGTGAGAATAGCCTAAGCTCAACTCCAGCACCTGGCCCTGATTGGAAGCCTTGTAACCTACCCCTACAAGCTCAAGATCTTTCTTGTACCCTTCAGAAACACCGATCACCATGTTGTTGATCAATGCTCTGTAAAGTCCGTGCATAGACTTGTGTCTTTTGGAATCAGTAGGTCTTGAGACAACTAGCTCGTTGCCTTCCACTTTCACCTGAATATCGGGATTCACATCCTGAGTCAGTGTACCCTTTGGACCTTTAACAGTGACAGCTCCTGGAACTGACACGTCTACAGTAACACCGCTGGGTAGATTTATTGGTTTTTTACCTATTCTAGACATGATAGAAAATTAATATACGTAGCAAAGTACTTCGCCACCAATACCTTCGGTACGGGCTTCTTTGTCAGTCATCACACCTTTGGAAGTGGATACGATTGCAATACCCAGGCCGTTGATTACACGAGGTAATTCATCATGCTTGGCATATTTTCTCAAACCTGGGGTACTAACTCTTTCAAGGCTTACGATCGCGTTTTGCTTGGTAGTCGGATTGTACTTCAGGGCGATTTTGATCGTTCCCTGAGGTCCGTTTTGTTCAAACTTATAGTTTTGAATATATCCTTTGTCGTGCAAAACTTTGGTGATCTCCTTCTTAAGGTTAGAAGCAGGTATCTCAACGATTCTGTGAGACGCTTTAATTGCGTTTCTCAATCTTGTCAGATAATCAGCTATTGGATCAGTCATAGTCATTATAAATCTAGCGCCACCCGAATTGGGCGTGCAAAGTTACGAATTGATTTTTAGAATAAAAACTACTGTCGTTATTTTACCAGCTAGACTTAGTCAGACCAGGAATTTTACCAGCAGCAGCCATTTCTCTGAAGGTAACCCTGTTGATACCGAACTTTCTCATGTATCCTTTAGGACGACCGGTCAGCTTGCATCTGTTGTGAAGTCTTACCGGAGAAGCGTTTTTTGGTAATTTGTCAAGGGCTTCGTAGTCACCGGCAGCTTTCAGCTCGGCTCTTTTCTTGGCATACTTGGCTACCAGTCTTTCTCTTTTTCTCTCGCGAGCTTTGATGGACTCTTTTGCCATGATTATTCTTGATTTTTATTTACGAACGGCATACCGAA
>JAJLJS010000119.1:0-4180 GCA_033844545.1 Cyclobacteriaceae bacterium | reverse complement strand
TCCATGGTGTCCATGACGGATGGCAAACCCTCCGCTTCGATCATGATCAAGCAGCGTCCAGGGTCCAATGCCAGTGAGGTCATTGATAACATCAAATCTAAAATGGTGGAAATACAGGATTCCTCCTTTCCTCCCGGAATGACCTTCAACGTTTCCTATGATGTGAGCCGGTTTTTGGATGCTTCCATTGCCGAGGTACTCAAAACCCTCATTGAAGCATTTATTCTGGTATTCATTGTGGTATTCATATTCCTTCAGGATTTTAGGTCTACGCTGATTCCAGCTATTGCAGTTCCGGTTTCCCTGGTGGGTACCCTGTTTTTCATGCAGGTTTTTGGGTTTTCGATCAACTTGCTGACCCTATTTGCTTTGGTATTGGCAATTGGGATTGTGGTGGATAATGCGATCGTGGTGGTGGAAGCCGTCCACGTCAAAATGCATGAGCTTCATCTCAATGCCTTGGATGCCACCATTGCGGCCATGAAAGAAATCGGGGGAGCCATCGTAGCCATTACTTTAGTCATGTCTGCGGTGTTTATTCCAGTGAGTTTCCTTTCCGGTCCGGTTGGGATTTTCTATCGGCAATTCTCCCTGACTTTGGCTATAGCAATTGTGATTTCAGGGATCAATGCCTTGACCCTGTCTCCGGCACTTTGTGCAATGATGCTCAAGCCAATGCATCAAGCAGGTGAAGGGAAGGAAGGAATCATCCAAAAGTTCTTCAATGGATTTAATGCCAAATATGAGGCATTGGCCGGAAAATACTCCGGCATTCTCAAATCTATCGCTCATCGAAAAGTCATCACTTACGGCGCTTTGGTCCTATTCTTTGGCTTGACTTACGGAATGCTGGCGATCACCCCGACAGGATTTATCCCCAATGAAGACCAAGGGATGATTTATGTCAACGTGACCACGCCTCCAGGAGCTACGGTCGATAGAACCTCTGAAGTGATGAATCAAGTGCAGGCTGCCTTGCTCCCCTTGGAGGAGGTCGAAACGGTCTCTACGCTAGCCGGGTATTCCCTTCTCTCGGAGACTGCTGGAGCTTCTTACGGGATGGGCATGATCAACTTGGCTCCTTGGGATGATCGGGAAAAAGATGTCAACGCCTTGATTGCAGACTACTCCGAAAGAACCTCGCATATCAAAGGGGCAGATATTCAGTTTTTTGCACCTCCGCCGGTTCCCGGCTTTGGGAATGCTTCGGGCTTTGAACTTCGACTTCAGGATCGATCCGGAGGAAGCTTGGATAATACGGCCTTGGTTAATGAAGAATTTATCGCAGCCCTGAATGAAAGGCCTGAAATTGATGGAGCTTTTACCAATTTTGACGCGAGTTTCCCTCAGTTTCTTTTGAGCGTAGACCATGACAAAGCTGCCAAATTAGGCATCTCAGTCAACGAGGCGATGGAAACGCTTCAAAGCTATATCGGTTCCTATTACGCCTCAAACTTTATCCGGTATGGAATGATGTACAAAGTCATGATTCAGGCTTCTCCGGAATATCGAACTTCCCCGGAATCCCTCTTGGACATGTATGCAAAAAACAAAGCAGGGGAGATGGTGCCTTATTCCAATTTTGTGAGCTTGGAGAGAGTTTACGGACCTGAGCAATTGACCCGGTACAACATGTCTACTTCGGCTTTGATTTCGGGAGATGCAGCTCCGGGTTATTCTTCAGGAGATGCCATTAAAGCCGTGGAGGAAGTGGCTTTGGAAACTCTCCCGCGTGGATTTGACATTGACTGGTCCGGGATTACCCGTGAGCAGATTGCCTCTGGAAATCAGGCGGTTTATATCTTCCTGATTTGTTTGGTGTTCGTGTACCTGCTTTTGGCAGCACAATACGAAAGTTACATGCTACCGCTTCCGGTCATTCTTTCCTTGCCAGCGGGGATTTTCGGCTCCTACTTCTTTCTCAATTTGGTGGGATTGCAAAATGATATCTATGCACAGGTTTCTCTGGTCATGTTGATCGGTTTGTTGGGTAAAAATGCCATTCTGATCATTGAGATTGCCATTCAAAACCGGGCAAAAGGAATTTCAATCCTCCAAAGTGCCATCAATGGAGGCGTAGAACGACTTCGACCGATTTTGATGACTTCTTTCGCTTTTATCTGCGGATTGATACCGCTGACCATTGCCTCCGGAGCGGGTGCAATTGGAAACCGGACAATCGGGACTGCAGCAGCAGGAGGAATGTTTATTGGAACCCTGATAGGGATATTCCTGATTCCCGGATTATATGTGGTCTTTGAAACCATCGATTCCCGATGGAAGGAGAAAAAAGCAAATCGTTTGAAAGTAACTACCCCAAACCAGGAGGTGCCTGCATGAAAAAACTAGCCATTCTAAGTATAATCGGGATGCTTCTAGCCTCAGCATGCAAAGTGGCAGAGGTAGGTTCTCCTGAATCCAAAATTCAATTGCCGGAGCAATACACGGGAGTGGAAAATGATACCACCTTGAGTATTGCCCAGCTGGCATGGGAAAATTATTTCTCTGATCCCCGATTGAAGAGCCTGATCGCTTCAGCTTTGTCCAATAATCAGGACAATTTGATGGCTTTGGAGAGAATTAAAGCAAATAGGGCCACCATGAATGTCGCCAAGGCGGGACTTTTCCCGAGTGTTTCCGGGATGGCAGGGGCCTCTCAGCGAAAGTTTGGGGAATATACCATGGACGGAATTGGGAATTTTGACACGAATCTTTCGGAGAATTTACCTTCTGATAAGATGATTCCGGATCCATATCCAGACTTTCTGATAGGAGCCAATTTTGAATGGGAATTGGATATCTGGGGAAAACTGAGAAATAAGAAAAGGGCCGCTTTAGCTAGGTATATTGCCTCCGAGGAAATGTCCAAGGCAGTCCAGACCTGGCTGATTTCTGAAGTTGCCTCAAACTATTACCAGCTGTTGGCGATCGATACCGAAATTCAGACGCTTTCACAAAATATCGAATTGCAGGAACTTGCCCTTAATCTTATCACGGAATTGAAAGAGGGAGGCAAGGCTAACCAACTGGCAGTGGATCAATTTGAAGCTTTGGTGTTGAATACTAAAGCGCAAAGAGAAGCAAAAATCCGGGAGCAGAAATCCACAGAATACAGTTTGACCCGATTGGTTGGTACCATGGAAATCCCATCGGAAAGAATTGACTTGGACAGTGCCGTGGAAAGGCCGCGGGTCCGGGAAATCGGACTTCCGGCCCAGATGATCCAGTTTCGGCCCGATATTCAGGAAGCGGAACTTTTGCTTCAAGCTTCCAAGTTTGACGTGAAAGCTGCCAAAGCAGCCTTTTATCCCTCCGTCAATCTGTTTGGGATGGCGGGGTTCAATGCCTTCGATTTTGGAAAGTTGTTTTTCAATCCTGCTTCCTCGGTGTATCAGATCGGAGCTGGCTTGACCGCTCCCATTTTCAACCGAAGGGAAATTCAGGCTGCTTACCAGATCGCCACCGCCGACCAGCAAATTGCCTTACTGGAATACGAAAAAAGAACCCTGAATGCCTATCTCGAAGTTTTAGATTTGGTTAACCAGATCAATACTTTGGAAAATCAGCTGAAACTGAAACAATACGAAGTAGCTGTGCAGCAGCGATCTGTGGAAAACTCCAATACTTTGTTTTCGGTGGGATTTGCGAATTATCTGGAGGTGATCAATGCCCAAAGCAGGGCTTTGGAATCGGCCATGGAGTTGGCGGATCTGAAGGCTTCAAGATTAAAAGCGAATGTTCAACTCTACCGCGCCTTGGGTGGAGGATGGAATCAATCTGAGTAAGGGTAAAAAAAATTCCGGAGAGGGCTATTTAGTTGAATTCCTCTCCGGATTTTTATATCAGATTTTAATAAACCAAAAAATCCGAATCAATCGGATTTTTTTATTTGGGAACTCGGAATGCCTGTCTGGCCAAAAGTTTCCAGGACCCTTCTTCCTTGATCCACACCATCAAAAGTCCTAAATCCAATTTGTTTGGGACTTCATTGGTCACGATTTCCGCATTTACGTAGTATCTCATCATGGCTGTATTTTCTCCGTGAAATGAGACCGATAAATCTCTAACGTCCCAGACTCGGTAGTCCTGGGACTTGGATTCGAATACCTTTAGGAATTCTTCCTGATTTTCCACCAAACCTCCGGAATGGCCATAACTCAGGTCTTCGGAAGTGAGTGTC
>JAJLJS010000118.1:0-1024 GCA_033844545.1 Cyclobacteriaceae bacterium | reverse complement strand
CGACGCCGCGCGCGCGCGCCCGGCCAGCGCCTGGGCCGCGCGCCTGGAAGGCCTGCTCGATGCGCTGTTCCTGCCCGACCCGGCCGACCCGGCTTCGCGCGATGCGATGGACGGCCTGCGCGCCGCGCTGCGCGCGCTGGCCAGCGAACCGGCCGAAGCCGGCCTGGATCCGCCGCTGTCCTTCGCCGTGGTGCGGCAGTGGCTCGAGGAGCGGCTGGCGGCGGTGCCCGAGCGCCAGCGTTTCCTCGCCGGCGGCATGACCGTCTGCGGCATGGTGCCGCAGCGCGCCATCCCGTTCCGCTTCATCGCCGTGCTCGGCCTCAACGAGGGCGACTACCCGCGCCAGGACCTCGACGCCGGCCTCGACCCGATCCGCCGCGAGGGCCTGCGCCGCCTCGGCGACCGCGACACCCGCGGCGACGACCGCTACCTGTTCCTGGAAACGGTGATGGCCGCGCGCGCGCGCCTGCACCTGTCCTGGCTGGGCTTCGACGCGCGCGACGGCTCGCCGCGCAACCCGGCCGCGCCGCTGGCCGAACTGATGGCCGCATTGCCGCCGGGTGAGGCCGGCGCCGCGCCGCCCTGGCGCGTCAACCATCCGCTGCAGCCCTTCGACGCCGCCTGTTTCGGCGACGACCCGGCGCTGCGCAGTTCCAATCCCGCGTTCGCGGCCATGGTCGGCGGCCGCTCCGACCGGCCCAGCCTGCTGGCGCCCCTGCCGGGGCCGATGCCGTCCGGCGGCGAGCTCTCGCTGGCGCGCGTGCTCGACTGGTGCCGCGACCCGGCCCGCACGCTGCTCGCCGGCGACCTGCACGTGCGCCTTGACGCCCTGGCCGAACGCCGCCTCTCGGCCGACGAGCCGCTGGAAGCCCGCCTCGGGGTCTTCGACCGGCAGGCGCGCGCGCTGTGCGAAGCCGCCCTGGCCGATCCCGCGTTCGAGCTCGAGGGCGAGGCGCCGGCGCCGCTGGTGCTCGGCGGCGTGCTGCCGCCGGGCGCGCTGGGCGAGCAGGCCTGGCAGGCCGAA
>JAJLJS010000117.1:0-6847 GCA_033844545.1 Cyclobacteriaceae bacterium | reverse complement strand
ACGAAGTTCATTGACAGCCAAACATCGTGATAATTCAGGAAGAATGACCTTGGAATAAATCCCAGGAAATGGGTAAACTTTTCCCTCCAATCTCCCGACCGTAAGTACTTTTCGAGCCTCCGAAATCAAGTTCAATAAAGTATCTGGAGTTCCGAAGGTAGAGGGTGTTTTTTCCCAATCACATGATAAAAATCAGTTAATAAAACAATTCCTATAAGCTTTTCACTATTCTAATACCGGCATAAAATCACATAAAATAGGATTTAATTATCTTATTATAATGACCTTATGATTCATAAGATTCATTTTTTTTGAATATTGAAATAATATTAAAGGATTTTTTTGTCTTTTATTTATTTGAAACATAAATTTGACTCATGATTTACTAAATCCAAAGCATTCATCTTTCAAAAAGACCCAAATCCTTACCTCCCTTCACTATGAAAAAGTTGCTTTATCTCCCATCTTTGCTTCTGGCCCTGGCCGCCTGGTCTTGTGGCGGTCAGGCCACAGATAGCACAACTTCTACCGCTGAATCAGCTCCGGGTCCCGGACAATCCGCTGTTTTGGACGATGTCTCTAACCCAAATGTGGTCCAAGTAGCCGTTGGCTCAGCTGATCACAGTACCCTTGTGGCGGCATTGAAAGCCGCAGACTACGTGGATGCCTTGACCAATGTGGGTCCATTTACAGTATTTGCGCCGACCAACACCGCCTTTGATGCATTACCGGCTGGTACTCTGGATGATCTGGTCAAACCAGAGAATCAACGTAAACTCCGAGACATCCTCGAATACCATGTTTTGCTGGGAGTTTACAAACCCGGTGATTTTGTAAATGGCAGGAACCTCGGAACAGCAGATGGCCGATCAGTCACCGTCACTGTTGCCGAAGATGGCACGGTGACCATTAATGGAGCAAAAATCGTCGGCACTGTTTCCGCCTCCAACGGAATCATTCATGTCATTGACCAAGTCCTGCTTCCAAATTAAGCTTTAGGTTTCAAGATTTTGTTATGGTTTTTCTTGAAAAGGCCGGAGTTATGTGACTTCCGGCTTTTTTCCTTTAAAATGTGAAAGGTATATTTCGGACAAAATTATCCAAGATGTTCTCCCAAGCTGCTAAGTACGCGATCAAGTCCGTGATTTATATCTGGACTCAAAGCCTTGAAGACAAAAAGGTTAGCGCAAAGGAAATTGGCCAAAAAATAGGTGCTCCAGAGGCCTTCACTGCCAAAATCCTACAGAATCTCACCAAGGCGAAAATTGTGGGTTCCATCAAAGGCCCTAATGGAGGTTTTTTTGCAGATGAATCCCATGCAAGTTTCAACTTGAAAGACGTGGTCAAAATCGTGGATGGAGATAACCTTTTCTCAGGTTGTAGCTTAGGCCTACATAAATGCTCTGAGAAAAACCCATGCCCCTTACATTTCGAAGTTGTAAAAGTCCGAAAAGACATCGATTTTATGCTCACTTCCAAAAGCCTCAAGCACCTCGCCGTGGAAGTCCTCAAAGGTCAAACCCATTTATCAGAGATCCTCTAAATCCTTTTCTTCAAGAATCCTAATAGTCAAAATATACGGGGTCAATTCACCTCAGAAATAGCATTTCAAGAGTTAACCCTTTCAAAAAAAAACCAGTGAGATTTTCACTGGTTTTTTTCTTTGACTCTTAATCTTTTATACGCTGGCTTTTGATCTCCTCCGCTTTTTCCTTGCTGATTCCCCAGACTTTTCCTTCCAAGGCATCATCGAGCAGGCGGTCGATATATCCATCACTGATCTCCTTGCTGTCTTTGTATTTCACCCGAAGTTCATCCAAACGCTTGTGAAGGTCTGCCTTAATTTCTGTATAGGCCGGATCATCATAGACATTCCGAAGCTCCATTGGGTCCTTTTTTCTGTCAATTAGCTCCCAATAATCCTGAATAAAATAATAGTGCACCAGCTTATACTCTTGAGTCACTAGGGCATAGTGCCGGTTGACCATGTGTTCGGCAGGATACTCGTAATAATGGTAGTACACCGCATCTCGAGTCCATTTTTCGGTATTTCCGGTCAAAATCGGAAGTAAACTTTCACCCTGCATATCGGATGGAGCGGGGATTCCCGCAGCCTCCAAAAAGGTCTGCGCGAAATCCAGATTCTGAACCAAAGCATCCGATTGGGTTCCAGCTTTCACTTTACCCGGCCAGGCCACCAAAAGCGGGGTTTTGAAGCTTTCATCATAGACAAATCGCTTGTCATACCAGCCATGCTCACCCAAGTAAAATCCCTGATCTGAAGTGTACACGATAATCGTGTTTTCCATCAAATTATTAGCCTCCAAGTAATCCAACAGGCGACCGACATTTTCATCCACGGCTTTGATCGTACCCAAGTAGTCCTGCATGTAACGCTGGTACTTCCAGCGCATGAGATCTTCCTTGGACATGGTGGGATATCTTTGTTTAAAATCCTCACTGATGGGATCGTAATATTTCCGGAAGTTTGCCGCCTGAGCCGGGGTAAACCGGTTCATCTGTCCAATAAACCGACTGGTATCATAGCCACCCACATCGGCAATTCCCAATTCTTTCAAAATCTCAGGACGTAGCTTATTATCTCCTGACCAACCCATGTGGGTAAGGATATTCATCTCCGCTTCTGCTGCTGCAGGTCGGCTTGAATAGTCATCAAATAGAGTTTTTGGCTCGGGAAAAGTCTTTTGAGTAAACTCTTCCATATGACGCTCTGCCATCAGCCAAGGCCGATGGGGGGATTTGTGCAAATACATCAGGAGGAAAGGTTCATCAGGGTTTCTTTCCTTTTCCAGCCAATCCAAAGTCATATCAGTCACGATATCCGTTACATACCCTTCTACTTTGATATTCCCCTCATTCTTGGTTATAAAATCGGGATTGTAATAGGAGCCTTGCCCCGGCAAAATCTTGAATTGATCAAAGCCCTTGGGATTGTTGCCAAAATGAAGCTTTCCAAACATGGCGGTCTGATAGCCCGCCTGCTGCATCAGTTGGGGAAAAGTCACATTGGTGGTGTCAAAGGGGAAATGATTGTCGATTTTTCCGTTGAGATGGGAATGCTTCCCGGTCAAAATAGTCGCCCGACTCGGCGCACAGATTGAATTGGTCACTGAAGCCTGGGTGAATAGCATGCCCATCTTGGCAATCCGGTCGATGTTGGGGGTTTCGATCAAGGTATTGTCATAGGCCGAGATGGCCTGATAGGCATGATCATCCGACATGATGAAGATGATATTCGGACGATCTGATTTAGCTTCTTCCTTTGGAGTACAGGATGCAAATCCAACAAGGATCGCTCCGGCAACCCCTACTTTCAAGACATTTTTCATAGGTTATTTTGGTGGCTCAATTGCCCTTTTCCTTTTTTCGGTCTTCAAAAATCTTATTCAAAAGCTCGGTGTTTTTTCCACCGGCATAAGACTTGTTCTCCTCCAGATAATCCAGGTATTCCTGAAGGTACCGCTGTGAAATCTGGGAATTGTCCCCATACTTCTCTCTCAAGCCATCCAGCCGCGTGTGAAGATTCTTGCGGATTTCGGCATAGGCAGGATCATGGTAGACATTGTTGAGCTCCTGAGGATCCTTGATTCGGTCGATTAATTCCCACTCGTCGGTGTCAAAATAATAATGCACCAGCTTGTATTCCTTGGTCACGATCGCGTAGTGGCGCTTGACCATATGAACCGATGGGTATTCGTAATAGTGATAATAGACTGCATCCCGGGTCCATTTCTCTGTGTTTCCGGTGAGCAAAGGAATCAGGCTTTCTCCCTGCATATCGCTTGGGGCTTGGATTCCGGCAGCCTCCAAAAAGGTCTGGGCAAAATCAAGATTTTGCACCATTTCGTTGGACTTGGATCCAGGAGCCACTTTTCCCGGCCAGGCAACCAAAAGAGGGGTTTTGAAGCTTTCATCGTAAATAAACCGCTTGTCAAACCAGCCATGTTCACCCAAATAAAAACCCTGGTCAGAGGTGTAGACGATGATCGTATTTTCCATCAGGCCATTGGCTTCCAGATAATCCAAAACCCTACCTACATTTTCATCCACGGCCTTGATCGTACCCAGGTAATCTTGCATGTAGCGCTGGTACCTCCATTTCATCTTTTCCTCCTCGGTCATCGTCGGATAGCGCTTTTTGAAGTCCTCATTGATCGGCCAATAGTATTGATCCCAAACGGCTCGCTGTTCTGGATTAAGTCTTCCTACCTCTCCTTCGAAGGCCGCTTTACCCCAACTGGAAGTCTCTTCTATGCCCAACTCATCCATGACACTCGGATAGATTTTGGAATCTCCTGCCCAATGCATGTCCTTCAAAAGGTTCATTTCTGCTTCGTGAGCAGCCCTTCCCCGACCGGAATAATCATCAAATAAAGTAGCCGGCTCGGGAAATGAACGCGTGGTGAATTCCGCCAAGTGCCGCTCAGCTGGCAGCCATTCCCGATGGGGAGCTTTGTGCAGATAGAAAAGTAAAAAAGGATCATCTGCCTTTCTCTCGTTTTGAAGCCAATCCAAAGTCATATCCGTGATGATATCCGTCACGTAGCCCTCCACTTGGATATTTCCTTCGTTTTTGGTGATAAAGTCCGGATTGTAATACTTCCCCTGTCCGGGCAGGATCTTAAACTGATCAAAGCCTTTGGGATTGTTGCCAAAGTGCAACTTCCCAAACATGGCGGTCTGATAGCCGGCTTCCTGGAAAAGTTGGGGAAAAGTCACATTCGTGGTATCAAAGGGAAAGTGATTGTCCACTTTGCCATTCAAATGAGAATGCTTTCCTGTCAGAATCGTCGCCCGACTGGGAGCGCAAATCGAATTGGTTACCGTGGCATTGGTGAAAAGCATCCCCATTTTTGCGATCCGGTCAATATTCGGCGTCTCGATCAGATGATTGCTGTAAGCGGAAATGGCCTGATAGGCATGATCATCCGACATGATGAAAATGATATTGGGACGTTCGGCTTGCTTTTCTTCCTGCTTGCAACTCCAAAAGGACACAATCAGCAGGGTGATAGGAATTATTTGAAAAACTCTCTTCATAGACTTTATCTTAAGCTGGTACAGCTAAAGTAAAAAAGTTATTCCACCAAAGTCACCCACTCAAAGAATAATCACCAAAACAAAAAAGCCATCCTCTTGAAAGGATGGCTTTTCGAACTAATTGAACCTTTTAACTTAAAATTTTAACCCTAATGTCAGGTAAAAAGTCCTTCCGTCCGCAGGCATGATTCCGGGACCAGGATACCCTCCAGCTCTTCTTGTGAAATAGCGCTCGTCAGTTAGGTTGTTTACTCCTGCTTTCAAGGAGTGCTGCTTCCACACGTTCCAGCTTGCCGACAGGTCCTGCACTTGGTAGGCAGGTATCAGACCTACTGTGGCCGCAGCATTGGGTTCTACCGTGTTGGAAGCATCGGAGAAGGTCTCACTGATGTCACTCATTTGCCAAGTCATGGAAAACTTACCATACCTATAAGTAGCTCCAAATCGGTTGATATTTCTTGGGGCATTTTCCACTTGGTTTCCGGCTAAATTCCGCTCAGCAATCTCACCGTTGCTCACCGAGGTGACTACAAAATCCTTGTAGGTAGCATTGATGACTGCCACAGAGGCAAAAAGGTGTAAATACCCATATCTGGAGCTCCCCATGAAGGCCGTAATCGGATCAAACTCCACATAGCCTTCAAAACCTTGACTCACCGATCTGCCCAGATTGGTTCGGAAGTTGAAAATACTGCCATCAGCATTTGCCTGAGCTAGAGTCCCGATTCGGTTGTCGTAGTTCAGGAAGAAATAGCTGAGGTCAAAGTTGAGGTAAGAAGCGACTTTGCCTCGATAGCCAAAGTCAAAATTGTACCCCCGGGCATCCTGCAGATTGGGATCGATCACATCCGTAGTGGCCGGAGGAGTCAAATCAGAGATCAACACCGGGCGGTAAGCTTGAGAGAAATTGGTGTAAAATTCTGTGCTTTTTCCCACATGATATTCTGCCCCAAGGCCCAGCAGTGCAAAGGTACGCGTCCTGGTTTGAGGAGTAAGCAGTTGCGGATTACCATTGCTTACATTCAGTTGTCCTTCCATAGTGGACTGGATATTTTCCAATCGGATTCCAGCGGTGAAAAGTAGTTTTTCATTGAATCGAAGTACATTTTCAGCAAAGGCGGCCAGGTTGATGTTGGTGTAATCCAGATTTCTTCTAAAATCTCCGGCCTCTACGGAGAAGTCCATATCAGACCCTATAGTCCCAGTGCCCAATTGCTTCCGATCGATGGCTCCATTGAAATAGCGAAGTCCACTCATCAAGGTCTGCTCCTGACCAAACAGTTCATAATTATGCTTTAATCTCAGTTCTGTTCCATAAGTGGTGTAAAAATCCCGGTCCACCTGTCGGTTGCTTCCGTCATCTTCCTGATTGATCGGCTTCATGAAACCAACCGAATTTCTTTCTGCAAAGGTCCCAAAAGCTTTCCAGCTTAGCTTGGTTTTAGGAGAAATCAAATATTCGGCAGATAGGGAGGGAATGAACCAAGGCGTATTGAACCAGTTTCTGCTTCGGGTACTCTGTTGGGAATCCTGAGCAAACTGGGCATCGGTCTGGCCTCCTGGCTGCTGCGATTCCGTAGTCATATAGGTCATTTCATATCCCAACTTCAGCCGATTGCTTGCTGCATAGTTGACTTCTACGTGAGCATGGTCGGTGTTGAAAAACCCGTTTTCTCTCCAGCCTTCTCCTCTTCTTTTCTGATAATATGCGGTGTAGTTCCACTTTCCTTCCGTTCCTCCGATATAGTTGAAAGTACTGAAAAGGCCATTACTACCTACTGTGTTG
>JAJLJS010000116.1:0-13945 GCA_033844545.1 Cyclobacteriaceae bacterium | reverse complement strand
CTCAATGTCCACAAATACATCTGGATGGAATCCCCAGAAGTTCATACTAACTGGAGTATTTTCTGCAATTTCCAACACTTCTCCCTCTCCTCTGCTGACGATTTTATTTCCTTCCCTGGAGATGGAAGTTCTCTCCACCATTCCGATCAACTGACCTTTAGCATTGGTCTCGCAGACTCCACGACTGACGGTTCCATTTTCGGAAAGCACATTTTGAATCGCATAGCCGACCATGGCATGCAGGTCGGGACGAACATCTGATGAAAGGAATTTTCCCAATACCTCAAATGCTTCTTTCCCATAGAAATCATCCGCATTGATCACGGCAAATGGCTCTTGGATGGCGTCTTTGGCACAAAGCACCGCATGGGCAGTCCCAAAAGGCTTTACTCGCTCCGGCTGTTTTAAGGCAGCTGGCACAAAGCTATCCAAGGACTGGATCACCCAGTCCACTTCGATTTTACCCTCGAGTTTAGGAAGGAATTTCTCTTTGGCAACATCCAGAATTTCCTGACGGACGATAAAAACGACTTTGCCAAATCCAGCCCGAATCGCATCAAAAATAGAATATTCCAATATGGTCTCCCCGTTGGGGCCGAAACCGTCAATTTGTTTGTTTCCGCCGTATCGGCTGCCCATTCCGGCGGCCAAAACCAGCAGTGTTGGTTTTTTAGTCATAGTTTTCAGTTTAAAAACGCCCGCAAAATTAGCCGATTATCTCCTTTGACCAAATTGGAGTAAAAATTGAGCTATTCCTTCAAAATAAACCCTCAACTTTAAATTTATAGAGTAATTTTTCTTCATACAGGGTATTTTCTAAATCAATAAATCGATTTCGTAGATATTTTTTAACCAATCCGGCCTTTTTTTTAGCCTGTTTTTGATTATGATTCAATTTTTATCTTACTTTCATGCCATTATCTCAAAAAATCATTTAACCTATTGACAAAATGAAAAAAATCGAAGCGATTATTCGAACCTCCCGTTTCGATCAAATCCATACCTGTATCTCCAAATTGGGAGTAAAATTCCTCTCATTTTACGAGATCAAAGGGATGGGATTTGAACATGCCCGCCAGGAAATGTACCGGGGGGTAGCTTATGAACCCGCCTACATTCCCCGGACCAAACTGGAAATCGTCGTACCGGATGAACTGGCCGAAGGGGTAATCCAATGCATCTTGAAGGAAGGGAAAACCGGAGAAATCGGAGACGGAAAAATCTTTGTCTACGACGTCCAGGAAGCCTACAGAATCCGAAACAACGATACCGGAGAGGCTGCACTTTAATTCAAAACTTATCACCGAACCTATTTAGACCAATGGAAGAACCTATACAAGACCTATTTACGGTCAATAATCTCTGGATGATGATTGCCACCTTTTTGGTTTTCATCATGCACCTGGGCTTTGCCACTTTGGAAGCCGGATTAACCCGCTCCAAAAACACCGTGAACATATTGTTCAAAAACACGATCATTCCTGCCATAGGACTATTGACTTATGCTTTGGTGGGATTCAATTTAATGTATCCCGGGGGAGATTTCGCCGGAGCGGTTTTTGGCTTCGCCGGATTTGGACTTGAGCTCCCAGAGGGCTGGGATACCAGCAACTACAATGCAGGCTACACTTACTTTACGGATTTTATATTCCAGGCTATGTTTGCCGCTACTGCCGCTACAATTGTCTCCGGAGCCGTTGCAGAGCGGGTTAAGCTTGGCCCATTCATTACTTTCTCGATAATCTACGTGGCAGTTATTTATCCCATCGTCGGTATGTGGAAGTGGGGAGGAGGATTCCTCAATGCTTTGGAAACTCCCTTTTATGATTTTGCAGGATCCACCATCGTTCACTCGGTGGGAGGTTGGGGAGCCTTGGTAGGAGCTATGCTGCTAGGACCCAGATTGGGTAAATTCACTCCCCAAGGCATGAAGGCCATTCCCGGTCACAACATTCCTTTGGCAGTCATCGGCGTATTTCTGCTTTGGCTGGGCTGGTTTGGCTTCAACGGAGGCTCGGTATTGAGTGCAGATCCGGGATTGGTATCCAAAGTATTTGTAACTACCTCCATGGCCGCCGCCGCAGGGGCATTTGGGGCATTGATCGTTTCATATCTGAAATTCAAAACTTACGATATCACCATGGTGCTTAACGGAGTTTTGGCTGGTTTGGTAGGAATCACAGCCGGGGCAGACCAGATGGGAGTTATTGATTCGGTCATCATCGGTTTTGTGGGCGGTGGATTAGTGGTTTTTGGTGTGGTGTTATTTGACAAGCTAAAAATTGACGATCCAGTTGGGGCTATTTCTGTGCATTTGATTGGCGGGATTTGGGGAACTCTGGCTGTTGGACTTTTTGGTGACCTTGCCGGCATGAGCCAGGTGATTTCCCAACTTATCGGAATTGGGGCTACCGCAGTATTATGCTTTGGATCTGCTTGGTTGATTTTCTTCAGTTTGAAAAAGACGGTGGGAATTCGCGTGGATGAAAAAGAAGAAACCGAAGGACTGGATATCAACGAACACAGCATGAGAGCCTATCCGGATTTCGCTACAAAGGATTGATTAAACTACACTGACCTTACATGAAAAAGCCCCGAAAGGAATCCTCTCGGGGCTTTATTTTTTTGCGTTAGGTAATTAATAAGCTGGTTTAAAATGCTGATTTAAAATGGGTAAATACATCCTGCTGAAGGTCGCATAACACCAATCTCTAAATTCTTCAATTTCGCTCGGCATTAAATACCGAAGGCCTTTCTTCAATTCTCGCTCAAACAAGTGTCTGCTAAAGCTTACTTTTTGCAAAATGGTCTTCACATATTCTAGCATAGCTGATTTGATTTAGGTTTATTAACTGAAATTAAGTGGTCATACGAAGTCATTTCCGTAGATGTTACGTTATTTTGGGAGCTTGAAGACTAGAATAATCCCTATTTTCGCAACCATGAACAAAACGATCCTTAGACTCATCTTCGTATGCCTAGCCAATATTTTAGTTGGCTTCGCCTATGCTCAGGATGTGCAGATCGAACTGGGGCCCGATGAAATTGGGCTCAACGAAACGTTTACCATCAAAGTCACGCTCTCCAACGATAAAATCAAATCCTACGATCAATTTCCTGAGATTCAAGGATTTCAAAAACAGGGGATTTCCCAATCCTCATCCATGAACATCATCAATGGGCAGATGAGTAGCTCAAACAGCATCATCCAATACTACAAGCCCAGCAGAAAAGGACAATTTACCCTTGGGGGTTTTGAAATATTGATCAACGGAGAGGCTCATTCCTCCCCCGGAAAAAGAATTTCCGTCACTGATGCCGTAAGTTCTCAAGGTTCTGGGGGGAACAATTTTGATCCCTTTGCCGAGTTTTTCGGAAGGGATGCTGAGGAACCGGAATATATTGAACTGGATGATGATGCCTTTTTTTCGGTTTCGGTGGACAAGGATGAAATCTATGCCGGAGAAGGCTTCACGGTCAACATTGCCTTTTATATGTCTGAACAAAACCAGGCCCCATTTCAATTTTATGAACCGGGAAGGCAGTTAGATGCGATTTTGAAAAAAATCAAACCGGCCAATGCCTGGGAAGAAAACTTCAACATTACCAATATCGAGCCCCAGGTAGTGGACCTGAACGGCAAGAGATGGCAAAAATTCAAGGTCTACGAAGCGACTTTCTTCCCCTTTTCGGAAGGAAAAATTGAAATTCCCCGAGTGCCTTGGGAAATGATCAAATACCGGATCGCCAAAAACCCCACCTTCTTTGGAGCCAATCGGCAAGAAGATTTCAAGACATTTTATTCCACGGCAAAAACCATCACGGTCAAACCCCTGCCTGCACATCCACTGAAAAATGAAGTGAGCGTGGGTGTTTATCAATTGAGAGAAAATATCAACGAGCTTGAAGTGGAGACCGGAAAGGGCTTCAATTACAACTTTGCCATCAGCGGAGTCGGCAATATCAATGCAATCAAGGATCCGAAACGGCTACCCGGAGCCAATCTGAATACCTTTGACCCCAACGTGCGCCAGCAGATCAACCGGGGCTATGGCAGGGTTTCAGGCATCAAAGAATACAGCTATTTCATCACGCTAAACGAAGCCGGAGAATACAATCTCAAGGATTATTTCCAGTGGATTTATTTTGATCCGATCCGGGGAGTGTATGACACCTTAAGTCCCTCAGCTAAAATCATCGCTTCGGGAGAGTCCAAAGTGAACCAAGCTTTATCCTCCCAAAGACTTGGAGGACTTTATGATCGCATTTCGACGGAGAACAACCAGTTTTCAAACGAGAAATATAAATACTATTTTACGACCGCAATTAACCTCCTCCTACTCGGAGCAGTGATCCTACTGTCGGTCCTGATAATCAGAAAAAAATAATGGGCAATACATTTGGAAGGCTTTTCAGAGTCACAACTTTTGGTGAATCGCATGGAAAAGCTTTAGGGGCAATCGTAGATGGATGCCCTGCCGGACTGGAAATCGACGAAGAAAAAATCCGCCAGGAAATGCAGCGGAGAAAACCCGGACAGTCCAAAATCACCACCCAACGTAAAGAAGAAGACGAAATTGAACTTCTTTCTGGAGTATTTGAGGGAAAATCCACCGGCACTCCCATCGGAATCCTCATCCGAAATGCCGATCAAAAAAGCAAAGATTATTCCCACATCGCCGACAAATTCCGTCCTTCCCACGCAGATTACACTTATTTTGAAAAATATGGCATTCGGGATTACCGTGGGGGAGGAAGATCCAGTGCCCGAGAAACCGCTGCCCGAGTAGCAGCCGGCTCCATTGCCAAACAATTTCTGGCGACGAAGGGCATTAGCTTCCAGGCATTTGTATCTCAGGTAGGAGATTTGACTTTAGAAAAACCCTATCAGGAACTCAACCTGGATTTGGCAGAGGAAAATATCGTCAGATGCCCCGATCCTGAAATGGCCGAAAAAATGATCGAATTGATCGATTCTGTCCGTTTGGATCGGGATACGATCGGAGGAGTGGTCACTTGTGTGATCAAAAATACTCCCGTTGGCTTAGGTGAACCTGTTTTTGACAGATTGCATGCAGAATTGGGAAAAGCCATGCTCAGCATCAACGCCGTAAAAGGCTTCGAGTACGGAAGTGGGTTTGAAGGAGTAAAGATGCGAGGCTCGCAGCACAACGACGGATTTGTCAATCAGGAAGGAAAAATCCATACAACCACCAATCACTCCGGAGGCATTCAAGGAGGAATCAGCAATGGGGAAGACATCTACTTCCGGGTTGCTTTCAAGCCGGTGGCGACGATTATGCAAGACCAGGAGTCTGTAAACGAGGAAGGAGAAACTGTAACGGTCAGCGGAAAAGGAAGGCATGATCCCTGTGTGGTACCCAGAGCGGTACCGATCGTAGAAGCCATGGCTGCCTTGGTCATAGCAGATTATTTTTTATTGTCAAAAAGCAATAAACTTGCTGATCTATAAACCCATCTCATGATTAGAAGAATCCCATTGCATACCAAAATCATCCTAGGACTGGTTCTAGGATTGATTTTTGGTCTTGTCGTCATCAAAACAAGTATACCCAATTCTTTTACCTTAGATTACATTAAGCCTTTCGGGACCATTTTCATCAATGCCTTGAAAATGATTGCCGTACCCTTGGTCTTCGCTTCCTTGATTGTGGGTGTTTCTAATCTTGGAGATATCTCTAAACTCAGCCGGATTGGGGGGAAAACAATCGTAACCTATCTTATTACCACCGTATTGGCCATCAGTGTGGGATTGATTTTGGTGAATATTTTCCAGCCTGGAAAAAGCCTTCCTCTGGAAACCCGGGAAAGTCTGATGAACATGTATGAAGGAGATGCTGGGAGTCGGGCAATGACTGCTGCGGAATTACAGAAACAGAGTCCTCTGCAGCCCTTGGTAGACATAGTCCCCCAAAATGTCTTCCAGGCAGCTTCTGACAATGGGGCTATGCTTCAAGTAGTGTTTTTTGCCATTTTGATAGGGATTGCTTTGCTTCAAATCCCAAAAGCCAAAGGCTCTCCGCTTATCGCTTTCTTTGATGGACTCAATGATGTGATCATCCAGATTGTGAATTACATCATGATGATCGCCCCAATCGGCGTATTTGCGTTGATGGCATCCTTAATCGTGGAGATTGCAGGGGAAAATCCGGATTCTGCCATTGAGCTGCTCTTGGCCCTATTGAAATACAGCTTGGTGGTCTTGGGCGGTCTTTTCTTCATGATTCTATTGGTTTATCCCCTGATCTTGAAGGGATTTACCAAAGTCAAATACCTGGACTTTTTCCGGGCTATCCGACCCGCACAGCTGTTGGCCTTCTCCACCAGTTCAAGCTCGGCTACCCTTCCAGTGACGATGAAGCAAGTGGAAGAGGAGATCGGCGTATCTGAAGAAGTTTCCAGCTTTGTCCTTCCCTTAGGTGCAACAGTCAATATGGATGGAACCAGCTTGTATCAAGGCGTGGCCGCAGTCTTCATTGCACAAGCGCTTGGAATGGATCTTTCCCTCACCCAACAGCTAACTATTGTTTTGACGGCTACCTTGGCCTCTATCGGGTCTGCAGGTGTACCTGGGGCCGGGTTGATCATGTTGATCATCGTTTTGGAATCCATTGGGGTCCCTGCTGCCGGGATTGCTTTGATCATAGCTCCGGATCGTATTTTGGACATGTTCAGGACTGTGGTCAACATCACCGGAGATGCTACGGTTTGTACCATTGTGGCCAGTACCGAAGGAGAGCTTCCGGATGGATTAATCCGTAAGTCGAATCCCCTTACCGCCGACGAAAGCGTACAGGAAGAAGCCTGAAAAAATGAAGCCCGGATTTTTTGTTCCGGGCTTTTCGCTTTTAATATTGCTGAAGAAAACCAATCAGTTTTTGGAATTCGGCATCTGATATTGCCGGAAAATTCGCAATTCGGAAACTGGTCGCCTTCAGAGGCCCATAACCACTTCCCAGCTGCATTCCTTCTTTTTCCGCAGTCTTTTTTACAGAAGCAATCAACTCCTCAGATCCTGAAACGGCCATCACCGTGGTACTGCGGGTCTGGGCATTGTCCACCAACATGCGTAGGCTTTGCGTGTTGGCAATGGTATTTTCCAGGGATCTCATTCTGCTTCTCAATTTGGCGTCCACTTCCTGAATTTCATCCATATCTTGCAATACTCTGTTCAGTAAATAAATTCCAAAGACATTGGGGGTGTAATGCGTCTGATAGCCAGCTGCGTTTTCCAGAATAAAATTCAGGCTGTTGTATCTTCCCCGCTCTCCTTTATTTTTGACCTTTTCGATGGCTTTTGGAGAAACAATCAAGATTCCCAAACCGGCAGGAAGGCCAAAGCATTTCTGAACGGAAGCATACCAAATATCCGCCAACCCAAAATCCAATTCTATTCCTCCCATAGAAGAGGTGGTGTCTACTGCGATCATTTTCTCCGGAAACTTCTCCCCGATTGCAGCAATCACACTCATGGCGACCTGAGTAGCATTGGCTGTTTCGTTTTGGGTGATGGAAATCAGGTCAAAGTCTTCAGCTATCTCCAGTCCTGCCACATCAATGGATTGGTTGGCTTCAATCTTAATGCCGGCAGTCGAAGGAATAATATGCTTGGCAAATTCAATCCATTTTTTTCCAAATGAACCGGAATAGATATGAAAACTCGCCCGCTCTACCACTGACTGGGTGATGATCTCCCAGTTTTCTGTGGCGCTGGAAGTAAACAACAACTTATAATCCTCCGGCATGTGCAGCTTTTCCCGCATGAGCTGTTCCGTCTCTTGGTAAAGATTCATGAATTTGCTGCTGCGGTGATTGGCACTGAGAATCCCCTCAGCATAGGCATCCTGCAGATACTGGGGCAAGGCATCATAGACCTTAGAAGGTCCTGGGGCAAATGTGATCATAGTTCTGGGGAATTTAGGAAATACAGGATTCCAAGTTCGTAGCCTTTCAGTCCCAGTCCGGAAATCATCCCCACGCAAGATTTGGAAATGATGCTTTTGTGGCGGAATTCCTCTCTTTTGTAAATATTGGAAATATGGATCTCCAAGGTCGGGGTAGTCACTCCTGAAATCGCATCGGAAATAGCCACGGAGGTATGGGTGTAGCCTCCTGCATTGAGTAGAATCGCATCGAATTCAAATCCGATTTCATGGATTTTATTGATCAGTTCTCCTTCTACATTACTTTGGAAATAATGCAGCTCCACTTGGGGGAACCTTCTTTTCAAGTGCTCCAAGTAATCTTCGAAGGTTTCACTTCCGTAGATTTCAGGCTCCCTCTTCCCAAGTAGGTTCAGGTTTGGACCGTTGATAATCTGAATTTTCATGTGCTTTAATTTTCTTTTGGAGAGTCACATGGAACCCAGCAGGAGAAAGAAACCTTTCGCGTAGGTCAATACTCAGCTGAATTTCAAGGTTGAATAGGTTTTTGGACAGCATCAAAGTTACAGAGTCCCAGCGAGCTTACAACGCTACTTTCGCATTTCCTTGATCCGGAACAAGTAGGCCAAAGTAAACTCCAAATTGGTGGATCGGACATCAAAAACCCGGTCCTGCGACTCTGGATTGGTAAAATCGAATGAAAATCTGGCTTCCCCGGAAAGGGTACTTTTCCCAAAAAGTTTGGAAATTCCTGCACCGGCGGTCAAGCCATACATCAATTTGTTGGGGTCATCTCCTGGCTGCCCATAAGTGGGCATTTCCGGAAAATTCCCTCCGGAAAATTCCCGAGTCACATCCTTTGCCTCCAACAGGTAACCCAAATGAGGTCCGACTTTAATCTGAAACCTACCGGATCTTCCCGCAAAGAAACTCGCCAAAAATGGAAGTTTCAAATATGTCAGTTCCGTTTGATTCACTTCATTTTCATCGTTGATCTGGCGAAAGCCCAAGGTAATATGCTGGACATTCAGTTCGACACCTGCATTTTTGGCATTGAAATATTCAACGACAAAGGCAAAGGTGGGACTTCCGATCCCATCCAAGCTCAAACTCCGCTGACTGGCTGTGGGCTGGTAAGAATAGGAAGACAAAGTATATCCTCCTCTTATTCCGACGCTCAATTGGGCGAAGGAACTCAAGGAGACCAGCACTAGCAGTAGCGTCAAAATCGTCTTTGGCATGGTCAAAAATACGAGAAATATCGGGTGACTATTTTTTGCGAAGCAGAAAGGTACCGAATACCGGGAATCCATCTATAGTCAGCCCTTTAATTTCTACCGCAACAGGTCCATCTGAATCATTGGAATAAAAACTGACCGTCACCTCTCCCTTTTCGTCAGTGACCAGGTAGGGGCTCCAAAGTAAGGTCTGTCGATCGTCTTTCTCGACAGGCTCTTTGATCTGGGAGTAATCCACCGGAATAAAATTTCTACTTGGCTGCAGCCCCTCGATGGTAAACTCCTGAAGCCCAGGAGGCCGATCGGTCAATGTTGGCGTAAGTTCTTCTTTGAGGTACACCGCGATGACACCATTTTTACCTTGATCCCCAAGTGTGGATACGGTTCGATTGACTACCTCTACTCGATCAATATCGAAGGGATTGATTGTCCGGAGGTTATCAGCGGCAGTCGTAGTTCCTGAGGCGACCCGCATGATGCCATTGACCAAGACCACGGGTTCCATATTTCCCATCGCAGAAACGGCTCCTCCCCGGATTCGGATATTTTGCTGTCCGCTGGCTCCGACGGTGGTGACGCGCATGCCCGGTACTTGACCTGCCAAACTGTTTACCAGGTCAGTCGTATTGCCGGTTTTCGTCAGACTTTCCCCCGGAATCACAAAGTCGGGCTCTCCATAGATCGCAGACTTTTTGACTCTGGTAGAATCCCTCTTCACACTGGTTGGAGCCGGGGGTTCGGGTGCTCGAATGGGCTTGGCTATGGTGGTAAGCTCTGGGAATTTTGTCTCCGAGGGAAGCGCAACGGGTGCCGCAAGTGGAGATTCAAGGCTGATTTTTAGGGGCTTGCCTTTTTTGTCATTTGCCACAAAAGCCAGTTTCATCGGACCGTAAAATTCAGCTCCATCCAAAGAAAATTGCCCGTTTGAATTGGATTCCAGTTCGATCATACCCTGAAAATCATTCACAAACGCACTCATCTCAGCGGCAACGCCCTTGCCCTTATCATCAGTGACCACACCTGGAAAACTCAAAATTGTCTGAACCGGATAGGAAAATCTATCCAGTCCCAAGGCTTCAGGAATATCCTGGAGCCGCAGTCCTTCCTGAATTTCCTGTCCTCTGTGGATCGGAATCAGTTGCTCGGCATCCCATACTCCGGCTGAAAGTTTGGCTTGGGCAGGTTTGCCATCCTCATCTTTGACCCGAATGGTTAGGGTTACCTTTTCCCTTTTCCCAAAATCTGTAGGGGGAGAATCTATGGATATTCCTTGATTTTCCCAGGTGGAAACAGCCTCCTCCGGGACAATCCGTTTGTAGGGGTTGAGGACCGTAAGCGGTTGCATGAAATAAGATTCCGGACCATAATTTCTCATCCAATTGGTGTACGCTCGTAGATAAAAGCTGTCACTGGTCAAGGAATCTGGCAAATAAAAGTCACCGACTACGATTCCGTCCTGAATGAGAAATTTCTTTCGAAGGACTAAATCCCGATCTGTTGAGATCAATTCCACGTGGAGAATCTTGCTCAGCTCATCTCTTAAATAAGAATTACCATAGGAAAAATAGGCTTTAAAAAACAGGGGATCCCCAGCATAATAATAGGGTTTGTCGGTATGGAGATAGACTTTCTCCTGATAGTTTTTGGCTGTTTTTGCCAAATCCTGAAGCTGGATTGCCTTTTCAGCATTGTAGTCCAAGGGAAGGAGGTTGGAAATCCTCTTTCGGTCCATATCGCCTGAAAAGACCAAGTCCTGGGAGTTTAAAATCATCCCGTTTTCCTTGATTTTGACTTTGCCTCCATTTACTTCCAACCAAGAAACCGGATAAGGTGCATCTCGATAGGTATTTGCCTGAGCAAATCCCTTTTGGTAATGGATCTCAATTCTGCCTTTCAGATTAAGAAAATAGGTGCCGGGAGGACTCGTGGGGGTAACTAAGGGATCAGCTTTATACGGGACAACGGATTTCCCCAATTCATTTGCAAAAATATCAGAACGCATATTCATGCTCGCTGAGCCCCCAGCTTTGTCTCCATAAAGATAAAACCCCTCTCTTTCTGCCGTCCCCTCCAGCAGGGACCGAAACATGTTCATGGGGGATTTTCGATAGACCTCTGCCCGGTTTTTCTCCCAGGTTGTTTTTTGGATTTCGGACTCAGGGATCAATTCCTCAAATCTTGCCGCACCTACAATTCGGAAGCTGGTCGGAGAGTCATAAAAATCCCGGAGGTTGAAGGTGATTTTATAGCCTAAATACCGGTTTTCAATTTCCAAAGGAATATCAGCCTTGGCCAGGAAAGCATTTTTCTCCGTCGAAGCAGGAAAATCAATGACCCAAGGATTGAGAATTTGCGTTTTGGAGGCTGCCTCATCAATGCCGATAAAGAGATTCTGAAACTTCCGAAGATCCCGTTCCCAGGTTTTATCCCGAGAAGCTTTGATTTCCACATCACTCAAGTCCTGCGCAAAAGGCTTCAGAGCCATATTGACCGTAAGCTTGCCTCCTGGGCTCAATGTGATGTTTTTGGTTTCGGCAGTATAACCCATAAAGGAAAATCCCAGCTCCACCGGCCCCGGCTCTAATCCCGACAAGGTATAGCTACCCTCCATGTCCGTCACGGTGGAAATGGTGGTATTGTTCACGAATACATTGCAGAAAGGCAAAGTCTCACCCGTTTCCGCGTCTTTCACCACTCCGGTAATGGTGCCAGACTGGGCAAATACCAGAATTGGAAGCAGAAAAATGTAACAAAGGGCCAAAAATATACTTCTGAAGATCATACGGATGGTTTTAGTTTTCTTTAATTCTAATCGGGCTTATTCAATACAAACCTTCCCATTAGAGGTTTGCCAAGATCGGAAATTCCTCTGATTTCCACTAGAATAGGCCCTGTAGGCTCATTTAATTCAAACTCAATAGGAATCAACAGGCTCGACCGATCGGTGACCAAGTTAGGTTTCCAGAAGAGGGAAGGCCTAAAAGGACTGAGCCAAGTCTTTTCCTGCCGGTATTTTTCCGCTTCCTCAAAAGGCAAATAGGTAGAAAATCCATGGAATTTGAATAAGGTGTAGTTATTTAAATTTTTGGCTTGCTCGGCACCTGATTTCAAGAAAATGGAAATAATCCCATTTCTGCCTTGATCTCCGTATTGAGGTACTAGCCCCCGGATGACTTCCACTCTTTCAATATTGAAAACATTGATTCCTTCCAACGCATTATAGGCACCAGAGCTCCCACCTCCGGACAGGGTCAATCCAGATACTGAATTGACCGGATTTCCATTCACCAAAATCAAAGGTTCTCCGCCTCGGAAACGAATGGAAACGTTCGGTGGAGTGCCGCTGACCTGCATCCCCGGAACCTGCCCTACCAAGGCATACAGAAACTGGATCGTGGACCCATTCAGAAATAGGTCCTTGGTCTCCACGACTTTGTGAGGTCTACCATAGATCATAGGACCTATACTCGCCTCCCTTTTCTCTTCAATGACGGCTTCTTCCAGCAAAATTTCCCCTTCTTGGAGTGGTCCCACCGGAATTGGCGGGGCCTTCACTTTTCTGGAGACAATATCCGGAAACCGATAATCCTGAGGCACCCAAGAATCCTGGTAGTTTTTCACCTCCAGACTCAGATTCCGGATCGGTTGGCCTTTCTTATCCGTGGCCTGCACATTGATCTCAAATTCCCCTTGAAAAGACGAAGGAGGCATTTCAAACTTCCCGTCTTTGCTTGTCCCAAATTCCCGGATATCGTCATAGCCATTGATAAAGGCCTTCAAATTGCCTTCGACGGGGGTTCCGGTTTCATTTAATAATTGACCTTGGAGAACAATCCCCTTTTCCAAGGGAAATTCGGGCTCTTTTTTCTCAGCAGCTGAATAATTCAAAGCCATTGCTTCAGCCATAGTCTCAATTTCCGGGATATAGGCAGTTTGATTCAGATCCACTACCGAAACAGAGAGATTGGAAGCTAGGGGTCGGCCGTTTTCATCCTGCACCATGATGTTCAGCTTCACCTTTTCTCCGGGTGGGTAGGTTTGTTTTTCGGAAAACACCAAAACACCCTCGCTGACATCTTCTGGAATTATCCCCAAAGTTTCATCTCTGGGATCCAAAATCTGTATCGGCTTGATGAAGGTTCCCTCCGGATAATTTTTGCTCCAGGCGGTATAGGCTTTCAGGAAAAAGCTTCCAGAACCTGAAAAATCCGCGGGCAGGGTAAAATATCCTGAGGCAATTCCACTTTTTACTTCCAAGGTTTCATGCTGCCAGAGATAGCCTGTGGAATCCACCAGTTCCAGATGGAGCACCTTGCTCAATTCCTCCTGCAGCAGAGGACTGCCATAGGCGATATAGCTTTTGAAATATACCTGTTCCCCTTTCCAATAGCTGGATCGATCCGTATGCAAATACACTTGCTCCTCCATCACCTGCGCATTTCTTTCCAGATTGGCCAATTTGATCAGACGGTCGGCATTGAAGTTGGCAGGAATTCCAAAAATGGGATTGTATTCTAAAAAGTCCCCATCCAATATCAATTCCTCCGGCCTTACCGGACTCCCATCCAGATGAAGCGCTAACTTATCGCCCTGATAGCCAATCTCTCCTTGAAAACCTCCAGCTGAAATTTGAGTGGGTTGATTGAATTCCAAGTAATATTCCCCTGGATTCTCTCCCAAAGAAACCACCGGATTGGGATTCCCTTGGACAAAATCTGATTTTCCTTCCATCAGGGAAGCCAAGAAAAAAGCCGGAGTCTTTTGGTAAATGCCTAAGCGAGTCCGTTTTTTGGCCTCATCTGA
>JAJLJS010000115.1:0-5378 GCA_033844545.1 Cyclobacteriaceae bacterium | reverse complement strand
CCTTCCAAAGGAGCATGAATTCCGAGTCCGTTGTTTGCTCCGGGAGTCAATCGAAATTCAAAACGGAGGATAAAATCCCCATATTCTTTTTCAGTGAAGAGGTTACCTCCTCCCCCGCCTTTCGGATCAATGATGATCATTCCGTTTTCTGCACGATAGGAAGATTTATTCCCAAGCCATCCTTCCAGCGTATTGCCATCAAATAGCGGTACAAATCCTGCTTCAGAACTCCCCTGACAGAAAGAATACCCTGTCCCAAAAAAGAGAAAAGCGGAAAAGAATACCAGAACGTTTTTCATAAGGTGCTGATTTGGAAGTGGCCAAGAAAGTCCTGAAAGATAATTGACTCCTCTTGTTTTTTCCAACCCAACTAAATAAAAAAAACAAAAAATGGTAAAAACTTTTATAAAATTTTAGAAAAAGATAGGGCTTTTACCCCCATTTTCGAGGGTCAAGAACCAGGGACAACAGGATTATTCGTCTTTTAACACCAAGGCTGGATTAGCTTTGGCAGCCAGATACGAATGAAGCCCAACAATACTCAAACAAAGCACAAGCACTCCCAATCCGGAAAGAATAAAGAGTATATAGGGCATGGAAATTCTGTAGGTGAACTCATCCAGCCAATCTCGCAGAAAATAATAAGCCGGATAGACAGCAATCCCAAATGAAATCAAAACCAAAAACACATACTCTTTAGTGATTAAGCCCAGAATCTGCATCATCGAAGCTCCCAGGACTTTCCGGATCCCAATCTCCTTTGTTCTCTGGGCGATGGTAAATGAGGAAAGCCCAAACAGTCCCATTGCAGAGATCAGGATGGCCAACAGGCAAGCCGCACCCAGCACATTTCGGATTTTGGTATCCTCTTGATAGAGCTTCTCAATTTCCTCGTCCAAAAACTTGAATTCCGGATTTTCATGCGGAAAATAATCTTTGTAAATGCTTTCCAGGGCAAGCTTGGCCTCAGCCAGGTTTTGGCCGGGAGCTAGCTTGATGGTCAAAGTCTGAAAAAACTGTGCATTGTAGGTTATCAAAAGGGGCTTAATTTCTTCCCTCAAGGTTCTGGAATGAAAGTTTCCGACTACTCCGACGATTTTTCTTTCCACATTGCTAAACCGGATGGTCCTATTCAGGGCTTCTTCCGGATCGGAAAGCCCCATTTCCCTTAGGTAATTCTCATTGATCAATACTTCATCTGGGGAGTTGGAGCCCGTTGTTCCTGCCAAAAGTTTGACCCCATTCACGTTGACAAATGCCGAATCTGCATTGATGACCTGGATATAAATATCCTTTTGCGTAGTGTCAAGCATGATTTGGGAATCTGAAGTCCAGAGACTAGTAGAGGACACCAAACTTCCGCTTTGGCTAACCCCGAGCACTTCCGGCTGCTGGCTGATTCGCTCCTGCATCCTTGACCTGAGCACCGTATCGGAAAGAAAAGGAAGATTGGTCACCAAAATTGCCTCTTTTTCAAAACCCAAAGGCTGACTGGAAACATACTTAAGCTGAGCCTGGAGGACCAATACCAAAATGATAAACGCGATGGAAAAGGAAAACTGGATCACGGTTAGGTTTTTGCGAAGAAATACTCCCAGGGAAAACTTCCCTTGAGACACTTTTTCCCCTTTCAAAGCCCTGGCAGGCTGGTATCCTGAAAGGACTAGCGCTGGATATATCCCCGTGATTGCAGTTAAGATCAAAGGAAAGAGAACATAAAAGCCAAGATTCTCGATGGCCAGATAATTCATCTCAAATCCAGAAGGCAAAGAATCAGAAAAAATATTCTTAAAAAACCCTGTCAATCCCAATCCAAAAACCATGGAAATTATCACCATCAGGTAATTTTCGGTCAAAAATTGAAAGATCAGCTGTCCCTTCCTTCCTCCAAGCGTTTTTCGGATACCCACTTCTTTCCCCCTTCCAATGGCATGGGCCGTTTCCAGGTTGATAAAGTTCAAGGTAGCCAAAGCCAAAATTATCAAGCCGATGTAGATTAATCCCTGGAGAAAAACCTTCGAAACAGAGGTATTATGGTAAGTTTGACCAAAATGAATTTCATTCAATGGCTCAGCGGTAAAGGACGTGGTGGCTTCCTCCTCTTCGTCATAATGATTCTCGGCTACTTTTTCCAAGGCTGCATCGATGGATTCCTTGGAGACTCCTGCTCCCACTTTGATGAAAAGCTGAGAACTGGAATTGACATTCCCCCAATGATGAAGCCCATACCATTCTTTGACTTCTTGGGTTTCAATCGTTGAAAATGAAATAAAATCTTTGAAGGTAAAATCCGAATTTTCCTTGAAATCAGTCACAATGCCTGTAATCTGAGCAGTGAGCGTGTCTGAATCCACAAATACCAATTCTTTTCCCAAAGCATCGATGGGAGCGATTCCCGGAAAATATCTTTCCAGACTACTTTCCGAAATTACCGCTGAATTCGGTTTTTCGAGAGCGGTTTGCGGATTACCGGCAAGCCAAGTTCTCGGGAAAACCTCAAAAAATCCCGAATTGGAAAAGGTCACTTCATTGCTCCGGCCCATGACTTTATTCCCTTCCGGCACAAGGACCATCGTCTCGTAAAGCGTATAAAGCCGGCCTTTTTTCTCTATTCCCGCTATTTCTTGCTCAATGACCTCCCCCAGGGGCCCGGGAGTTCCGGAGTTAGGAAAAGCCCTGCCCTCTCCCCAATCGGTCAGGGTATTGATTCTAAAAATCCGCTCCGGATCCGGATGGAATCTATCAAAACTATAGGCATGCCAGACCACATTGAAAATCAAAAAGCATATCGAAATCCCCAGGGAAAGTCCCAGAATATGGATGGCTGTGCGGAGTTTGTTTCTCAATAGATTCCTCCAGGCAATTTTGAAGTAGTTTTTGAGCATGATCTGAATTTAAAAATTTAAAGATTTTAAAATTGGAAGATTAGAGTTGAAAGGTTGTAAAGTTTCCGAGAATCTGAGGCCGGAATCCGATCCATACCCTGGTAATTCGTAATTCGTAAATTTTATTTTCTTTCAGTCCTATTCATCCTTCAAGGTATCTACCGGATTGCTCAGGCTAGCTTTCAAGGATTGAGCATAAACAATCAATAGAGTAAAGACTACCCCGCAGATCGCCAGAATCCCGAAGCTGATCCAGGAAGGCCAGCCTTTTACGGCAAATTGATCCAACCATCCCTTCATCAGATAAATACTCAATGGCAAAGCCACCATCACTCCTATCAAGGTGGTAATGATAAACTCTTTACCAAATAGCCAGGAAATGCTCCAACTGGAAGCTCCCAATACTTTTCGGATCCCGATTTCCTTCATTCTTCCCGATATGGATAAGGCTACCATGGCAAAAAGCCCCATTGTAGCAATCAAAATGGCAATTACGGCCCCGACAAAAACCATCTTGCCCAGGCGCTCATCTGCTTGGTACTGCTCTTGAACCGTATCGTCCAAAAAAGAGATGTTGAGCGGCATACCGGCAAACATCTTATTCCATTCCACTTCAATCAAACTTTTCACTTGATTGACATCTCCCACCGCTGACCTTACCAGTAATTTGGGATTCGTACTGGAATTGATCATCAGGTTGGTAATCCCACTGAATACTGCCATGGGAGATTTGGCGATCATCACAGGTTCAATAGGCTGATACAAAGAAGCATGATGGAAATCTTTGACCACCCCCACTATCTGGTGGGGTTCGAAATCGGTCCTTGGGAGGATTTCTCCGGTAGGATCCTCCCAATCAAACGCCCGGGCAAATGCCTCATTGATCATCAAAGCACTGCTGTCCGCCCCTACTGCTGGATTTATGCTTCTTCCTTCAATTACTTCCATGCCAAGGGTTTGGAGGTAATCTCCGGCAACGAAATTGACCTTGAAAGAAAATTGAGTTCCATCCTCCAAAGGAAATGCAACCTGCCAAAAGGCATCATCCCCATAAGTTGCCACCGTCAAAGCCGTAGAAGCTATCTCAGTTCTGGTAGAAAGATTTTGCCGGAAAGTCTCAGCAGTCCTAAAACTCTCTGTTAAGGAAGTTACAAAGCTGGTAGAGGGATAATCAGGCATGTCCACGATTAAGACCTGATCTTGAACAAAGCCCAAGTCATATTCCCGGATGGCCTTCATCTGATTGACCATGATGAGTGTAGCGGCGATCAGTAAAAAAGAAATGAAAAACTGAAAAGTAACCAGGCCTTTTCGAAGCCCTTGCTTTCCAAAATGAATGGAAAGGTTCCCTTTCAACACTTTTATGGGACGCAATCCTGAAAGGAAAAACGCAGGATAGGCTCCAGCCATACCGGAAATCAACAGAATCAACCCTGCCAAAATCCCTATTTGGAGAGGCCCATAGACAATATCCAAATCCTTCTGAAACAATTCGTTAAAGGTCGGTAGAAGCAATTCTGCTAAGACCAAACCGAAAATGGAAGCCAAAACCGTAGTCAGAAAAGCCTCCATCAGGAACTGATTGATCAACTGACCAAAACTGGCCCCCATTGTTTTTCTTACCCCTACTTCCTTGGCACGGGTAGTAGCTCTTCCGATCGCCATGGTGGTAAAATTGATGCAGGCGATCAGCAAAACCAAAAAGGCAATCCCTGATAAAATCCACAGGAGAGATTTCCGAGTAGTTTCTACGGCACCATTGCCTGCCCCTTCGGAAAAGTGCATTTCAGAATACGGAGTAAGGGTAAAATAAAGTCCTCCTTCTTCATAATCCTCTCCCAAAGATTTTTTCATGAATGCTTCCATACTTTCATGGATAGATTCCACCTGATCCGGAGAATTCAGCTTTATCAAGTTGAATCCCCACACATTGTACCAAGAGTCCAAGCTTTCCTGATCAGCAAAGAAGTCCATATTGGCAATGGGCATCAGAATTTCGAAAGGGACGGAATTATTTGCCGGAAGATTTTTCAAAACCCCCGTGACCTGATAGTCCAAAAATTCTTCACCCATTTTGAGCTGGATGGATTTACCGATGGGGTTTTCATTTCCAAAGTATTTGGAGGCCGTCTCTTCGGTAACCACAATGCTAAACTTATCCTGAAGCTGGTTGGAAATATCCCCCTTGACCAATGGAAAAGTCAGAATTTTTAAAAAATCAGGATGAACCAACCGAATGCGTTGATTTTGGGTGCTTTGATCCGGCAAAATCGCTTGGACGTCTGCATTGGTGATCCCTGAGATGGCTTCAATTTGGGGAAATTCCTCCCGAAATGCAGCTTCCAAAATTACCGGAGAGGAATAGGACTCCTTCAATTCTCCGTCAATTCGTTCATGGGATTTTACCCGGTAAATCCTTTCAACATCTTGATGAAAAGAATCAAAACTCAACTCAAACTGAACGAAGAAAAATATCAAAATACTTACGCCCAG
>JAJLJS010000114.1:0-7408 GCA_033844545.1 Cyclobacteriaceae bacterium | reverse complement strand
TTAATGCATTGGTTGGCCGAGTTGGCGATGTCGATATTGACGTAGCCGAGCAGTTCCAGGATTTCCTGGATATTCTCTGCGATGCTAATATCGTCTTCGACGATCAGGATTCTTTCCTCTTTCATAGTTCGAGATTTGATGTGCTTTCTGGGTAAGGAAAACTCAAAATTTCTAATGAGAAATTAAATTATACCCTAATGTCCAAATTTAGTTTGGAAAATCAAATGCTTTTTTTTGCCTATGAAATTTTAAAGACTCATCATTTCCTTGAATCTGGCCGCTTGTCTCCTACTCACTTCAATTCGGTCTCCGCCACGAAGTGTCACGACCAAGCCCCCATTAAACCAAGGTTCTATGGCCTCCACCCAGCCTAAATTGATGATATGCTTTCGACTGGCCCGGAAAAATGACTTCTCATCCAATCGCTCATCCAAGGCATTCAGGGACTTATGGATCATGGGCTTGAAATTGTCGAAATAAACTTTGATATAGTTTCCGTCTGATTCGAACAGCCGGACATTGGAAAGCCGTACAAACCAGCACCGGTCACCGTCCTTGACAAAGACTTGATCTTCCAAGGTCAGTTTCTTGTTGTTTTGGTACGCAGAGGATTCTTGATTTTTATTTCCACTGTCAATTTTTCCAATGAGCTTGTTGATGGCTTCTTCCAGGCGCTTTGGTTCTACAGGTTTGAGCAGATAATCCAATGCGTTCACCTGAAAAGCCTTTAGGGCATACTCGTCGTAGGCAGTAGTGAAAATCACGTGGGGCACATGATCCAGTTCCTCCAATAAGTCAAACCCGGTCTTCTCAGGCATTTGAATATCCAGGAAAATAACATCCGGCTGCAACTGCTCGATTTTTTCTTTGGCATCATCGACATTGACCGCTTCTCCGACCACCTCGACCGTTTCCAGTTGATTCAAGAGATTGATCAGCTCTTTTCGGGCCAATCTTTCATCATCTATTACTATGGCTCTCATTTATTTGGGGTTGGTTATTCTAAAGTTACTCTTTGTTTTGGTATTTTGATTTCAGTGATCACGAATTGGTTTCCGGAATTGAATATCCGAAAGCTGGCTTTATCTCCATACAAAAGTTTCAACCTTTGTTTGGTATTTACCAATCCGTGACCTCCTTCCGATTTTTGGGAGTTTTTAGGATTGGTATTTAAAAAGCCTGAGTTTTTCACCTGAATATACAATTCATCCTGCAGACCTTCCCGACATTTGATCTCAATTAAGCCTCCTTTGACCAAATTGGAAATTCCATGCTTGATCGCATTTTCCACAATTGTCTGAAGCATCATGGGGGGAATTTTGTAATTGTAAGCTTCCTCTTCAATCAAATAAACCACTTCCAGTCTTTCTTCAAAACGAATGGACTCCAATGCCAGATAATCCTTGACCGTAGACAGCTCATCCACAAAGTCAATGACCTGCTTTTTGTCCATGACCAAGGAAAACCTCAACATATTGGAAATCCGGGTAATGGCGGATTTGGCCTTTTCGGGATCCTCATCCACCAAAGCCCGCACCGAATTTAAGGCATTAAAAATAAAATGCGGATTTAGCTGACTTTTCAGGTGATTCAGCCGGATTTCATTGATCTTGGCTTCATACTTCAAGCTGTTGTTGTAATTGTCCAAAAAGTGAAACAGGAAGTAAAGCAAAAACCAAAAGGCATAGTATAGAAAACTGACAAAAAGGTTGACGATAATGACCAGTGCTCTGAAGTCCTCATTGGGATTTAAGGTACCAAAGGCCAAATTGATTAAGATCTGGGCCAGGACATTCACAATCGCTAAAGCAAGCAAAGCCAAAAGCGTTTGGATCAATAGCCTTAGAATGCCCAGTTTAAACCATTCGTAGGCTTTGACTACATGCCGCAAGGCATGGGTCGATAGCAAGTAAAAGGCCGCCAACGCAATAAAGGCCCAAAGCTGAACCGCAGAAATCCCCTGGGATAGGGAAGCGAACACAATATTGACCAGAGCGAAACTTCCCCAGCCGAATATCTGCAAAACCCAATACAGCCTTATTCTATACATACCAGATTCAAAAATACGTCATGTTCTGCTTCCCCTCAGGTGAATGTGATAAAAGGCTGAGCGAATTGATATTAGCCTTGAATTGACCGACCAAGTTCCATTTTGAGAAATTTACCCGTATGACTTTCTGGGTGATCAGCCACTTGCTCGGGGGTGCCCTGAATCAGAATATTCCCTCCTTTATTTCCCCCTTCAGGACCAAGATCCACTACATAATCGGCTACCTTGATGACGTCTAAGTTATGTTCAATAATCAAAACTGTATTCCCCTTATCCACCAATTTCTGAAGGACATTCATCAGCAAATCAATATCCTGAAAATGAAGTCCAGTAGTAGGCTCATCCAAAATGTAAAAGGTCTTTCCAGTGTCTTTTTTAGATAGTTCGGTGGCCAGTTTGACCCGCTGAGCTTCCCCTCCGGAAAGGGTAGTCGCATGTTGTCCCAAGGTGATGTAGCCTAAGCCTACATCATTCAGGGTTTTGATCTTTCGGAGAATTTTGGGTTGATTTTCAAAAAACTCCACGGCCTGCTCCACCGTCATGTCCAACACGTCAGAAATGGATTTTCCCTTAAAGCGGACTTCCAAAGTCTCCCGATTGTATCTTTTCCCCTTACAGGTCTCACAAGGGATGTGGACATCCGGCAAAAAGTCCATTTCTATCAACTTCATCCCAGCTCCTTCACAATCCTCACACCTTCCTCCTTTGACATTGAAAGAAAATCTACCCGGTTTATACCCTCTGATTTTGGCTTCAGGAAGCTCTGTGAACAAGGATCTGATGTCAGAGAAAACTCCCGTATAGGTGGCCGGATTGGATCTTGGAGTCCTTCCGATCGGACTTTGATCTACTTCGATGACTTTGTCCAAATGTTCCAATCCCTCAATACTTTCGTAAGGCATCGGATCTTTTTTGGAATTATAGAATTGCTGGTTGAGGATTGGAAAAAGGGTCTCATGGATCAGGGTACTTTTCCCACTTCCGGAAACCCCGGTGATCAGCGTCAAAGTCCCCAGAGGAATTTCCAAATTCACATTTTTGAGATTATTTCCTGAAGCACCCTTCAGGATCAGCTTGGATCCTTTGCCTTCTCTTCGCTTTTCAGGAATGGGTAATCCCAATTTTCCGCTGAGGTATCTGGAAGTGACAGAGCCATTGTTGAAAATTTCTTTTGGAGGTCCCGCGGCCACCACATGTCCTCCATGCCTCCCAGCACCCGGGCCCATGTCCAGCACAAAATCCGATTCCAGCATCATGTCTTTATCATGCTCCACCACCAAGACCGAATTGCCCAAATCCCTAAGGCTTTGCAGGGCTTTGATCAATTTCACATTATCCCGCTGATGAAGTCCGATACTGGGTTCGTCCAAGATGTACAATACCCCAACGAGCTGAGTACCTATCTGAGTAGCCAATCGGATCCGCTGTGCTTCCCCACCCGAAAGCGTCCGAAGAGGTCTATTCAGGGAAAGATAATCCAACCCAATATCCAAAAGGAACCCGATCCGCTTTCTGATTTCTTTCAAGACCTCTACAGCAATCAGATTTTGCTTTTCACTCATCCGGTCTTCAAGGCCTTCAAACCAATCTCCGAGGCCACGGATGTCCAGCATGGCCAGTTCTCCGATATGCTTTTCATCGATTTTGAAATGCAGGGCTTCTTTTTTCAGTCGATAACCTTCGCAATCGGGACAAGTCTTGGTGATGGTAAACTCTGACACCCAATCCTGAATTTTATCGGAACTTCCCTCTTGGTATTTCTGAAGAAAATTCACAATCCCTTCGAAGGTCGTATGCCATTTCGTCCCCGGGTATTTGACTGAATCCACAGCTACTTCCACCTTGTCCCCAAAAAGTAAGACCTCCACCACATGATCCGGAAGATCTTTGATCGGAGTACTCATGCTGCACTTGTAGTGCTTCAGGATGGCTTCAACTTTCTTAAAAATCCAAATATCCCGGTATTCCCCCAAAGGAGCGATCCCTCCTCGGGTAATGCTGAGATTGGGGTCGGGGATGATGCTTTCCCGGGTAATCTCTTCGGTAATTCCCAAACCATTGCAAGTCGGACAAGCCCCGTAAGGGGAGTTGAAAGAAAATGAATTGGGTGCGGGCTCATCGTAGGACAAACCTGTCTCCGGGTCCATCAGGTATTTGGAAAAGTGATGGATATCCCCATTCTCCTCCCGGATCATGATCACCCCTTTTCCGTGCTGCAATCCTGACTTCAGAGATTGGGTAATCCGGAAGCGATCGGATTCATCGGCCACGATGCGGTCGATGACAATTTCGATATCGTGGATTTTGTACCGGTCCAGTTGCATCTTGGGGACGATATCCATGACCACATTATCCACCCGGACTTTGGAGAAACCCATTTTTCGAATTTGCTCGAAAAGCTCCCGGTAGTGTCCTTTTCGTCCTTTGACTACAGGGGCCAGGATATATAACTTTTTGCCCAGAAATTTTGAAAAAAGCTGCTCGATAATCTGATCCTCCGTCTGTCTGATCATTTTCTTACCGGTCAGGTAGGAATAAGCTTCCCCAGCCCGGGCATAGAGCAAACGCATGAAATCATAAATTTCCGTCACCGTCCCGACCGTGGATCTCGGGTTTTTCGAGGTGGTTTTTTGCTCAATGGCAATCACCGGAGAAAGTCCGTTGATCTTATCCACATCCGGTCGTTCCATTCCCCCCAGGAAAGATCTGGCATAGGCAGAAAAACTTTCCATGTATCTTCTCTGCCCTTCTGCATAAATGGTATCAAAAGCAAGAGAGCTTTTTCCGCTTCCGGAAAGCCCGGTCACCACCACCAGCTTGTTGCGGGGGATCTTTAGGTCCAGGTTTTTCAGATTGTGCTCTCGGGCACCGAAAATTTCAATAAATTCTTCCTGTGAAGCAGGGGCTTGACTCATCTAAACGGGGGAATTTTCAAACGGCGAAGGTACGATTTTTTAAGGGGAAGACCGATTTTACCCCAAAGATTGTCAGGCAAGTTCACTCGCAAGTTCCCAATTCTCTTCAGGCAAATGGCTGTAAAATCGACGGACTTGGCTGAGAAAACCACACCGGTCCATCCGCAGTCATGTACACACAGTCTTCGTGTCTTACACCAAACTCCCCTACGATGGAAATGTTGGGCTCGATGCTAAAACACATGCCGGGTTCCAAAATTTGTTTGTTGCCCCGAACCGCATTCCCCCATTCGTGGCCGTCCATCCCGATGCCATGTCCGGTTCGGTGAGGCAATCCCGGCAATTTGTAATCCGGGCCGAAACCTGCATCTGTGATGACTTTCCGGGCTGCTGCATCTACAGCTTCCAAGGGTGCTCCGATTTGGGCTGCTTTGAATCCGGCTGCCTGGGCCTCTTTTTCCAAATCCCAGATTTCTTTCTGTCGGGCAGTGGGCTCCGCACCAAAGACAATGGTCCGGCTGATATCCGAATTGTAGCCTTGGATCAAACATCCACAATCCACCAATACCACATCCCCTTTTTTGAGGAGCTGAGGCTGAGAGCTTCCGTGTGGAAATGCCGAAGCTGGGCCAAAATTAGCCAACGCAAATGCATGTCTTGCACCCATTTTTTGGTGGGCCTGGGCCACTGCCGATGAAAAAAGACTGGGACCTTCCCCCTCTTTTAATGCGGCAAAACCCAATTTCATCGCTTCTATCGTCGCTTGGGTGGCGACTTGCATCAAGGCGATTTCTGCCGGGGATTTGATGATCCTGCAGGGGATGGTCACGGGGTCTGCACTGACCACTTCAAAGTTGGGGGAAACTTTCCTTACTCCATCCGCGATAAAAAACCGAACCCGCTCTTCCATTCCGATTTTACCGGATGAAGCTCCGGAATCCCGAATCGCCTGAACTATTTGGGCATAGGGACTTTCGTCCTCTTCCCAGGGGTAAATTTTCTCTCCCAGCTTATTGCCCATGGCTAACATTTCTTCCAGCCTGTCCTCTTCAAACTTTGGACAAACAAAACTTACCGCTCCTTTGGCCGGAATCACCGCTACCATCGGCCTTTCGCTTTGTCCCCAGCTCATTCCGGTGAAGTAGTTCATCGAAGTTCCAGAATCCAGAACAATCCCCGAAATCCCATTTTTCCCCATCAAATCCTGGGCTTTGGCGACTCGGGCTATACGCTCTTCCAAAGAAATAGGCTGAGCATCTGCTGCAAAATTTTTAAGGGAATCCATAGCATGAGTTGGGGATTGGGAAGTAGCATCTGCAAAAACCGGAGAACCCGCCAACAAGGAGGTTCCTGCTCCGAGGGCGGAAATATGAATAAAGTTTCTTCTTTTCATGGATTGAGTTGGTGGTAATCGTATTGAAAATTCAATTTATGTTTTTTATGGTCCCAGTGGTAAAATTCTTGCCTATTGCCCTTTGCCGCTTGCTACTTGGTACTTTGTACTTTGTACTTGGTACATTGTACTTTTCCCTCATTCCGGCAGCCGGATCTCATAGACTCTTCCTCTTTTTACATTTAGGTCCTTATCCCGAAGCCAGGGATTGTAGAGCTTGAGGTTTTTATAGTTACTTCCCTGATTTCTTGCCCAGTTTGCCAGGTTTTTGATATCCTCATCCACCCGAATCGAACGCAAAGGTGGATTTTTGTAGTAATCTTTTTCTCTAAGGTGAAAACCAAAAGCTCCGGGATTTTCAAAGATTACTTTGAATGCCAAAATCCGAAATAGGTATCGGCTGGTTTCGTCATTTAAATAAAGCTGATAGTAATCCTTTTGAAACTGCTCCTCTTGGCGTCTGGAAAATCCCGATTGGCCCATATTGTAGCTAGCAGCGACGGCGGTCCAATCCCCGAATTTTGCATGGGCTTTATTCAAATATTTTGCGGCTGCAGCAGTGGATTTTTCAAAATGGTATCGCTCATCTACATCTTTGGAAATTTCCAGTCCATATTCCTCAGCAGTGCTTTCCATAAACTGCCAAAAGCCTCTTGCTCCTGCCGGAGAAGCGACATTCATCAGGCCACTTTCCGCCAAAGCCAGGTATTTGAAATCAGCAGGAATTTCAGATTCTGAAAGAATCCGCTCTATTTCCGGGAAAAATTTAGCGGATCGCTTCATCAACAAGATCATATTCGACTCCCAGTAAGCATTCACATAAATCTCCCGCTCCAGGCGTTCAAAAACGTCCGGCTCTTCCAGAGGAACTTTTTCTCCCGCGAAAGTCAGTTCTTTGGGAATATCAAATAAGCGGATGGAATCCCGTGAGGTAGAAGGATAATGGACGATCGGCTGCTCCCGGAATAGAACTTCCTCTTCGGGGATTGGGGGAGTTTTGGACCAATAAGCCAATGCTGCCAAAAAAACGGCAACACAACAAAAAACATA
>JAJLJS010000113.1:0-7377 GCA_033844545.1 Cyclobacteriaceae bacterium | reverse complement strand
GGTACCTTATTTTTTAAAAAAAATCTCCATTTCTTTTTGAATAAGCCACCTTTTTCTTCATTAATTTAAGAAGCGATTACTTCCTGATTTTTTAAGAGAACTTTTATCATTCAATCTATGGAAAATCCACAGCCTATACACGCTGCCCAAGACAGCTTCCAAAAAAGTCTTTTGGAGGAATTAACCAAATCCGGCACCTGGGAACTTCATCTGGAGGAAAACAGGCTTTATTGGTCCTCGGGAATATTCAAGATGCTTGGATATGCCCCAAATGAATTTGAGGTCACTTTTGAAACCGGAATAGAGGTAATTCATCCCAATGATCGTCAACGTGCCTTGGATCATATGAAGGAGGTTTTGAATGATGCCAAGGAATACCGGATCACCAAAAAACTGATCAAAAAGGACGGAACCCTCATCAAAGTTCTTTCTCGGGCGATTTGGATCCATCATCCAGAAACTGGTGAAAAAATACTTTCCGGGGCATTTCAGGACATCACCCAATTTTCGGAAACCCAGGCTAAGCTGGATGATGAACAGGTCAAAAACAAGTCCTTGATCGAGAATCTGGACGGGATCTTTTGGGAGGCCGATGCAAATACTTTTGATTTTACCTTCATCAGTTCACAGGTAGAAAAAATTACCGGATTTTCTGTAGATGAATGGCTTTCAGAACCACAATTTTGGAAAAACCATATTCACCCTGAGGATAGAGAAAATGCAGTCAATTTTTGTCACCTCGAGACACAAAAACTAGAGGACCATGAATTTGACTACCGCTTCATTACCAAAACTGGAGGTACGATTTGGTTAAATGACCGCGTCAAGGTAATCTCTAAAAACGGAAAACCATTTAAGCTTCAAGGCTTGATGGTCGATATCACCCGGGAAAAGATGGTCAAGCAAGCGCTGGAGGAGGAGATTTCCCTGAATAACTCGCTTATCCAAAAGCTTCCAGGAGTTTTATTCCTTTTTGATCTGGAAGGAAATATTCTGCTTTGGAATCCCTATGTGGAAAATATATCCGGCTACAGCAAAGAAGAAGTAGCGAGCATGGAGCCTGTCGATTTTTTTCGACCGGAAGACAAGCCTTTGATTCTCAAAGAAATCGAACGTGTGGCCAATGGAGAAAACCGGAAGCTTTCGGTAGAAGTTTTAGCCAAGGATTCCCGGCTAATTCCGATCCAATATTCCGGTTCCCTGGTCATGTACAAAGGAAAACCATGTATCCTCGGGATCGGCCAGGATGTGTCCGAATTACTGGAAAACAAACGCTTGGCAGAAGAAAACTTAGAGCGGTTTGTGCTAGTCACCAAGGCCACCAATGAAGCCATATGGGATTACGATTTAAGAAAACAAACCCTGTACTGTGGAGAGGGCTTTGAAAAGCTGTTTGAATATTCTCCGGAAGAAATTTCCCTGGATTTACTGCTAGACCTAATTCACCCTGAAGATCGGGAGGGTATCCAAGCCCGGCTTATGGGATTGATGACTCCTACTTCCAGCCAAATCAATTGGGTGGAAGAATGCCGCTTCAGAAAAAAATCAGGAACCTATACAGAAGTCTTGATCAAAGGTTTTTTGATTCGAAATGAGTCAGGATACATTACCCGAGCGGTAGGTTCCATTCAGGATATTTCTGTGCAAAAGGAATTTGAAAGATCCCTGAAATCTCTCAACGAACACCTGGAAAAGAATATCCGGGAATTGGCATTTTCCAATCAGGAGCTACAGCGATTTGCCTTTGTAGCCTCTCATGACTTGCAAGAGCCCCTTCGCATGATTTCAAGTTTTATGGGACTCCTTGAAAAAAAATATGGAAGTCAATTGGATGAAAAAGCCCTTAGCTACATTGATTTTGCTTCCAAAGGCGCCAAACAAATGCAAAAAATCATCTTGGACCTCCTGGAGCATTCCAAAGTAGGCAGCACCGAAGAGCCAAAAACCTGGGTAGAGGTAGAAAATGTGATTCAGGAAATCTCCCTCTACCTCAAAAAGCAAATTCATGAGAAAAGAGCCAAAATCGAACTGAGTAATCTTCCCACCATATCCACATACAAGGCTGTCCTTTTCCAGATATTTCTAAACCTCATCTCCAACTCCATCAAATATTCGAGTTTCCAAAAATTCCCGGAAATTCGAATCAGTGCAATAGAACTGGATGAATTCTGGAAGTTTTCGGTAAGCGACAACGGAATTGGAATTGCTCCGGAAAACTTTGACAAAATCTTTGTGATTTTTGAAAGACTTCATTCCAAGGAGAAATATGAAGGCACCGGAATTGGCTTGGCCATTGTCAAAAAGGCTGTAGAATACCTCGGGGGAGAAATAACCGTTTCCTCAGAGCTAGGCCTGGGCTCTACCTTTACCTTCACAATCAAAAAATAACCAACGCTTATTCATTGTCCATATACCTATTTTTGGAGGGGAAGCCTTGCTCCTGTTTCTTCCCACCAAGCCTTCATTTTTCCTTTCAACTGAGCAACCAAATCAGGCATTTCTTCTGAAAGATCATGCTCTTCCATCGGATCATCCTTTAGGTCAAAGAGTTCCGTTTTTTCTCCTTCGAAAGAAAAAATCATCTTGAAATTCCCAGATCTCACGATCGTGTGAGGTGACACATCCGGCTCCCGATAGTGCGGAAAATGCCAGAATAAATCTCTCTCCAATTCGGTTTTCTCCCCTGTCAAAACGGACCAAAGACTCTTCCCCTCCAGGCCTTCCTGATTCGGGTTTTCCCCCAAAGCATCCAAGACGGTAGAAATCCAATCCATGGAAATCGTGGGGACAGTTGAGGAAACATTTGCGGAAATTTGCCCAGGCAGGCTGACGATCGTAGGAATCCGGATTCCCCCTTCGTAAGGATACCCCTTGTAAGCTCGGAGTCCGATATTCCAGGTGACCGGATTGGTTGGATTTCCGACCAATCCACCATTGTCCGAGGTGAAAATCACCAAAGTATTTTCCCTCAATCCGGTTTGGTTGAGATAATCCAAAAGCTTCCCGACGTTTTGATCCAGATTTTCAATCAAGGCTGCATACACTGGATTTCGCTGCTGACCGGGAGATTTTCGGCGGTATTTTTCCACCAGCTCCTCCGGTCCCATGATCGGGGTATGAACTGCGTAGGGCGCCCAATGAACAAAGAATGGTTTTTCCTGATTGGCTTTTAAAAAGCCGATAATCTCATCTGATTCACGATCGGTCAAAAATTCCCCGGTTTTTCGGGGAGGTAAATTCTTGATCTGGTAAAACTCCCTCGGGGTTTGAGGCTGGTAAGGATCAAAATAGCTGGGGGGTTGCCCCAGATCGTTTCCTCCAATATTGACATCAAATCCCTGATCTTCGGGATGCATTCCCTCCTCCCCCAAATGCCATTTCCCGACATGAAGATTGATAAATCCAAGAGGCTTGAGCCTTTCTGCAATAGTCTGTTCCGCCAGCGGAAGAAAGCCCTGGATTTTGGGAGTTTTCAAGGGCTTGTCTGCAAACTCCTCGTATTCTCCCGGCTGACCGGAGGTGGAATTCCCCTGAAATTTTGCCCGAATCCAATCCGTGATCCCAACTCTTGCCGGATATTTTCCGGTCATCAAAGCTGCCCGGGAAGGCGAGCAAATTGATGCTGCAGCATAAGACTGAGTAAATCGCATACCCTCTCTAGCCAATTGATCCAAGTTTGGAGTTTCATAAAAATCACTTCCAAAAACACCTAAATCTGTGGCGCCTATATCATCTACATGGATCAGGATTACATTGAGCTTATTGTTTTCTTGAGAAAAGGAAAGACTGGAAAACAATCCCCAGATCAAGGCTAAGAAGAGATATTTCATAAAGAAAGGGAAAGAGAAAAGCCTGGAACACCAGACATTCCTTTAAAATTTCAAACTCTTCAAATAGGCTATACTTTTTGGCAAAGCCTCCATTTCATGCTCGCTTTCGTCCTCGATAAACATGTGCTTGATCCCGATCTTATTGGCTTCCCGAAGGATGGCTGGGAAGTCCAATTCACCTTCTCCAAGAGGCACATCATTTTCAGGTCCTGTCAGTCCCGTCATGTCTTTGGGGGCACCTTTTTTGAAGTCTTTTAAGTGCAGAGATACCCATCGATCCCCATATTTTTTCAACAAGGCAGCTGGATCTCCCCCACCAAAATGCGTCCACATCACATCCATTTGCAAGGAGACATACTTTGGATCGGTGTTTTCCACTAAGTAGTCAAAAAGGGTCCCATTTCCATAAGGCTGGAATTCATAACCGTGGACGTGGTATTTGAAGGTTATTCCGTTCTCCTTCAGCACTTTCCCTCCTTCGTTGAATGCCTTGATCGCCCGATCCGCATCTTCCTTGGAAAACTGCCCTCGCTTGTGGGGGATCCAGGCACACATGACATACTTGGCACCTAGAGCTTTGGCTCTGTCTGCGACCGCCTGCGGATCAGACTCCAATTGCTCAAATCCGGTTCCGGTGGACGGAATGGAAATCCCCCGATCTGCCAGCATTTGCTTGAATTCGGCTGGAGAAACTCCCTGAGGTGCTCCACCTTCGAACTCCACAAAACCCAAAGCCTTGATTTTATCTAAAGTCTCCGGCACTCCGTTTTTCCAGTGGTTTCGAAAAGTATAGGAGGCGATTCCCAATGGAGCTTGGAACAAAGGATCTCCTTTTTTTTGGGCCTGGGATTCCGCAGGGGTAAACATCCAAACAAAGGCAAGAAGAATTAAGGAAAGGGTCTTTTTCATAGGTTTGGGTTGGTTTTTCTCACAGATGTCACAGAGAATCACAGATTTTTTTCTTTATCTGTGAAAATTTGTGGAATCTGTGAGAGCTATTTACAAATTCAATTTATTCAATTCCTCCACGGCATAATTCGCCGCCCGGGCAGTCAAGGTCATAAAGGTCAGCGTTGGATTTTGGGTACTGGCAGAGGTCATGCAGGCCCCGTCGGTCACAAAGACATTTTTGCAGGCATGCAGTTGATTATACTTGTTGAGCAGAGAAGTCTTGGGATCATTTCCCATGCGAACTCCGCCCATTTCGTGGATATCAGATCCGGGAGGATTTCCTCGATCTACGACATTGATATTTTTAAAGCCCATGCGCTCGTACATTTCGCTTTGTTGCTCCACAAAATCCCGGGTCATTTTGTCGTCATTTTCCTTCCACTCCACTGACATGATCAATTTTGGAATTCCATATTTGTCCGTTTCCTCGGTACTCAAGCGGATATGATTGGACTCCTCCGGAACCATTTCCCCCTGCATCCAAGCTGCCATACTCCACACCCCGTATTTGGGATTGAGCAAATTATCTCGCAAGGCATCCCCGATCAATTCCCCATTGCCGTCCAATTGCCGGCTGGCCGACATACCGATCGCATATCCTCTCAAGAAATCCGTTTCTTGGCGGTACACATTTCGAAACCTCGGAACATACGCATGCCCGGGATTTCTTCCGTCATTGAACTTATCCTGAAAACCTTCAAACGTGGCATTTCCACTTCCCCGATAATTGTGGCAGGTGATGAATTTACCCATCAAGCCATTGTCATTTCCCAAACCATTCGGAAACCGGGAAGACTTGGAATTGAGCAGAATGGCATTGGAATTCAGCGTTGAAGCATTGAGAAAAATCACTTTGGCATAAAACTCAATCGCTTCTTTGGTATGTCGGTCAATGACCCGAACCCCGATAGCTTTCCCCTTCTGCTCATCATACAAGACAGACTCCACTACAGAATCGGGCCGGAGGGTCAGATTCCCGGTTTTTTCCGCCCAAGGCAAGGTAGATGCATTCGCAGAAAAATACCCACCATACACACAGCCTCGGTTACACATGTTTTGGTTTTGGCACTTATTTCGGCCTTGATCTTTATGAATCTGCTGGGGATCTGTCAGGTGGGCACATCTTCCCTGCACCAAATGGCGGTCATTTCCATAGAATTCCTTGAGCTTTTCTTTGTAGTACTGCTCCACACAGCTGAGCTCAAATCCCGGCTGCACCACCTGATCCGGCAATACATCCAAGCCATCCCGACTTCCGGCAAAACCCACAAAAGTCTCCACATAGGTGTACCAAGGCTCCATGTCCTTGTATCGAATCGGCCAATCGATCGCAAAGCCATCCCGCGCAGGTCCCTCAAAATCAAAATCCGACCAACGCTGGGTGCCCCGGGCCCATAGCAAAGATTTCCCTCCTACATGATAGCCTCGAAACCACCGAAAGGGCTTTTCCTCGATATAGGGTTGTTCATCTTCGGCCAATGCCCAATGCATAGTTTCTTCCCGTCTCCAGTTGGCAGCACCAACCCCGGATCTTTTCTCGATAGGGACTACTCCCCGAAATTCAAATTCCCAGGGAGCTTTGGAGGCAGTAGGATAGTCTTCAATATGACGAACCATCCGGCCTCGTTCGAGGACTAAGGTTTTCAATCCTTTTTCACATAGCTCCTTGGCGGCCCAGCCCCCTGAAGCTCCCGAACCGATCACAATGGCATCGTAGGTACGTTTTTCTTTAGAATCTTGCAGCATGTCGTTTTGGGTTTAGGCTTTTGATGCAGGTACATCTACACAACCGTGATAAAATCCCGGGGCCACTTTGTAATCCCGATATTCCACCATGACTTCCTTAACTGTGGTGAATCCCATGATCGTATTGGAGCGCATCATTTGATAAAAATTCTTTTTCTCCTCGACTTCCGAGTCTTTCAACCCCAAAAGCATTTGCTCTCTTTCCGTCTGGCCCAGGTCCAAAAATCCGTCTTTATGTAAGGCCTTCAGCTGAGATTTGATCAAGTCTTGATCCTCCTTTTCGTAGCATTTTTCAAAAAGCTGAATCAGAAACTGGTCTGTGCCGGTGCTCAGGGCTCCGATCGGTTTGGCATCTGGAGAAGGCAAAATGGGAGGCAAACCTTCAGGAATGAATGTATCGGCTATGGCCGTGATGGTTTTCTCTTCTTCAAAAGAGAAAAAGCCCTGATGGGTAAGCCTGTCCACAATCTGCCACTTCCAGTCCAGCAAGGCCAATCCGGCAATTCCGACGCCGGTAGCGCCTAAAATTTTGAGGGATTTTCTTCTATCCATGATTGGGTATTTTGGGGAGTATAAGGATTGACAAGTTAGATTTTTTTGAAAAAGGGAAAAGAAAAAAAGGCCAGAATTCCATCAGCGGAATTCCTGGCCTTTAGATACTTTCGCGAGCCAAATTTTATTTCCTGTAATCCAGTGGAGCTTCTCGGTCTCCTACCAGAGCTTCATATTTGAAGTCCGCGCCTCGCCTTTTGTTCAATTCATCAAGGGCGGTTTTGGTCACAGATGGATTTTTGAAAATATCCATGGCGGTCAAGGTCAATGTTTTTGCGGCTACCATCATCCCTTTTTG
>JAJLJS010000112.1:0-2568 GCA_033844545.1 Cyclobacteriaceae bacterium | reverse complement strand
TATTTTGGGATAAAAAATGCCTTGGTCAATGACGATCTGGAAGGCACTAAAAAGGGTGTTAGCCTCCTTTCCCAGGAGCTTTCCAAAGTCAATATGTCCCTGGTCAAGGATCAGGCCCATGTGCAATGGATGAATCAACTGAACGGCCTCAAGGAGGCGAGCCAAAAAATCAACGCCTCTCCCAGCCTAGAGGAAGCCAGAAAGCACTTTTCCATGCTTTCTTTTCACATTCTGGAAATGACCGAGACTTTCGGTATCAACAAGGACGTGGTGTACAAAGACTATTGCCCAATGGCTTTTGGAGATCAGGGAGCCTATTGGCTTTCGGAGAAAAAAGATATCACCAACCCTTACTTTGGCGCTTCCATGCTGACTTGTGGAGAAGTAAAACAGACGTATCTCAAAGGCCAACCTGTTTTAAACTTAACAGGCTCAAGTCCAGCTCCGGCTCCAACCCATCAACATTAAATTAGTTAGCCCAGTTTGTGTCCCCACAGACTGATTTCAAATTTTCATCCAACAAAACCTAAACTATATCACGTATGAAAAAGTCCCTTTTATTCGCCCTTGCACTTTCAGTGGTACTTTTCTCCTGTGGAGGAAAAACCGAACATGCTGAGGAACATGAGGAGCATACCATGGAACATTCCTCCGGCCATGAATCAGAGGCCACTCCTACTTCCACTTCTAGGAATATGGCTACCACCGCGATGATTGATGCTTACCTCGCAGTAAAGGATGCCTTGGTTGCAGACAATCAGGCAGAAGCTGCCTCAAAAAGCGAAGCGCTTGTTACAGCGATTCAGAACTTCGATGGACAAGCAGCTGAGGAACACAAGGCAAAAGCTTTGGAAGAGGCCAAAAAATTGGCTTCCGGTGACATTGCAGCCCAAAGAGAAAGTTTCCAGGCACTGAGTGTTGCTATGAAAGATTTGCTTAAAGTGGCAGGTACTGACCGTACCTTATACCATCAGTATTGCCCGATGTACAAAAACAACACCGGAGGTATGTGGCTGAGTGCCAAGGAGGAAATCAAGAATCCCCTATTCGGAAGTTCCATGTTGACCTGCGGTCGAGTAGAGGAAGTAATTGCAATGAACTAATCCCCCAATCGAAGCGAACCGTCCAAATCGGTTCGCTTTCTTTTATCTTCGGACATGAAATTTAAGCTAATCTGCCTGCTGGGCCTTTGGGTTTTTTCGATAGGAATTACTCATGCCCAAGAAAAAATTCTGGAACCCTTGAAAGTCTCTCAAATCAGAGGAATTAATGTCTTTGGCAAACCGGTGGACAACCAAACCCGATGCGTGCATTGGCACTCTGAATTGGATATCATTGCGATCAAATTCAAATGCTGCGACAAGTATTACCCCTGCTTTTCCTGTCATGAGGAGGAAGCAGACCATGCCCATCAGGTTTGGCCCAAGGCCGAATTTGATCAGAAAGCCATTCTTTGTGGAGTCTGCGGCAACGAATTGAGCATTCAGGATTACATGGCCTCCAACAATACCTGCCCACATTGCAAATCCGGATTCAACCCCGGATGCAGCAAGCATTACCATTTGTATTTCGAAACGGAACCGAAGCAGTGACCGGTGAACAGTGATCAGTTCGCAGTTTCCAGTTCTGAGAATCGAAGTTATTATCCCTTAAAACCAACCATGTTATGAATAAACTCACTATCCTTTTTCTTGGTGTTTTATTGGCTTTTGCCTGTAATCCCAAAACTGAATCCACCTCTGAAGCTATGGTAGATCATAGCCAACATATGGCACCTGCGGATTCTACCCAACAAAAGCCAAAAAGTCCTAAAACCTCAGCAATGGCAATGGTCAGTGGAAATCATATCCACATTGATTATTCTTCTCCCAGCGTACGTGGCAGGCAGATTTTCGGAGGTTTGGTGGCCCTTGGAGAAGTTTGGTCCACCGGTGCCCACAAAGCCACTTCCATCCAATTTGAAAAACCGGTGATCATTCAGGGAAAAGAAATCCCTGCAGGTAAGTATGGATTCTTTACCATTCCGGGACAAACAGAATGGACACTGATACTAAATCAAGTTTGGGACATGCATTTGGCGGATGATTACGACAGTACCAAGGATGTCATCCGAATCCAAGTCAATCCAGAAACTCTTCCGGAAACGGTGGAATCTCTTACCTACACTATAGAAGAAACAACTCAAGGAACAGCCAAAATCAGTGTAGCATGGGACAAAACTAAAGTAAGCTTCACCGCTAAAAACAAGTAAAACAATTCCCTATCACCCAGCCCTATGAGAAAAAACAATCAATATTATACCCGAAAAATCCACCGATTTCTGGGAGTGTTCATCGGAATTCAGTTTTTCTTTTGGACCCTTTCAGGCCTTTACTTTTCCTGGACAGACATCGATGAGATTCATGGAGATCATTTCCATGCAGAACATATGATGCACATGACGGCAACTAATTTGGTTGACCCGGGATCATTGGACTCTACCTTGGAAATCTCCACCCTTGAGCTTCGTTTTGTTCGGCATCAACCTCATTATTGGGTCAATGGAGAAAAACTTTACAATGCACAAAC
>JAJLJS010000111.1:0-17933 GCA_033844545.1 Cyclobacteriaceae bacterium | reverse complement strand
AATCATATAACCGACGGTAAACTCAAAAAAATCGGCTTTCGCCTTGTGCGCTTTGATTTGAAGCCCCGCAAATACATTGGTTGAAAATGCATACCTAACGCCTATACGCTCATAATACTGGGTCATCTCTTGGTTTAATTCATTACGATATAAATAGACCCCCAAACCGATGGGGACATAGAGATTTTCGGTCAAACGCCATTCCCAAGAACCGACGACTGCCAGTGAGGTTTGATCTTGGAATGAAAACTCCTCCCCCGGAAATCTTAAGCTCATTCCTTGGGCCCAAAATAAGTCCAGTCCAAGACCAAGTTTGTATTTATAGCCAGGCTGGATTAAATAATTGACTCCCACCCCCCCTCTAAAATAACTGGGAGCTCCAATATCATAATTTTTCATCCCGGTATATAGGGCCAAATTCCAAAAGCTTTTGGTCTCAAATTTTGGGATTTCGGGAATGCTGGCAGGAGGACTTCCAAGCTCTCCCAAAAGAATTTCAACACCTAGGTTTATGGGAATCAAATTGATACCTGCATTTGGCCTTTTAGTAGAACCATTGGAATAATGCTTAAGGCCAACCCGTGCATTTGCATTCACTCTGGGAGAAATTTTCGCGGAAGAGTAAAACCCCATATGGATGTAGCAATTTACTTTTGAACCGATGTATTGATTCATCGGATTGGAGTTTTCATCATAGGGCTTCAGGTTAAAGCCAAGTCCTATCTGACTAAAATATCCGAAATCTACTTTCTTTTCAGGCCTTGGGTTAGAAAAAGGAATATCAAAAAATCCATAGAGGGCGATAGGTTGGCCTATTTCACGGGAATAATTTAATGCGGCATTGAGACCCCAACCAAACTTGGGATATCGATAAATCGACGAATAAATACTAGAACTGTAATTCCTCCACCCAAATTGAAGATCGATTCCACGGTAGGAAACAAGTTCTTTGATTTGATCTCCCCAGTCTGTTCCGTTACTGAGTAAGGGCCCCGTTTCAAAAGCAGCGCTTATGGATTTCTCGTATTGGGATTGAGCATATATTCCTTGATGAATCAGCAAGGCAACCACTGTGGTTAAAAAGATACTCCTTCTACTCATCATTAGAAAAGCAATTGATCTTCAAAAAAATTGATTTTTTACTGAATAAGAAACTTTCTTCCCAGGAAATAGAAAGATAATTTTATGCATCCCTGTTTCATTTTGGGGTACAGGCCAAAAACAAAAAAAGACCAGCTTGAGACTGGTCTTTTTTTTGTTTTTCGGTGGATTAATTATCCATCCAATTCGGTCCCAAAATCTGAATCAGCTTTTGGTTGTATTTTTCTGCTTCTGCAGTATTCTTCAGTCTAGAATTGATCTGATAAAGAATAATCATGACGTCAGTATTCTCAGGCTGAAGTTCAGAAGCTTTGGTGAAGTATTTAATTGCTTCTTTGTAATATTCATCCGCTTTAGCACCTACAATCGGAGATTGCTTTTCCCATTCGGCATCAGAAAGGTCATTCAAGGAATTCAACATCTTAGTGGACATTTCCAATAGCAATGCACCTGCATAATAGTTTCCTTGATAGAATTCAGGATCAATTTCTACTGCTTTTTTGTAATCAGCCAATCCGCCTTCTACATCACCGGATTGCTCTTTCAAATAACCAGATCTTAACCAAAGGCCAGGATTGTTCGGATCATTCGCCAGCGCTTCTTTGATTTGTGACATAGCCTGATCCATTCTGTTCAACTGAAGCAAAAGCTGGATTTCATATTCAGCCAATACTTTATCATCTGGATAATCAGTTCTTGCTTTTGTCACAAGATCCAAAGCAGCTTCAGGATTTTTCTCCTCTGTGCTAAGGATTTGAACCATGAAGTAATAGGCATTTAACTTATTGTATTCAGGAATTTCCAAAAGGACATTGAAATGCTCCTTAGCTTCCTCAAAACGGCCCAATTCATTCGCCAGGTAACCGGCATTGTAATGAATGGTGGAGTCAGTTTTGTCGATTTGACCTGCAAGGTTAAAGAACTCATAGGCCATTTCAGGGTCATCTTCATTAAATCTATCGATTGCTTTGTCGAAAGAAAGGTTCTTCAAAGAATTGATGGAATAGGGTCTAAGATTTTCAGGAATACCGGGTACTTCTTCTGCATAAACAGCTTTTCCGGTAGAAGATGCCTTATCACCACCAGCCATTTCCATGGCTTTATAGAAGGTTTCAAGGGCATTATTCCCTACCTCAAGAGTTTCCATAGTATTGGTGGAATCAGCACCAAACATTTTGGTTTGGATTTGTGCTTTCAGTACAAAAGTGGCAGGGTCACCACTTGTTTCAGGGTTAGTGGCAGCAGCATCAATTGCTGTAAGTGCAGCAGACAGATCACCGGATTTGAATCCTTTTTCTGCATCCCGGACAACCTTCTTTTGTCCGAATGCCAAGGTGGTTGCACCCACAAGGGCCACTGAGAGAATCAGTTTTTTCATTAGTGTTTGTTCTTATTTGTTTGGTTATTCAGTTGTTTCCTCGGTAGAATCAGAAGATTCATTCGCAAGATCGGAAGATTCTATAACTTCATCTTCCTCTCTTGAAATTTTTTCCACAGAAGAAATCTCGTCTCCTTCGCCTACTCGAATCAATCGAACACCTTGCGTGGCTCGGCCCATGACTCTCAATTCTTCCATGGATATCCGGATAGTAATTCCGGATTTGTTTATGATCATCAGGTCATCAGTATCTACTACTTCTTTGATCGCTACAAGAGCTCCTGTTTTATCAGTCACATTCATTGCTTTGACCCCTTTGCCACCTCTATTTGTGATTCGGTATTCGTCCAGAAGAGACCTTTTTCCATAGCCTTTTTCAGAAACTACCAGCAGAGTTGCATTTTCTTCGGAGGCACAAACCATGCCAATGACATAATCATTATCATTATTTAACGTTATGGCTTTTACGCCTGTAGCAGTCCTTCCCATAGGTCTGACGGCCGATTCGTGAAAGTGAATAGCCCTACCGGATTTGGCTGCGATCACGATATGCTGGTTACCATTGGTCATGTCCACATTCACCAATTGATCATCTTCACGGATATTCAGAGCAATTATTCCATTGGACCTTGGTCGGGAATATTGTTCCAAGGTGGTTTTTTTGATCACCCCTTGCTTGGTCACCATGACCAGGAAGTGATTGTTGATATAATCCTGATCGTTCAGATCATCCACCTGAATGATTGCCCTGATTTTGTCATCCGACTGAATATTGATCAGGTTTTGGATTGGTCGCCCTTTGGAAGTTTTGGATCCTTCTGGGATAGCATAGGTTTTTAACCAAAACAATTTACCCTTGTCTGTGAAGATTAACAGATAGTTGTGGGTAGATGCCGTGAACAGGTACTCTGTCCAGTCGTCATTTTTGGTACTTACACCACGTGAACCTACTCCACCTCTTCCCTGAGTTCTATATTCAGTAAGAGCAGTTCGCTTGACATATCCTTCATGAGAAACGGTGATGACCACTTCTTCATTCGGAATCATGTCCTCGTAGCTGAAGTCTTCCGCATTGTGCTCGATCTCAGTGCGACGATCATCCGCATACCGTTCTTTCATTTCAGAAAGCTCGGTCTTGATGATTTCCATTCGCTTGTCTTCATTGGCAAGGATCTCTTTTAATTCTTCGATCAAAGCCATGATATCCTTGTATTCCTGAATGATCTTCTCGCGCTCCATTCCGGTAAGACGCTGAAGTCTCATATCCAGAATTGCACGTGCTTGAATCTCACTCAGACTGAATTTCTCAATCAAGCCATTTCTGGCGGTTTCTGGATCGGCCGAGTTTCTGATCAACGAAATCACCTCGTCCAAATGATCCAAAGCGATTAAATAACCTTCGAGGATATGAGCTCTTTTCTCTGCTTCTTTCAGCTCATATTCAGTCCTTCGGACGACTACTTCGTGCCGGTGACTTACGTAATGAACAATTAGATCCTTAAGGTTTAGCGTGTGAGGTCTTCCCTTGACCAGGGCCACATTGTTTACTGAAAAGGAGGTTTGAAGCTGAGTCTGCTTGTAGAGGTTATTCAACACCACGTTTGCCACAGCATCACGCTTCAGTTCATAGACGATTCTCATCCCTGATCGGTCCGATTCATCCCGGATCGCCGAAATACCGTCAATTTTTTTCTCGTTGATCAACTGGGCTGTTTTCTCCACCATATTGGCCTTATTGACCATATAAGGGATCTCGGTGATGACGATCATCTCCCTGTTCCCATTATCCTTCGTCTCGATATTGGCTTTACCTCTAACCACGATTCTTCCCCGGCCTGTTTCAAAGGCAGCTTTTACCCCGTTATATCCATAGATAATGCCTCCGGTTGGAAAGTCTGGAGCCGTGATAAATTGCATCAATTCGGAGATCGTAATGTCCCTATTGTCGATGTAAGCGGTGATGCCATCAATGATTTCTCCCAGATTATGCGGAGCCATATTGGTCGCCATACCCACTGCAATCCCGGATGCTCCATTGAGCAGCAAGGCGGGAACTTTCGCCGGGAGTACGCTTGGCTCTTTGAGGGAATCGTCGAAGTTAAATTGAAAATCTACAGTATCCTTGTTGATGTCCACCAACATTTCTTCAGCGATCCTTCGGAGGCGGGCTTCGGTATATCGCATTGCCGCAGGATTGTCGCCATCGACTGAACCGAAGTTACCCTGACCGTCTACAAAAGGATATCGAAGAGACCATTCTTGGGCCATCCGTACCATGGTATCGTAAACAGCAGAATCTCCATGCGGGTGGTATTTTCCCAATACCTCACCCACGATCCTTGCCGATTTCTTGTAGGGCTTGTTGTGTAAAACTCCCAGTTCTTGCATTCCGAATAGAATTCTTCGGTGAACTGGCTTTAATCCGTCTCGTACATCTGGAAGTGCTCTTGAAACAATAACCGACATCGAATAATCGATGTAGGCTCCACGCATTTCCTCTTCAATATTGATGGGAATAATGTGCTCGTTTTCTCCTTGGGCCATAAAGTGCTTTTTCGCGCGTCAAATAAGGCTGCAAGATAGTAAAAAGACCAAGGTAATAAAACCCCGTTAGGAAAGTAAAAACGAAGCAAATGGACTCAATACCACTGCCCGATTTTTCGGTTTTGAAGTTGGAAAATCCCGCTACCCCGATATTCGATTCCGTCATGCAAATGCTTCATGACCACTCCACAGCCTTGGATTTTACAGCGTTTGGTACCGGGAATTTTGATGGCCACACCGACCTGCATCCCATATACATTCTGGTCAATCTCCTGAAATTCAGAAAAATCAGAGGCTGCATAGGTGAATTTCCTGAAGTCAGCCCCCCCTTTGATGAACAGTTTGGTGTATTCAGAAAAATCTCTTTCAATTCGTAGTCCAAGCCCAAAATATGGATCTGCTGATAGGGCTAGTTTGGGATCATAGGCTGAATTGGGTTGATCCAAAGCCGGATCATAAAAATCTTTGATGTTCATGTTTCCAAATTCCCCTTCAAGGATAAATCTCCAAGGGTAAATCTGTCTGGCCCGCTGCCTCAACTCCGACTGCATGTATAGATTATTTGAACTATACTTCCGGTATTTCCATCTGAGAAAACTCTGTCTTCTTTTTGCATCATAGAGGACTAATCCTACTGTACCGTAAGTTTTGCTCAATTTATAGGAAGGCCCTTCCATCGGAAATTGAAAATCCCCTCCTTCTAAAGTGCCGAATTTCCCCCACTCCATGCCATAGCCTCCTCCAATGGTAAGAATGTTAAACAGGTTGATCCTGACTCCCCCGTTAAACAAAGGCATCACCCAATCCCCTCCACTCATTTTGAGTGGATTTTCAGGGGAAATATCCAGGGGATTTTCAAAGTTTTGAAATTGGGTCAGGGGATAAAGTCCGGGATTTTCGGAATAAAAATTCATCCCCATATTCTGATAAGCTGCCCCCGTGGAAATCTCCAAGGAAAAAAGCTCCAGGATATTCCGGGCGGCATTTCCCACGGAAGATTCACTTTTGGGATTTTTGGCTTTTTCACTGATTCCGAAAATATCTTCACCTTGTGCCTGAATTTTCTGATGAACAACCAAGACCAAAAGTAAGCTGAAGAGGGAAATTTTATGGTTCATAGGGGTATAACGTTTCCAGAGATAAGGTAGGTATAAAAAAAAGAAGTCTCTTTTTTGCAGAGACTTCTTCAAATTTTTTGCCAAGAAAGCTTATTGCCCATCAGTTGGTGCATTATCTTTTTCAGATTTCAGTTGAGCAATTTTCTGATCCAATTTTTCTTTCATGGCTGGATCTTCTTTGATCGCGCCATTCACTTTATTATAGATAGACACTCCCAAAATCTCATCATTCTTGATCAATTCGGTCTTGTATTCTACTACAGACTGCTGAAGTGAATCCTGAAAATCCTTGATTGCCTGATAGGCAGCCCGCTCTTCTTCGGTCAACTTGATCTCTGCTTCTTTGGCTTCATCTCCCCATGCGGCTTTGATTTCATTGTATCTAGCTCCCCCGTCGATCACCTCATTATTTATGATCATATTTCTCAACTCTTCCGTTTTGGCATCTACAAACTGGGCAGTCATCACTTCCACGGTTGCAAACTTTGTGATATCCTCTTCCGAAATTTCCTCAGTTTCAGCCGATTCCTGGGCCACTGATGCAAAACTTAAGCCTCCGAAAAGAGCTAAAAACATCCAAATTTTTCTCATAACTAATAAGGTTTAAATTGATTTAATTTTCAATAAAACCCTCTGAGATTTAAAATCCAAGTCTGAAATTGTTCATTTAAGATTTTTTATGATGAACGGCAAGTGGATTTAGACTTCATGAACTCGTCGTAGGGTTTTGATAACTTCCTTAGGATCAGGCGAATTGAACACAAAGCTTCCTGCCACCAAAATATCTGCTCCAGCCTCAATTAATTTTGGAGCATTTCCCAGATTAACTCCCCCGTCAATTTCAATCCAGGCATTGGATCCTTTGGCTTGGATCAATTTTTTAAGTGCCTTGACCTTGGCAAAGGTATTTTCTATAAATTTTTGACCTCCGAAGCCCGGATTGACCGACATCACACATACGACATCGATCTCTTGAATGACTTCCTCCAAAAGCGCTACGGGGGTGTGAGGGTTGATCGCCACTCCGGCTTTTGCACCCAAGTCTTTTATTTCCTGGATTGTTCTATGGAGGTGAGAACATGCTTCCAAATGAACACTGATAATTTCGGCTCCGGCATTTCGAAAGGCATGGAGGTATTTTTCAGGATTTGCAATCATCAGATGAACATCCAATGGCTTTTTTGAATGCTTATGAATGGCTTCCGTAACCGGTATCCCAAATGAAATATTCGGAACAAAAAGGCCGTCCATAATATCCACATGGACAAAATCTGCCTCTGATGCATTGAGCATCTCTACTTCTCGCTGTAAGTTGGCAAAATCAGCGGCAAGAATTGAAGGTGATATTAATGGGTGCATGGGTTTAAATTAAAGCTCTATAAATTAAATAAGGATCGATTTATCGCTTAAGTATTTTGGAATGCCTGACTAGACTTCCTTCCTGAAGTTGGATCAAATAAAATCCAGGTCGAATCCAAGGAAGATTTAGGGTATAGGGAGATTGGACGTTGGGCCTTTCCAACTCAGACTCAAGGATTACTTTTCCCGAAGAATCAATCAGGGTAAAATTGCATTTTTGGCCTACTCCAAAATAGATACTTAGCTGGTCCTCAACCATGGGATTTGGAAAAACTTTCCATCCTACTTCCTCCCCATTCTCTACGGAAAGAATTTCTCCATAATAGGCCTTGAAAAAATCAGGGATACCGTACCCAAGCTGATTATCCGGTTTATCAAATTGAGAGGCACTTCGAAGTAGATTTTCCATTAATTCCGCTCGGGTCCATTCTGGCTTTGCACTCCACAAACCCGCTGCCATTGCCGCGACCTGAGGAGCAGAAAAGGAAGTTCCGCTGGAAGTAGCCGTAGCGCCATTGGATAGGATCAATACGGGACTATTGCCGAAAGCTGCTAAATCTGGTTTTATCCGACCATCCCCGGTAGGCCCTCTGGAGCTGAACCCTGAAACACTCAATTGCTGAGTGACAGACCCTATGGCCAAAACCTCCTTGACATCTGCCGGTGAAACCAGGGAAGTCGCTCCGGAAGAACCATAATTCCCGACACTGTTGACGACCAAAATCCCCTTGTCAGATGCAGTTTTTGCTCCTTTGGCTATGATCGTGGTCTTTCCATCCAGATCCTTGGCTTGGTAGGTCATCGAGGGATCATCAAAGTCAATATACCCCACAGAGCTGTTGATGATATCCACTCCCAGGCTGTCCGCAAATTCCGCTCCCCTGACCCAGTTCAATTCCTCAATCCAATATTCTGTATAGACATCCTCGGTTATTACTAAAACATACTCTGAATCAAAAGCCCCAGAAACCAGCTTTGCAGGCTCATTGGCCCCAATCAGAGATAAGACATTGGTCCCGTGAGGGTGGTCCGTAAAAACCTCTTTTTGCCAAGGTTTTACGGTGTTTTTTTGCGCAATTATCTTTTGGTTGGTGATCAAATATGAGAATGGACTTGCTGTATTTACTCCGGGAAACCCGGCATCAAAAACCGCAATGGTTATTCCCTTACCGGTAAATCCTTCCTGGTGCATTTTATCAATCCCGATCAGCTGATTTTGAAAATCATAGGCATTTGAAGTCATGGATGATTCCCTGTTTTTCCATTTGGGATGTTCTGCTTTAGATGGATCACGGACTTCGGACTCAGGTAAAATCCTGGCTCCGGGAGGTTGATAATACCCCGGAGCCACATAGACTACTTTTTCTACAAAGGGGAAAGACTTGATGGCATTGATCTGAGTCGCATCTGCAACCAAAATGGAAGCATTCAACCATTTGGAATTATATAAGATATAATTTGAACTCTTCCGAAGGAGGTCTAGGTATTTTTCTGAAACCGGTAAGTCAAGACTGTCAATGGCAAGCTTTTCTTTTTGTCTTCTTTGAATAGCCTTGGAGCTAAGGTAAGCCTGTGGATTGGACAAGGTGTATTCGGTCTGAGGCTTATACTTCAAATAAACCGCATACCTGTTTTGGGCGTTCGACTGAAAACCAAACCCAAACAAAAAGACCAAAAAAATAAAAACCCTAATTTCTCCCATGCCTTACCAAGGTTAAACTCACTTGAGACCCTCCATCTATCAACTGATTCCCCAAGCATTCGGTTCGGGAGCAGTAGGTCACCACTTCCTCGTATTTTTCGGTCAATCCTATCCCCTTTTCAAAAACTTCGAATCGATTATCCCTAAGCGTAACTTTATCATCAAATTCCTCCTGCTTGACTTTTAGAAGGTTATTCTCAAAAGATTCAATTTCAAATTCGTCGGAATCACCCGCTTGATAGACTTTGCCATTCCAGGTTTTTCCAAGCTTTGGAGGAAAAACCAAGGCCACAACCGGCTGATTATCGATTGTTCTGACCAGGGTATTATCCCTGAAAAAAAGAGTATAATCTTTCAGGATGGTCCAATTATTCTGGTCTTGGGATTTTTGCCGCTCTACAATAAAAACCAATTCATTGGCTTCGTTGACATAACTACTTCGTACTCGGTCCCGAATGAAATAAGTACTACTCTCGAAATCATTTTCTCCGAAATATATCGTCTCCTCTACCCGATAAATCCAAAAATTTCCCAATTCCAAAGGTTGAAACTCGAATTGCAAGTCGAGGTTAGGATATTCTGAGGTTTCCTCACAGGCCGAAAGGAAAACTCCGACTACAAAAAACAATGCTATGCCTAATCTCGCCTTCATCATAAATTCGTTGAGGTAAAAATATAAGCTTTTGCAGGAACTCCGACCAATCCCAAGGCTTTCCGGAGTTACTTTTCTTTTCTTCCAATAAAACCGTTCCTATTTTCGCGTCAAATTCGATTCAACTATGGCTCTTCAGACCTTCGTAAAAATAAACCATGTCACCAACCTGACCGATGCTCGATACTGCGCAGGAATGATGGTAGACCTTTTAGGATTTTCTTTGGACACAGAAAACCCCAATTATGTCAGTCCGGCAGAATTCAAGGAAATTACGGGATGGGTTTCCGGGGTGGAGTTTGTTGCTGAGTTCACCTGGAACCCAACTTTGGACATGGAAGAAATCCTGAAAGAATATCCCGAAGTCAAATGGATTGAGTTTGACAGATTGGAAGATCTGAAAAATCTTGAAGGGAAAGGGTATTCCCTAATCTACAAAGTGGATCTGAAGGAGATTAAGCATTTGGAAGCTCAGGTCTCCGAATTCGCTTCTCAGGCTGATATTCTCATTCATATTCATACAGAAAATGAGGAATTAACAGACGCTGATATGCAGTCCATACTTACACTTTCAGAAAAATGTAAGGTACTCTTGGGAAGTGGCATCCATGTGGACAATGTTCTAATCCTATTGGAGGAATTAAAATTGCATGGCATTACCCTAAACGGAGGCAAAGAAATCAAAGCAGGACTTCGGGATTTTGACCAAATGGCGGACATTCTCGAAACACTGGAAATTGAAGACTAACCCAAAATGTCCGTCTCCTACTTCCTGGTAGTCCCATAAGCACTCTAAATTCCGAAAGTCCTCAAATCAAAATAGGAGATCTTTATCCCTCCTATTCGAAAGGTCTGGTAGACACTAAAATGCTTTTTGGAACTTACAGGATTTTATTCAAACAAATCTGTGAGCTTATAGGGACTTTGGCTTCCTGTAAAAAAACTGCCATCTACAAACCGGTGTTGAACCCCGATATCCTGGATTTCCAACAAATCCTGATCACTCAATTGGATCGAGGCCGCTTCAAGGTTTGAAATAATCCTTTCCTTGGAAACAGACTTGGGAATCACGGAAATTCCTCTGGCAATTGACCAAGCGATCAAAATACTTCCCGGTCCCACTCCATGTTTTTTGGCCAATTCCAAAATCAAAGGGTTCTCCAAAAGCTTCGGATCATTTTTGTGCCGATCGGCTCTAGAATCCGGGGAGCCCAAAGGGGAGTATGCAGTGAGTAGAATGCTATTTTCTCTGCAAAACTCCACCAGTTTTTCCTGTGGCAAAAAAGGATGCAATTCAATCTGGTTCACTTCCGGATTTTGTCCTTCCAAGGCCATAATTTCTTTAAGCTTGGATTGGTTGAAATTGGATACTCCAATATGCCTGGTCAGCCCGGCATCTTTTTGCTCTTGCATTGCTTCCCAGGTTTGTGTCAGAGGAATATCCTGGTACGTATAAAATTCCTCCCGATGCTGGGCAAAGGTAATCCCATGCTTGAAGGCTATGGGCCAATGAATCAAATACAAATCCAAATAATCCAGACGCAATAGGTTGAGAGACTTTTCCAATGCAGGATGAACATCTTCATGCCTATGGGAATCATTCCAAAGCTTGGACGTGATAAATAGATCTTTTCTTTTCACCAAACCAGCTGATATGGCATCTCCTATTCCCTGCCCAACTTCGGCTTCGTTCTGGTATATCGCAGCACAGTCAATATGCCGATAACCTGCCTCAATTGCCCAATAGACTGCTTGGCGTACTTCTCCAGGTTTACTTTTCCATGTTCCTAAACCTACCATTGGCATTTGATCGCCATTCGAAAAAGACAAAGTTTTCATATATAATGCTATAATTCTTTTATGCTAAAAGCTATACTAAGATAATCAGTTATGAAGAGTTTACCGGACAATTACCCTTCCAAATTCCGGAAAAACGGATTGAGCAGTTCTTTCTGGAATCTTGCACCACGTATTTTCCGATGAATTAGCTGGCTTGAATTTTCCCCTCCAGATACTTTCTGAATTGATTCATTATCCAAAGGTGAATTCTTGCCTGGGTGTATACATATACGAACCAAGGAAGTCTGGGGACAAATTCATGAATGGCTGTCAGAATATATTTCCCCTCCAAAACCTCACGGAATTCTAGCCATCCGTAATCATATCGCTCTACTAACCAACCTCCGGTTATGTAAAAAAGTTGCCTTTTCTGATCACTTCGATCTGGAATCATGGTCAACTGAAGCATGGGCTTGGAGGTTCCTAGAAGATAAAAGCCCATTTCGTTGTCGGACCGAACATTACTTCTAATAATCTTTTTCAAAAATCCGGGAAGCCAAATTTTGTATCGGTTTGCAACCCAAAGTGCTGAGTTTCTCCCCAAATTCGGGATTCTTTGGATAGATCGAACTGTATTTTTCACCCCTTTTCTTTTATAAAATATTGTCTTTTGAGGCTGTCTCTCAGGATTTAGTGCCAGATGAACACTTTGCGTGTAATCCAAATACGGAATAGGACCCAAATCAAATTGATGCTTCGGGTTGACCACCAGCGTATGTTTTAGACTTTCCACCAAAGGAGAAACCAGCTGAGGAGGCCCATCCCCAAAAAGCCCAACCCAAAACTTACTGAGACCCAGGGAAAAGAAAGGAACAGAGAATATTTTTCTTGATTTCCCAAGAACTTTCGCGGTCCTAAGAAGCATTTCCTGATAGGACATGACCTCGGGATTGCCAATTTCATACACTTTCCCAAAAGCCTTTGGATTGCCAATACAGGCATCCAAAATTTGAAGTGTATTCTCCAAGGCTATCGGTTGGGTCAATGATTCTGTCCACTTGGGACAAACCATGATCGGTAATCTCTTGACCAGTTTATGAATAATTTCAAAACTTGAGCCACCAGGACCTACAATGATGGAAGCCCTCAATGCCGTCAATTTGCTTTTTCTTGATCCAAGGGTTTCTTCTACTTCCAGTCTGCTTTTCAAATGTCGGGAAAGCTCCTTCTCTCCTCCATCCGGGATTAACCCTCCCAGATAAATAAGTTGCTTCACTCCCACCAACTCCGATGCCCGACTAAAATTATCCGCCAGCAATAGGTCCATATCCTCAAAGGAGCCCTGATTGAGCCGGGTAGTGGTATTCATGGAATGAACCAAATAAATGGCAACGTCAGCGCCTTTTAGTGCTTCCATGGTTGAGGTGATGGAATATAATTCCACTTGCCTCCATGCTACTGTGGGATAAGGGTTGGTTTTGAGTTTCTTTCTGCTCAGACCAATGAGATTGTACTTTTCATGGTATCGGTCTATAAACCACCGACCCACATATCCTCCTGCTCCGGCGATGGCTACGGTTAACTTTTCAGAAGAAAGGGGAGCTTGATCCATAGTGGTAAAACTCCCCTTATCCCTTACTGTTCACAGAAATCCTATTTCAATGCAAATTCTCTGGCCAGGGTAGTCGTATAATACTTGGTTATCATATTGGGTACTTCCCAAGCCGGCATATTTTTTTCCTTGAAATACTCCAAAAACTTCTCCGTGACTTGTGCAAAATGTGCCTCATGCCCATTGTGATAGTGATCGGGTATCATTACTTGATATTCCCCAGAAGGCATTTTTTGGAGGCTCAATCCTGGATAGCTGGAAGACAAGGTTTGAGTAATGGCTTTTTCCAACTCAGCCTCTTGCCCACCTTTCAACTGCACATACAGTGCCGGACGATAATTTTCTTCCTTTCCCTGTCGGATGATCAAATCAGCCTTCGTCCCCCGCATCAAACTGAAATGGGTATCTCCGGCTCCTTCAGGGGCTTGAAAATTCCAGATCACGCTCACTTTGGCATGGATATCTTTGAGTTGGTAAATCATTTCCCCATTTGAGAAAACTTCCAATTGCTGGTTTTTGAAGTCTTTTTCGAGGAAATCCGGAAGGCTTTGTTTTCCGGTGACTTGCTGAAACTCCTCCAAACTCATCGAAGTTGCCCAGCGTCTAGCCTGAAGCATTTTGACATCTGTGGTATCCAAAATTTGATCCGGAAATGCTTCCCATTGGACCAGATCCACCAAATGGGTGGTCACGTCTACAATTCCTTCCCCTTCCTTATTCACATCAAAAAACCAATCCGGGCGAACCAAAGGAGCTCCCGATACATATTTGAAAAAATGGTGGACTGATTCTTTGGAAATGGATGGGTTTTCCGGTGTTCCTTTTTCAAGACTGCCAAAAACCTCCTGAATTCGGGATACTTCCCGTTGCAATAAGGTGGTGATTTCAAAGCGCTCAGTCATGATATCGTAAAGCAAAAGCTCTTTTTCCTGAGCCATGGCAAAAGCCTTTTTTAGCTTCTGGAACCCTTCTGAATTAATGACGAGAGGTTTGTCGGCATAGACATGGATTCCGTTTTCAATGGCTGCAAGAATGTAATCGATCTTCAGATCATTTTTCCCGGCAACCATCATCACATTCCCAGGCTTGGATTTGATCATTCTTTGGAGATAATCCGGACCGGTATAGACTTCCAAACTCCAAGCTGTTGGGTCTTCCTCCCGGTTGTTGTACCCGGAAATCCGATTCAGGTGATCCTTTAGTTCTGCTCCCTCAGGAGCGAAAATATAAACCGTGGAATCCACTTCGGGGTACATGGTCTTATGGATCAGCCCTGCGTGGAAATGCCCCGGATCCAAGGTCATGATGGTTACTTTTTGAGAAGAAGAGTTCTCCATGGAGTTTGCATTTTCTGTTGAATCACAGGAAGTGAACAAAAGGGCCACGAGGGCCCCGAAAATATAGTTTTTAGTATGCATGAGTAAACTTGGGGAAAGCAAGGTCATATTATCCTACAAATCGAAGAGTAATTATCCGGGATTGATTCCATGAACCAGCGAATCCACATTTCAAATTTCAAATCTTAATTTTCAAACTTTTACATAATCCGTTCCCCAAGGTCGTCTTTGCGGTCTGCTTAAATGGGAATTAGCTTCCGGGTCATTGACAAATTCTTCCTTGACAGGATCCCAAGTGAGTTTTCTGCCCATTTTCATCGCAATGTGACTGACCAAACAAACGGAGCAAGCCCGATGTCCAATCTCCACAGGAGAAAGTAAATCATTGTTGCCTTGAATCGCTCCCAGCCAGTTGCCGTGATGTTCTGTACTTCTGGTCAAGCGGATTTCATTTTCTCCAATAACGGAGGTCAAAATTTTGGGATCTGAAGCATCCAGAGCTTTGGCATTATTCCCCTGAGCGACTGGATCAGAAGAGGAAGCCACGTAATTTCCTCTGGAAACCCAAATCCAGCCCTCTGTTCCTTCGTACCGAATTCCATTGGGATAGCCTCCGGAAGTCAGCATTACCACTCCATTGTCATATTCTGCCTTGACCATGAAATCACCGTGGACATTCCAGAATCCGGCTCTTGGAAACTCGGCCACCGCCTCGATATACCTCGGACCGGTCAATTCAGTATCCATTCCCCAGGCCGCTGAATCAAAGTGATGCTGCCCCCATCCGGTAATCATGCCTGCTCCGTAATTTTCATGTCGCAACCAACCCGGTCGGCTGTAGTCATTTTGTGGATGCACCCCTATCTCTGAGTAAGGAATCTCCGGGGTAGAACCCAGCCACATGTCAAAATTCAAATTAGAAGGAACCGGCATCGGTGGAGCATCCGGGCCTGAGGGGTCTCCGGGAAGCCCGATTCTGACCGTATGTAATTTTCCGATTCTACCGTTTCGTACCAATTCTGCGGCAATTCTAAATTGCTCGCTGGATCGCTGCTGGGTGCCCAGCTGAAGTACAACTCCGGTCTTATTCACAACATCTACCAATTGGCGGCCTTCCTTGATCGTCAGAGAAGTGGGTTTTTGCACATAAATATGTTTTCCTGCCAAAGCAGCTTCCATGGCCGGCTGAGAATGCCAGTGGTCAGGCGTGGAAATTATCACGGCATCAATTTCCTTATTGAGCAGCATTTCCCGATAATCCCCATATTGCTTTACGTCCACATATGGTTTCCCGGTTTTCTTGGTATAGTACTCCTCAATGAGCTTTTTCCCATCTGTCATCCGCTTGCTATCCACATCCGAAACCGCCACAAATTGTGCTACCTCATGTCTCCAAGTGCCGGGGATATCATGTTCTCGGGCAATTCTGCCACATCCAATTTGGCCGATCGTGATCCGGTTACTTGGGGCATTTTTCCCAAAAACGGATGCCGGCACGATGGTCGGTATTCCAAAAGCTGCCGTAGCTAGGGCCGTCTTTTTCATAAAATCTCTTCTTTCCATGCTATGTTTGGTTATTAGGGTTTCATTTTACAAAGGCTCTCCAATAGGCCTCAGCTTCTTCAGCACTCAAATCTCCATCAAAAACTATCATTCGATACTTTAAAGTATACCGGTGATCAGGCTGTATTTCCCAGGATTCGTGACGTATCGGGCAAAATTCGATAAACACATTTCCTTTTCCATTGTACTGGCCGACAGGCCATACCCGCAAGGGTTCTGGATGAACTTTGTTGGTATTATGGCTTAGGAAAAGAATCCCGCTTTGGCCTTCGGGAGCATTGGTTTTTCCTTTGACGATAATCCACTTTGCCTCAGTCCCGTCTGCAGTTTTACGATCGTGGCCTTCTGAAGTCAAAATGGTGCTGTTGTCATCTCCCCATAGCTCTGTAGCACGAAAGCCAATGCCGCCGCCATATCGATAATCATCCAAGAGAATTCCTCCTGGAATTTTGGTAAAAATTGTTGTCGTGTAATCCACCATATATCTCCCTTGGTCGGCAGGCTTGAGTTTGATTCTCAGATCTTCTTCCATGGCCAATTTTTCGGATTCAGGTGCCTTCAGGTCCACATGATTTTGGCGCACATTGAGCTCAGCAGCTCCCCCTGCCACTTTTTTGGAAAGGACTTTGGCGAAATCCACGCGGCCTTTTTCATCTCCTAGGTTCCAAAAGTCCACTTCCCGACCATTGATCGTTGCCCGAGTCCAGGGTCCCCAAATGCCGTAATGATGGTAGTGATCTTTGGGCTGAACCCTACTGAGTACCTGTCCGCTTGGACTGCTGATCGGATGGATAAATCCAGACTTGCTAAAAGCCTCCTTTACTCCCTGAGGTACAGGCTCTTTGGCAGTTTGGTAGGTCAGGACTTTTTGATCCTCTAGATAAAAATCAATCCCTGTTGCAGAATCTTTTAGAGAAACCTTTTGCGCAAACGATCCCGTAGAAATTCCTCCAAAAAACAGCGTAAGAATTAGAAAACTTTTGAAAGACATAGATTTTTCAGGTTATTGGGTATGCAGTTTTGAAGATATCAAAATCCCCAAAAAGGTCTCTAAATTTCAACCCAATAACCCATGATCAAGAAGTTTTTCTACGGAATCGTTTTCTTAGTTTCCGCACATTTTGCACAGGCTCAAAGTCTGGATACGGTCAAATTAGACCAAGCCTGGAAGGATAAAATCCAGTCTCTCGCGCCATCCAAAACCAATTTCCCTTTTGGAAAGAAAAAGAAAGTATTGGTCTTCTCGCTCCATACGGGGTTCAACCATTGGGTAAGACCACATACCGAAGAGGTGATTAAACTAGTGGGTGAAAAAAGCGGGGCATTTACCGTGACCGGCAGTAAAGACCTCACCCAAATGGAATTGAAAAACCTCAAAAAGTATGATGTTTTAGTGCTTAACAATACCAATTCAAAACCCGATCATAGAAATCTGTTTTGGGATCAATTGAAAATCGAGTCGAAAGCCGATTCTGCAACTCTCATGAAAAAAGCTCAGGAATTGGAGCAAAACCTCCTAACCTATGTTCAAGAGGGAGGCGGGCTTTTGGTCTTGCATGGGGGAAACACCATGCTGAACAATTCTTGGGAGTTCAGCAGGCTGATCGGAGGTAGTTTTGATTATCATCCCCCACAGCAGGCTTTCCAGGTTCGATTAGAGAACCCCAATCATCCTTTGGTCCAGGCATTTTCCCCGGATGGATTCAATCATGTCGATGAGCCTTATTTTTATAAAAATGCCTATTGGGAAGGTGATTTTACGCCTTTGCTTTATTTCAATAATGCTGA
>JAJLJS010000110.1:0-1254 GCA_033844545.1 Cyclobacteriaceae bacterium | reverse complement strand
AGCTAACGCATTAAGCACTCCGCCTGGGGAGTACGGTCGCAAGACTGAAACTCAAAGGAATTGACGGGGGCCCGCACAAGCGGTGGAGCATGTGGTTTAATTCGAAGCAACGCGAAGAACCTTACCAGGTCTTGACATCCTCTGACAACTCTAGAGATAGAGCGTTCCCCTTCGGGGGACAGAGTGACAGGTGGTGCATGGTTGTCGTCAGCTCGTGTCGTGAGATGTTGGGTTAAGTCCCGCAACGAGCGCAACCCTTGATCTTAGTTGCCAGCATTCAGTTGGGCACTCTAAGATGACTGCCGGTGACAACCCGGAGGAAGGTGGGGAGGACGTCAAATCATCATGCCCCTTCTGACCTGGGCTACACACGTGCTACACTGGATGGTACAAAGGGAAGCGAAACCGCGAGGTCGAGCCAATCCCATAAAACCATTCTCTTTTAGGATTGATGGCTGCAACTCGCCTGCATGATGCCGGAATCGATAGTTATCGCGGATCAGCTTGCCGCGGTGTTTACGTTCCCGGGCATTGTTCTCTCCGGGCGTAAGTCCACGAGAGTTTGTTTCACCCGAAGTCGGTGGGGTAACCTTTTGGAGCCAGCCGCCTAAGGTGGGACAGATGATTGGGGTGAAGTCGTAACAAGGTAGCCGTATCGGAAGGTGCGGCTGGATCACCTCCTTTCTAAGGAATGTACGCTTGTTGTTTTGTTTAGTTTTGAGAGAGCATTCTCTCAAATAAGATAAATCTTCGGATTTAGCCTTAGACAATTCTTACGAATTGTCATCGTTGTTCCTTGAAAACTAGATAATGTAACTAATATCAAGATATTCACAAAATATCGTTCATCTTAGTAATTTTCTTTATAGATATCATCGCTGATATCGACACATGACCATATTGGTCAACGGTTAAGTTATTAAGGGCGCACGGTGGATGCCTTGGCACTAGGAGCCGATGAAGGACGGGACTAACACCGATATGCTTCGGGGAGCTGTAAGTAAGCTTTGATCCGGAGATTTCCGAATGGGGAAACCCACTGCTCGTAATGGAGCAGTATCCTTATCTGAATACATAGGGTATGGAAGGCAGACCCGGGGAACTGAAACATCTTAGTACCCGGAGGAAGAGAAAGCAAACGCGATTTCCTGAGTAGCGGCGAGCGAAACGGAATTAGCCCAAACCAAGAGGCTTGCCTCTTGGGGTTGTAGGACACTCAACATGGAGTTACAAAGGAACGGGGTAAATGAAGCG
>JAJLJS010000109.1:0-11736 GCA_033844545.1 Cyclobacteriaceae bacterium | reverse complement strand
TGCATCAGATCCAAGGGAGCCTCCGTCCCTATGGCCGGGGCAGCCACTCGAGGACAACCCAAGTCTGCCAAAATCCCCATTTCTTTTTCCATTTGGACAAATCCAACTTTGCTCTTCTCTGCATCCTGAGCCATCCAGGTCGGGAAGCCGATGCAGTCAAAAAAGTCCAGACCAGCATCAGAAGCCAGTTTTTTCAAGGAGGCAAGACTTTTTCCTGAATCCAAATAGCCCTGAATCTCCATCATCCATGGTTCAAATCCATCGTATCCCGCCCGGGCTGCCAGCTCGATGATTTCGGGGAGACTCAGCTTCTGTCCACGGATGGTGCTGGTATTGAGGGAAAACTTGAACCTGCTTTCTTTTTTGGGTTGGGCAAGGGCAGCAGGGGCACCCAGGGTTGCGGCCAAGGGAGCCAACGCAAGAGATTTGAGGAGATTTCTACGGGTGGTCATCGGGTTGGAGTTTAGGTTTTAATCCGTTTACAGGTCAAAATTGACCGTTTATACATATTTTTTGGAAAAGGCATCTAAGCTGATTTTCCATCGTATTTTTCGGGATGGGTAAAATAATATTTTTCTTTTTCTCAGTTTCCTTTTTTGTTTGCAAAGGTCTGTTCGCTCAGGTAGTTGGTGAAAATTTGGCATTTTTGCCGGCCTATCAAGCCGAGTTCTCCCATTTTCAGGAGTTGATTACCGGGGGGCAATATGCGGAACCTTCCCGATTGATCGAAGGGGATCCCTATTATTTTTCCCGTCAATTTGAAAAAGGCAGTCTTTCAATCAATGGCATTACCTATCCTGAAGTGTCCCTGTTGTATGATATTTACCGGGATCAGGTGGTAACCTTTCAGCCTGTATTCAACCAAAAGATCCTCATTAAGCCCGAAAAGATCGATGGCTTTGTTCTTGGTAATGGAGACCGGTTTCGGCATTTTATCGGCAATGAAAGCTATGGCAAAAATGGCAACGGGGTTTATCAGGTATTGGGAGAAGGGGAATTCCTAGCCTTGGCGAAGCGGACGAAATCCACCAAGCCCAAGCGGGAACTCTCCAAATATGATTCCGAGTACGTGATGAAAGTGGATTTTTTCCTTTGGAAAAACGGAGAGTTTTTCCCCATTCAAAAGCCAAACCAAGCTTTTGAAATTCTGGGTTTGGAGAAAAAAAAGATCAAAAAGGAGCTCAAAGCCAATCAGCTCAACTTCAAACAAGGCCCGGAATCTTTCTTAAAATTTTTGGTGCAGACCCCTCGTTGACATGAAGCAAAAGTTATTTTTCTTGTTGATCCTTTGCCTTACCTGCCAAAGCCTTTTGGGCCAAGACGCGAATCGGATTTCCGGATTTTTCCCGGGGACAAGCTTTATCCGGTTTACCGAATTGATCGAAGAACAGACGGCCTATCGTTTTTATTTTAAAGAATCAGAAGTCCGGGATCTAACTGTCAACCTTCAGGCCAATCAAGATCGACTGGAAGATGTATTGGGGGTGATTTTCGCCAAGACAGATTTCAAGTATTCCATCACTCGGGAAAAAGAGGTGTTTATTTCTAAAGGGGAAAAACTTCTGGTCAACTTTCCTGAAGATTTTTTTCAACAAGACCATACTCAAAACGGGTCCGCTATGATCCAGGATGAGTTTGTGAGAAACCGAAGGTATACCTTAGGAGTGCCGGGACCCGGAACAGAGGCGAAGATTTACGGAACGATACTCAGTTTGGAAAATCAAAATCCGATCGAAGGGGCCATTGTCTATGAAAAAGAAAGTCAACGGCAGACCATCACCAATCGTGAAGGGAAATACGAAATCACCCTTCCCAAAGGAAATCAGACGCTGCTGATCCAAAATATCGGAGGATATACGGAGCAGCGTCTCTTGGATATCCAAGGAGATGGAGGATTGGATATTACCATCGGCGAAGGCGTATTTTCCCTGAGTGAGGTGGTGGTCCGCTCCGGAGCCCTGTCCAATGTCAGTCGTCCGGAGATGGGGGTGCAGACCTTGAGTGTGCAGCAAATGCGGAAGCTGCCGGCCGTGATGGGAGAGGTGGACATCATCCGCGGGATCCTGACCATGCCGGGCGTGAATACCGCCGGCGAAGCCAGCGTAGGCTTCAATGTGCGGGGAGGTGCCGCCGATCAAAATCTGATTTTATTGGGTCAGAATACGCTTTTCAATCCCTCCCATTTGTTTGGGTTTTTCTCTGCTGTGAATTCGGATATGGTGTCCGGGGTGGAGTTGTATAAGGCTGGAATTCCGGTGAGTTATGGAGGAAGGCTGTCTTCGGTCCTTCAGGTAAACTCTAAAAATGGTCGATCCGACAAAATTGGGGGCTCAGGTGGAATCGGCCCTATGACCAGCCGCTTGAGTTTGGAGGGTCCGATTGGGAAAAATACCAGTTTTATTATAGGAAGCCGCTTGACCTATTCGGATTGGCTGTTGGATTATTTGGAGGATCGGGCGGATTTGGGAGCTTCCAGAGCCTATTTCGGGGATTTCAATGCGAACATTCACCATCAGTTGGGAGACAAAGACCAATTGCAGCTTTCAGGATATTACAGCAAGGACCAATTCCAGTTTGATCCGGATACCGTCTACAGCTATTCCAATCTGAATTATGCCCTGACCTGGACGCATTATTTCAATGAACAGGTAGAGGGGAATTTTTCTGTGGGGCAAGATCGCTACGACTTTAATGTTTTGGGCCAGGACAATCCCCTGAATTCCTACGACTATGGATTTGAGATCCAACAGACATTTTTTAAGGCCCAATTCCGACAGGATCTCGGAGACCGGCATATTCTGAATTATGGATTTCACGGGATTTGGTATGATTTGAATCCGGGGAAAATTGACCCCTTTGGAGCGGAGAGCATTGTCATTCCGGATGAAGTACCAAGAGAAAAGGGAGTGGAAGCTTCTCTTTTCTTGGGAGATGAATTTGAAGTCAATGAACAATTGTCTCTAAGTGGAGGAGTCCGACTGAATTGGTTTGGGAATTTCGGCCCTCAGACCTTACCGGAGTATGCAGCTGGTCAGCCCTTTTTCCCTGAAAACATTATCGGAGAAAATTCCTACGGAAATGGAGAGTTGATCCAGTCCTATCTCGGTCCTGAACTGAGGCTATCGGGCAGGTATGCTCTCAACAATTGGTCTTCCATCAAAGCCGGAGTCAACACTATGCGTCAGAATATCCACCTGCTGAGCAATTCCTCCGTGATCACTCCTACCGATACCTGGAAGCTGAGTGACGCTTATCTCAAACCACAGACAGGGATTCAGTATGCTTTGGGGTATTTCCGAAATATGGAAAACAATGCCCTGGAATTTTCCGGAGAGGTGTATTACCGAACCATGAACAATGTCCTGGATTACCGTTCCGGAGCTACCTTGATCCTGAATGACCGAATAGAGCAGGATGTATTGGTGACTCGAGGAAAGGCCTATGGTTTGGAACTTTATCTGAAGAAAGTCACCGGAAGGCTCAATGGGTCTATCGCGTATACTTACAGTCGATCCCTGCTCCAAACAGATCCTTCCGAAAGAAAAGAACAAATCAACCGTTCGGAATGGTATGCGAGTAATTTTGACCAGCCACATAATGCCAATCTCGTGTTGAACTACGAGCTCAGCCGTCGGGTGAATACTACACTTGCCGGGAAATACAGCACAGGCCGTCCCGTGACCTTGCCTGTGGCGAAGTTTAATTATGGGGGATCGGAGCGGGTTTATTTTGCCGATCGCAATTCCTTTAGAATTCCGGATTATTTCCGATTGGACTTATCCGTGAATCTTGACGGAAATCACAAAGTGAAAAAAGTGGCGCATGGATCCTGGTCGGCGGGGGTGTATAATATACTCGGGCGGGACAATGCCTACTCGGTCTATTATGTGCCGGAAGGAGGAAAATTAAAAGGGTATCAGCTTTCAATTTTTGCGGAGCCCATTCCATTTATCAGCTATAATTTCAGATTTTGATGCGGAAGGTTTTTTGGACATATCTCCTAGGATTAGGCCTTTTCTGGGCCTGCAGGACTCCTTTTGATCCGGAGATCCCGAGTTCGGATACCATGATTTTGGTGGTGGAAGGCTATTTGGATTCGGAAGGAACCAAGAGTGAATTGAAGCTTAGCTGGACCGTCCCCTTAGACGAAAATCCTGAACTGGCACCGGAAAAGGGAGCTTCAGTGCTTTTGAGGTCAAGTACAGGGGAGCAATATCCTTTGGTAGAAAGCGATCCGGGGATTTATGTTTTCCAGCATAATGTCTCTGAGCAAAACACCTATGTGCTAGAAATTCTTTTGAAAAACGGGGCTCGCTATCAATCCCAAGCGATTCGGCCGATTGTGACACCGGACATAATTGATGCGGGATTTGTGAGAGACTCGGAGGGAGTGGAGGTTTTTGTGACCACGCAAGGGGATCAGAATGCGGATGATTTCTTGTGGACTTTTGAGGAAACATGGATTTATCGGCCAAGAATCCGGACTACCTACATCTATGACAAGTCAATCGGAGATGTCCGTGACCGAACCGCCGCAGAACAGATTTCTCTTTGCTTCAAAAATGAAAATAGTCCGGATATCCTCCTGGAAACCAGTTCAAGGTTTCAGGACCAAGTGGTTTTCAGACAGACCATTACCGAAATTCCCACTGGGGATGAGCGGATCATGGATCGATACAGCATTTTGATATCCCAAAAGGCGATTGCTCAGGAGGATGTGGCATTTTGGGAGATTTTGAAGAAAAACACGGAGGATATCGGCTCCATATTCAGTCCTTTGCCTTCTCTGATCGGAGGAAATATCCAGAGTATGGACAATCCCAACACACCCGTGATCGGACAAGTCAGTATGGGAATTGTAAAACAAAAAAGGATTTATATCAACCGTGTAGAGGTTTCTCCCTGGAATTATTTAGATCCTGCTTTCAACGATTGTGTCATAGACATAGAGCCGGTGTATCAAAATTCTTACGCCTCAAGGTTTGGGGATGGATCTACTCTCCCTGCGCGTGAGTTGATGGTGGGGACTACGATTGTAGCCTATTATCCTACTCCCAAGAGATGTGCGGATTGCACGCTTTATGCCTCACCAGTCAAACCGGATTTTTGGGAAGATGAATAGACCGATCAAACGATATTGGATACCCATGCTGTTGATGGCTTGCTTTATCCTATGGCGAGGAGGAAGCAATGTCCTCGCCCAGAAAAACTCCGTCGACATGCAGGTGGAAAGGGTGAGTTTTTCTATTCCCAAGACCCTGTTTTTTCCCGGAGAAAAAATCTGGATAGATGCTGAAGTTACTTTGGACAATGGTCCCAGTCCCTCGCAGGTCATTTATGCAGAGCTGGTGGATGCTCAAAACAATTCAGTGGATTACGTCAAAATCCCGCTGAGCTCAGGCAAGGCCCTGAATTTTTTCAAAATCAAATCCAGTATTCCCTCTGCGAATTATCTCCTTCGGGTCTATACTCGGATCAGTCCTTATTTGGATTTGGAAGTGGGAGTAGCCCAGCAGTTTATTACCATCATCAACCCGGTCCTTCCACCCAAAAATCAGGGGGAATCCATTTCCAAACCAGGTCCAAAACCCTCTGTGACCGGGACCAAATCGGGGACTTTGGGAAATACCTTAAGCCTGCCACAGGGGGAAATTCAAGCAATGGGGCTTTCCATCGCCAATGCGTATTTGCCGGAGGAACAAGTCCAGCTTTCTTCCTCAGCTTTGTATGCTGGACTGGAAGACCATGAGATTTATCCCGAGCTCTTTGGGCATATTGTAGAAGTAGAAATTCCCAATCCGGATCCAAATTCCACCTTTTTTCTTTCTGTCCATGGAAAGCAAAGTGCGCTTTACACCGATATGCCGGATGCTGAAGGAAGATTAATCTATGACATCGGAGGCTTGAAAAATTGGGATCGAATGATTATCCAGTTGGAAAATGGTGCAGAGATGCCGGGCATTCAGGTGATTTCCCCACTCATCAAGACTACCTTTCGGCAGGATGTTCAATTTCCAGTCCTTCAGCTCACCGAGCAGGACTTGCCCAGGTTGGAAAAGTTGCTCAAAGCGGCGTTGGTGGAAGCTAACTACCAAGAGGTATACGAACTCGACTCCATGGAAATTGTGACGGGATTTGTGGCTGACTATACCTATTATCTGGATGATTATACCCGCTTTGAAGATGTGGAGACCGTGCTTCGGGAGTATGTTCCCAGTGTATTGGTGAGGACTCGGGAAAAACGAAAAGAATTCCGGCTTTTGGATGAGGCTGCGAAAAAGCAGTTTGAATCCAACCCCCTGATCCTGGTGGATGCCATGCCGGTGTTTGATTCGGATCTCTTGGCCAGCTTTAATCCCAAGTTTATGCAAAGGCTTGAGGTGCTGAACCGGGAATTTTACCTCAATGAGCAAACTTTTCCTGGAGTGCTAAGCTGGACTAGTTTTGAGAATAATTTTGGCTTGTTCCCTTTGGCACCCAGTGCGAGATTTTTTGATTATCTCGGTTTACAACCAAGGGTAGAAATGGATCGGGACCAATTTTCCAAGCCTTCACCCAGTGAAAGATTACCGGATTGGAGAACCACTCTTTTCTGGAAAAGCTCTTCGGAAGGCTTGGCTCAGACCCAATTTTCTGAACTGGATGGCCTATTCCTTTTTTGGGTCCGAGCAAAGGATAATTCTGGGAAGTCTATTCTTCAGAAAACCTACCTCAACATTCAGCCTTGATCAATTGATCTTTTTGCCCAATTCCTTACTGAGGAAATCCCGGAGATTATTCTGGTAAATGTCCTGTCCGGGGTAAGAAGGGACCAAGCCTTTTTTTTCCGGGAAACTCTCCATATGCAAGGTTTGAGTCGGGAAGGCAAATCGAACGCCCAAGGTGTTGGCCAGCTTGACAATCTGGATCAACACTTCATGCCTTGCCCTCAGCTCCTCGCCCCAAGTAGGCAATTCGAAGAAAATGTAAAACATGATGTCCTGACTGTAAGCCGAAAGGTTGTTGAAATACACATGGAATAGATCCTTCCGGGTGTCCGGATGGGCCAATACGATTTCTCTCAAGCCCTGAACAAAAGCATCGATGAGTTGTGGTGGAGTGTCATAGGTAACGGTCAGGGTGGTAAAAAATCTTCGGTAAACCCTCAGTCCATGGTTGTCCACCACCGAATCGGCGATTTTCCCATTGGGCACATACATGACAGAATTCCGGAAAGTCCGGATCCGTGTAGAACGGAAGCCGACCTCTTCCACCGTCCCGTCGATATCCCCGGAAGTTACCCAGTCCCCGACCTGGAAGGGCTTGTCGATGAAGATCATGATGGACCCGAAGAAGTTTTTGATGGTATCCTGGGCAGCTAAAGCAATGGCCACACCCCCAATGGAAAGTCCTGTCAGAAATGGAATGATGTCAAAATTGAGCCCGTCTCTGAGGATAAACAGTGTACCCACCAAAATCACCAAGGCTTTGAGGGTTTTCCTGACCAAAGGAACCAACTGATCATCCAGGGTGGATTCAGTTTTGGTAGCCAAATGCTGGAAGTAGGCGGCAATGATATCGACGATTTTGTAGAAAATCACCGTGATCAAGAATGGCTTTAAGCTACTGAACAGGATGACAATCCAGGCCCAGATTTCCGCAGGGAGCTGTAGGACCCGCATCAAAAGCGAGAGCACGACAACTATCAGGTAAAAGCTGGTGATTTTGGCAATCGGGAGGAGGTAATTTTCCCCGATATAGCCATAGCCCAGTTTTTTGAGCAAGTAGATCAACCCCCGATCGACCAAAAAAGTAAAGATCAAATGGGCAAAAAAAGTAAACAGGATCAGGATTCCCAGCCCAAACATTTGCCAAAGCTGGAGTCCGAAGTATTCGTCTGTTCCGATTTTTGGCAGAATATTCAGGAGTTTGGCCGTGCCGTAGGGATAGGTTTCCGCATGAATCCTATCGATTCTGGAGACAGTATAGGGGGAAAATTTCCATTGTTTCCCGGTCTTTTCCAGAAAGATGGAGGGAGCTTTTAGTCGGTCGAAATAAAATCTGGCTTCGTTGCCGGCAGCTGAGTCCAGATAATTTGGCTCATTGGGGATTTCGCTGGTATGGATGATGACCCCTTTTCCTTCTAAAATCTGCTTGAGTTTGATGGCCAGATCCCCTTTTTTTCCCTCGATAGAGGAAAAATTCATGGTTTTGGCCGCCTCATTGGGAGAGAAACTGCCGGGCTCCAAGTAATAGAAAAAGCTGATCGTCGTGTGGTAAGGCGTGGTCAGATTAATGGCCTCCGGATGTGGATCAGGATTGTTTTGATCCACAATCAGCTGAGCTTGGGTAATAATGGCAGGAGCTAAAAAAAGAAGAATGACAAAGAGAAATCTTCTGAAAGTCATGAGCATCGGGTGAAATGATTCGGGGCAAATTTACTTAATCCCTTTAGGGCCCCAAAAAGAATGGGATTAATCCGGCATTAAATACTCAAAAAGCTGCTTTCCGGAGACCGTCCGGATTCTGTATTGGCCTGAGGCAGGATTGTGGGTGATCTGAATCCGGCCCGTACTTTCCAGAGGAGTCTCGGTCAACAAGGATCCATTGAGGTCAAACAGATACCCAAATCCTTGGATTGGGTCAGTGACTGCCAGAATTTTGCGATCCGCTCCAAAATCGTAGAAATTAAACTTCAGATTTTCACCTGCCTGAGGGATTTGGAAAAGAACCCTTTCATCTGAATCCATCACCTTGGTTTTGTTGAACTGATGGATCAGAATCAGGTAAGTCATGCCACTTTGGTCCGGAATCAATTCAAACCGGTCATCCCGATTCTCTTTGATCAGCTGATTTCGGTAGGTGATCTCCCCGCCAAAACTTGCGCTGATCAGTTCTCCGGTTTGGGTGATCCCGTGGATAGATTGCCTCTTATTTTTTCCTTCCGAAGAAACCAAAAGGGGAGTGTTGACCTCCTTCCCAAAAGCTATCGGACCGCCGGGTTGGATTTCTCCTCTCCGGTTGTACAGGTGAAATTTTCCTGATTTTCCCTGAGCGACCATATAATCCCCCTTTCCGACTACCCGAATGTGGGCAGGCGACTGTAGCATAGATTCCCCGATTTTTAAGGGATTCCAGCCTTCGAGTTTTTGGCCAGTTTTATCCAGAAGCCAAAGATTTCCTGAATTCGTTGCGATAAAATACCGGTAGTCCTTGGTATTATCATAATCCACCAAATTGAGATGGGTGATGGATTCATTCCCTACGCTCAGAGGATATCCCGGAAGTGGATTCCCCAACCGGTCAATTCCGTAGATTTTTTCATTCGTGGCCAAAAGGAGCTGGATCTTTCCGTTTTTGTAATAATCTACCTGAAAGGCATCCGAGATCACCGGTCCGGAAAGTTGGGCGGAGTATACCGTCTCTCCATCCGAGCTGATCAGGTGAAGGATATTGTTTTCGTCCTGGATCACCAGATCTTCCGTGTTGTCATTGAAGTTTTGAACCGTTTTAGGCCCATAAACCAGACTCGAGGCAAAAGAAACCTGTTGACTTGGGCTTAGGACCATAGAGGAGGAGCTTTTTGGCGCGGTGGCCTGACCGGTCTGGTAAGGTATCAGGATACTGGCTTCTTTTTTCCCTCCGACCTCATTGATTCTAAAGGTCAAGTAGGGGAACGCATGGAATACAGTGCTGTATTTTTGTAAAAATGAACTCCAGGAAGGGTTGGCATTCTTGGTCCATTTTCCCCAGATTTTCGGGAGAATGTAGGTTTTGCTATAGCCTGAAGAAGGATTGATGGATTTTGAATCCCCTAAGGAGGATCTGTTCCAGGTATTACCGGATTGGATATCATCCAATATCATCTTCATGCCAGCCGCCGAATTGGTCATGACCAAAATTTCTCCCAGCAAAGCGATATGAGTTTGGGGAAAGCCACTGTATTTGCCTTTAAAGATATGGGCGGGGAATTCCTCCTCCGGGAAAAACAGGATTTCCTGGTCCCGGTAGAAATCCCGGGAGTGGCCTTCGGTTTCTTGGATATATTCATTGAGATAGGCCCAAACCTGCTCCGGATTATTGGCTCTGGCATAAAGGGCCAGCGTATTGTCCTGATTCCCCATAGATTCCAGTTCCAGGAAATATTGCTCACCGGATAAGTAGTCCAAAAATCCACGATCCAAAAGTCGGGCTTGTATTTCTCCACTGACGGTAGATTTGGGAGTAAAGGCACGGTTTTCAAGTTTTTGGGATTCAAAAATCCCATCGACATTGATTTGGGTCAGGGAAATTGTCCGGTTGGTAATGAGTTTTTCAAATGCAGGGAAATTGGCCCGAACGGCGGGGAGGAGGCTAAGCTCCTGGTCCAAATGCGCAGTGCCACGGAATTCCAGCATTTTTTCCTCAAAGACCAGGTCCAGCAGGACGTATTGCTGGTGTGTGGACAATTCCTGAATCATGGGCGTTTCTTTTTTGGTGCCCATCCCCGAGAGAAGTTTGGAAAGACCTTTGGAAGTCAGAATCAATCGGCCCAATCCTTCCGGGTCGGAATAGGATTCACCCAGTAATGCGGCAAGGGATTTTGGATTGTCACTGAGGAAAAGCCTTATCGCTTCCTCGACCAAGAAGGAGGAGGGGGAGATCAACAGGATGTTATCCAGGTAGGTGATCGTCCATTTTCGGGTGTTTTCGGCATCGAAGTATTCCCAGATTTCTTGGTCACTGTATGCTCTAGCCTGAAACCGTGCTTTGGGAGGAATAGAACCTTTCACCTCTTCAATGAGATCCAGAGGGTTTTTACTGCCCAAATCCAGAGTGATTAACAAGTCAAAGCTGTCAACCCCAATGGCATGATAGCTTAGGGTGATCTTTTTGTTTCGTAATATTTTTGTGACAAAGCCCGACTTCCCGGTAAGGCTATCCAGGGTGACCAAATTGGTGGAAAAACTTTCGAAAGAGGGAAGTTGGGAAAGAATTTCCCAAACAGGCTGATGAACAAGTTCATTCCAGGTTTGGTCTCCTTGTTGGGTTTCAAAGGTAAAGGCAGCTTCAGCCGAAATCAGCGCCAAATTGTCGATTTTTTTTCCGGAAAAATACTTTTGAAATAAGGAATAAGCTCCCCAGGACACCAATAGGATGAGGGCTACTACCAAGAGACTTTTCCAGATTTTCACTCGATAATTTATTGGGTAAACAGATTGTGATAATACGAAAAAGACCCAAGAATTGCCTAGCTATCGGCAATCCTTGGGTCAAATTTTTGAAAAAACCGTCGCTTATTTGCCCAGCTTGTCCAAGACGTCCATGACTTCTTTGACGTGGCCACGGGAAGTTTCCAAAAGGGATTTCTCTTCCGCATTCAAGTCCAGTTCAATGACTTTTTCGATGCCGTTTTTGCCCAGAATTACCGGTACGCCCAAGTAGCAATCGTCGATTCCGTATTCACCGTCCAGCTTGATGCAAACGGGGAATACTCTACGCTGATTCTTCAGAATGGCTTCGACCATTTGTGCCGCAGCAGAACCTGGAGCATACCAGGCGGAGGTACCCATCAGTTTTACCAGTTCTCCACCGCCAAACTTGGTTCTTTCGATGATGGCATCCAGTTTGTCCTTGGCCACCAATTCAGTAACGGGAATACCGGCTACTGTAGTATAGCGAGGAAGGGGTACCATGGTGTCACCATGACCACCCATCAGGATTGCCTGGATTTCTTTTCCGGACACATTCAGCTCTTCCGCCAAAAATGCTCTGTAT
>JAJLJS010000108.1:0-5833 GCA_033844545.1 Cyclobacteriaceae bacterium | reverse complement strand
GTGTATAGGCTGTGGATTTTCCATAGATTGAATGATAAAAGTTCTCTTAAAAAATCAGGAAGTAATCGCTTCTTAAATTAATGAAGAAAAAGGTGGCTTATTCAAAAAGAAATGGAGATTTTTTTTAAAAAATAAGGTACCCTACCTTTCTTCTGGGATCTTCTTTTAGTTTGATTCGGAGGGATATAAAGAATAACTTTTCCAAAGTTCCAAACTTTGGAAAAGTTTGATCCACTCAGCATACCAGCTTAAACCCATAGCCCCGCACATTCAGAATCTGGATCGCAGGATCATCTTGAAGTTTTTTTCGGAGTTTGGTGATAAAGACGTCCATGCTGCGGGCGTTGAAAAAGTCGTCCGAACCCCAGATTTGATTCAAAATCAAGGTGCGATCGGTGATGTCGTTGGCGTTTTCCAAAAGCATTTGCAGCAACTGACTTTCCCGGGCTGTAAGAGGTGTTTCGGCTTGATCTAGTTTGAGCAATTGTCGGGTGGGGTGAAACTCATATTTGCCCAAAGAAATCCAATCGCTTTGGTTTTGCCGGGTTCGGAGGCGATCCAGGTGTGCTTTGATTCGCACGATCAATTCCTCCATGCTGAAGGGTTTGCGCACGTAGTCATTGGCACCCAAGCCAAAGCCTTTGACCACATCCTCCGTCTGACTTTTGGAGGTCAGGAAAATAATAGGCGTGTAAGGGTCGGTTTTTCGGATTTCAGACGCTAGGCTAAAACCATCTTTTTTCGGCATCATCACGTCCAGGACCAAAATATCTGGCTTGGAGCTCTGGTAAGATTCCCAAGCCTTCATTCCATCCTCACAGAGTTTTACTTTAAAGTCCCGACTTTCCAGACTTTCCTGAATGATCATGCCCAAGGCTAGCTCGTCTTCGGCCAACAGTACATTGATTTTGCTCATGGCCAGTAGGTGATAAAGGTGGTGGAGTTTTTCCCGGTTTCCAGTTCGATCCTTCCCTCGTGTTTTTCCAGAATTTTTTTCACGTAGTAAAGGCCAATTCCAAAGCCTTTTACATCGTGCACATCTCCTTTGGGAATCCGGTAAAACTGTTCGAAAACACGTTCTTTTTGCTCAGAATCGATATTTCCCCCATTGTCATGGATTCGGATTTTATGCAGTCCATTTTGATCCAGGCAGATTCTAATTTCATTTCCCCCGTATTTCACTGCATTGTCCAAAAGGTTGGATAGAGCATTTTCGAAATGAAAAGCATCCGCCCATATCGGTTTCAGCTGTGCAGGTAGGATAAGGTCTATTTTCTTATCGGGTGCCAAGGTCAGGAACTTCTGCGCCAATTGTCTGAGCAAGGGTTCGGGGTCGATAGATTCCTTTTTCAAGACCAACTGGTCGGTATCCAAAGTGGCCGTTTCCAAAAGTTTTTCCACCATCTGGTTGAGCTTGTGCATCTGTGACTTTGAAATTCCCAGGTAGCGTTTCGTTTTTTCTGGGTCATTTCCGGGATTGAACTGCTCTATCCCTTCGATGGCCGAAAGGGTGGTCGCAATCGGGGTTTTGAATTCATGGGTAATATTGGAAATCAAATCCTGCTTGATTTCGGCGATTTCCTTTTGGTTTTTGATGGTTTGGTAGAGGTAGAAAAAGGCATAGGCGATGATGGCCAAAAAGCCTAAAGAGATCAGCAGTTCGGTGGTTCCTCTTTTCAAAACAGTCAAAGCAGTATTCTCAAAATGCATTTCCAGGATTTGTCCCGGTGGTAGAAAGGTAGACCGGGAGGTCACCTGAAAAGGCATCTTATCCTTAGAGTTGAGCAGGAGACTGTCCTCTTTTGCCTTACCGGAAAGCTGATACAAGCGGTAATTGATGGAAATGTCCTTTCGGTCGAGTTCCTCAAACAAGAATGCGTTGATTTTGTCAAAGTCCAGACTATCCCGGGTGATGGAGATGATGATTTTACTGGTGAAAATCTTGAGGTTATTGATGCTGTCTGCTTGGTCTTTTCCGAAAAAAACCTGAAGCCTGTTTTTTTCATCCAAAGCCATTTTCCTCGAGGAATCCATCAAGATTAATCCTGAAGTAGAATCATTTTGTATCGAGTTCCAAAAGAGGGAGTCAAAACCGCCTTTTTCTCTATTTTCAAGGGTTTCAAAAATTTTGCTGCTATGGGTCACCCGGTCCAGAAAACCTTCGACACTGTCCAATCGATTTACCTGGATTCGGGTGATTTGATTGGGTTTGGCAAGACTGTCTGCTGAAAAGCGGAATTGGCGATCGGGCATGTCTGTCAGGGCAATCACATCCGTTTTTGCGAGTTCCGCAAAGTAGTTTTCTACCGCGTTGTCCAAACTTTCCTGGATATCTGCCTGAAGCTGGGTTTGGATTAATTCAAACTGAGAAACCAAACGCCAGGCTTGCATGACGATCACCAATAGCAAGGTCACTCCGATTAAAATCCCGATTCTTTTGAATTTCAGCTTTTTCATCTGGTAGGAATTTGTTTGGCAAGGGCCAGATGGAATCTCGCATTTTGAATACCAAACCAGAGTGGTAATTCAGTTTTGCGCTATTTCACAAGACTAAGGTAGATGGATAAAATCCCTCATAAAACCCAGGTTAACACTCGTTAACACTGCTTAACGCAGAGGTTTTCTTTCTTGATGTTGATTTGTAAGGTAAATCCAAAAAATGTTATGAAAATGAAATACCTATTGCTCACTTTCCTTCTCCTTTGGGGGATTACTTTCGGGGAATCTTTGGCCCAAGGAATCACCGGAAGGGCTTATTACAAATCGTCCTCCTCCTTCCGCTTTCAAATGGACTCTTCCCAAATGGCTCCCGAGCAAATGGCCGAAATTCAGGCCCAGCTCAAGAAGCAAATGGAGCGGGAATATGTGCTTTCATTTACGCCCATTGAATCCAACTGGAAACAAGTGGAAAGTTTGGGAGGCGGACCGGCTACCGCATCCTCAGGGGGCATGCAGATCGTGATCAATCAGGGAAGCCAGGATCGGGTTTTGTATAAAAACATCGCCGAGCAGTCCTACGAGCAGGAGCAGGAGATCATGGGAAAAGAATTCCTGATCAAAGACAGTCTAGAGCCTGCTGAATGGGAACTCACCGGAGAAACCAAGAAAATCGGCAACTATACTGCCCAAAAAGCAACCTATTCCAGAATCGTGGATTCGCAGCGATTTTCAACAGGGATGACAGAAATGGAAAATGTCAAAGATACCATTCAGGTGACGGCTTGGTTTACCCCGGAGATCCCTGTACCCCATGGTCCGGAAAACTATTTCGGATTGCCGGGATTGATTTTGGAATTGCAAAGCAGTGGAAGAACTCTTATTTGTGAGAAAATCGAATTGAATCCAAAAAATGAGCCGGTGGCTATTGTTAGACCGAAACGCGGGAAAGAGGTGAACAGAGAGGAGTTTCGTGCCATGCAGGAAGAAAGCATGAAGCAAATGATGAATCGGTACCAAGGCAAACCTGGAGAAGGGAATCAGTTTACGATACGAATAGGGAACTAAGGGATATTGGATGCCGGATGACCGATGTCACCCTGAGCGGAGTCGAAGGGTGATATTTATAACCTGTCTATTTACGATTTACGAGTTACGATTTACGAGCTGCTGAGTAGAGTAAATGTTCTTCTCTCCTTCGGAGTTCGATATTCGGCATTCGTTATTGATCATTAAAAAAACATCGAATGTCGAACGCTGAATAATGAATGGCGAAGTATTACCACTCTGCGATTTGCGACTTACGATTTATGATTTACGAGCTGCTGAGTAGAGTAAATGTTCTTCTCTCCTTCGGAGTTCGATATTCATCATTTAAAGAAATATGTATATCCGCTTTCTTACCAGTAGGCCGTACACTATGCAAAAATCCCGCTTGAAGTTCAGTTTTAGTGAGCTTCGGTCTTCGGTCTTCGGACTTTCGACCGCCAAATCAAAGGGATTTTGGATTGTGGTGCAATTGCGGATAATCCTATAAAAAACATCGAAGAATTACCACTTTCCAACCCAAGAAAACTAAACCAACTATGCCTTTTTTTTCAAAAAAAATCCTTTTGCTTGCCTTTTTTATTGGGATGGCATCCGCAGCTTTTGGCCAAAGTAAGCCTTTGATCGGCCAGGTTTTGGATTCTCTCAATCGCCCTATTCCGTATGCCAATGTGGTCGCGATCAACCAAAGCACTCAGAAAATCGGGGGTTTTGGAATTTCGAATGAGGAAGGCCGATTCAAAATCACGTTAAACCCAGGACCAGAATATCTGCTCAGGGTTTCTTTTGTCGGATTTCGGCAGTTTGAAATGCCCATCAAAGAATGGGATTCCGAAACTCCCATGCTGGTGGTACTGGAGCAAGCCGATACCGAATTGGGATTGGTGGAGGTCGTTTCGGAGCTGCCCGTTACCATGAAGGGAGATACACTGACCTACAAAACGGATGCATTTACCACCGGAACAGAGCGGAAGCTACAGGATGTCCTTGAAAAGCTGCCGGGTTTTCAAGTGGATGAAAACGGGGAAGTGAAAGTCCAAGGGAAAAAGGTGGATAAGGTCCTGGTCGATGGAAAAACTTTCTTCGACGGGGATACCAAATTGGCTACGAAAAACCTTCCGGCCAATGCGGTGGACCGGGTACAAGTGTTGAAAAATTTCAATGAAATCTCCCCCGTCCGTGGATTGGACAATGACGAGACCTTGGCCTTGAATATCCAGCTGAAGGATGGGAAGAAAAACATGGTTTTTGGGGATTTGACAGCTGGAGCAGGTCCTCAGGAACGTTACTTAGGCCACGTGAATACGTTTTACTATGCTCCCAAGCTGAATGTCAATCTGATCGGAGGCTCTAATAATGTCGGAGAGCAAACCTATACTTTGCAGGATTATTTCCGCTTTAGCGGAGGTATGGCCGGATTGGGAGGAAGGTCCGGCTCAAGGGTCCAATATAATTCAGATGATCTGGGAATTCCCATGGCCAGTAGAACCAATGCATTTGATTTGAAAACTACCCTCGGGGCCTTGAACCTGAATTTTTCTCCCAGTAAAAAATGGAGGCATACCGGATTTCTGATTGCATCCAGCTCGGATAATGAACTGGGAAGCAGTTCTTTGAGAACCTACCTGAATTCCGGGGAAAACACCCAAGAGATATTGAACTCAGCCAGCCAGGTAGAAAACAAATCCGGCTTGGCAAAATATGCGGTAACCTACACGCCCAAGGAAGAAACTTATTTGAAATACAGCTTTTTTGGGAAGCTTTCCGAGATTCAAAACAGCAATCTGCTCAATTCTCGGTTTGGGGAAAACACCCAAAATATTGGAGCCTATAATTCACGAAATCCCTATAGCCTTCAGCAAAGGCTGGATTACTACCATGCTCCAAGCGCCAGACATGTATTTTCTTCGGAGTTGAATTGGGAAAAGAAATTCTCCGATCCCCTGTATGAACTGGTCACCAACCAAAAGCCATTGTTGGGATTATATCCGATCATGGATGCTGATTCCTATAGGTTTTTACAGGAACAAGAAATCCATTCCCAAACCTTGGAAGGCGCCCTGAATTACTACTATATCCTCAATCCCACCAACCATTTAAACTGGACTTTGGGCTATCAAAATCTTGCTCAGTCCCTGAGAGGGGGGCTAAGTCAGGAGGGTTCGTCCACAGAATTCTCGGATTTTGACAACGACAATGAATTTGGTTTTCAGGATGCCTATCTGGGAATGACCTGGAAGACCAAATGGGGCAAATGGATCCTCAGTCCTTCAGCTTTTCTGCACCGGTATTCCTGGACTGACCTTCAGCTAGGAGAAGAAAATACCTGGCAAAAAAACCTGGCTTTACC
>JAJLJS010000107.1:0-5035 GCA_033844545.1 Cyclobacteriaceae bacterium | reverse complement strand
ATGTTTATCGATATGTTTGAAGCTTTGGAAAAGGGCACCCAGCCTAGAGAAACATTTTATGATGGCTATGTGGTCAATGCCATTTTGGATGCAGCCTACAAGTCCGCCAAAACCAAACTTTGGGAGCCAGTTGAGCTTCCTCTTTGGAAAGGAAAAAGAGGCTTGACCAAGCCTTCCGTGTATAATTCTTATGACCAAGACCATTGGCTGATCAAGGAAGAAGTACTTCCCAATGGGGACAAAAAGGTGATTTTGAAAGAAAAGAAAACCGGGAAAATCTTCTCTAAAGATCAATTAGCTAATTGAAAATAGCTAAAATCCATACAAAAAAAGGTCTCTTCATTTATGGAGTGACCGTTGATTTTTTAACCCGAACGCTAAAAGCAAAAACCATCAGGAAGCAGAAAAAGGGCAGGAAAAAGGAGAAGTTCACCTCCGGTACTCCCAGAATCAAGGTATCCGTGTAGCCTTTTCCTCCGATATCCAAAATCATCCCCTGAAGGGTAGGCATGATGGCTCCCCCAACAATGGCCATTACCAGATATGCCGCTGCAAACTTGGAGTCTTCCCCCAATCCTTCCAAGGCAATCCCATAGATGGTTGGAAACATCAAGGACATCGCAAAACTGATTCCGACCAAGGAATACAAGCCGGTGATGCCTTCCATAAAAATTGCTCCCAGCGTAAATCCCATGGCTAAAACGGAAAAGGCCGCCAATAATTTGACCGGGGAAATGACCCGAAGCAAGGCAGTGCAAATCCATCTTCCGATCAAAAACACACCCAAGGAGGCATAGGCGTAGTTGACTGCATCGTAAGTCGAGATACCGATTGATTCAGCATATTGATAAATGTAAGTCCACACCATGATTTGAGCTCCTACATAAAACATCTGAGCCAGGGTTCCTTCCACAAAATTTCGGTTTTTCACCAGACGTTTCATGGTTGGGATAAAATTGATTTTCCCTTGAGAGTCTTTATTTTCTGGCATTTTGGCCAAGGCTATCAGGACTAAAATTCCCAATACTACCAATCCTAAAATCACATAGGGATCGCGGATCACCATCAGGTCATTGCTTCTCACCAATGCTTTGGCTGAAGCATCCAAGGTGTCGTAGATGAGATTTCCCTCGGCATCGAGATTGTTGGACTGGAGAGCGTTCAAAATAAAAGTTTTAGCCACAAAAAGACCGGCTAGTGCCCCCATTGGGTTAAAAGCCTGAGCCAAATTGAGACGCTGGGTTGCCGTGGATTCAGGGCCCATGGATAAAATATAGGGGTTGGCTGTGGTCTCTAAAAATGCCAATCCAAAAGTCAAAATGTAAAGGGCTGCCAAGAAAAAACCATAACTTTCCCAGGATGCTGCGGGGTAGAACAGCAAGGCTCCAAAGGCATACAAGCCCAAACCCAGAAGCACTCCTGTTTTATAGCTGTACTTTTTGATGAAAAAAGCTGCTGGTAATGCCATCGTGAAATATCCCCCATAAAATGCCAGCTGTACCCAGGAAGCCTGGGTATTATTCAGCTCCATGACCCGCTTGAATGCCGCCACCATCGGGTTGGTGATGTCATTGGCAAATCCCCAAAGGGCAAATAAAGAGGTAATCAGAATAAAGGGAAGGAGGAGTTTTTTGGGGATAACGGCAGGTTTCTGGGTCATAGGGATCGGTCAAGATGGGTATAGCCACCGTCCACGAAAAGATGCTGTCCGGTGATGTGGGATGCTTTTTCAGAAAGGAGAAATATAGCCATCGAGGCGATTTCTTCCGGGGTTGTCATTCGTTTCCCCAAAGGGATTTTTTGATTGATTTCCTGAAGTTTTTCCTCCGGATTGGGAAAAGTTTGGAGCCAGGACTCATACATGGGCGTATACACTTCTGCCGGCAAAATGGCATTGACACGGATCTGGTAGGGCAGAAGCTCCACTGCCCATTCCCGGGTCAGTGCCAGTTGGGCACCTTTTGCAGCGACATAGCCAGAAGTGCCTCCCTGGCCGGTGACGGCTGTTTTTGAAGAAATATTGACCACGGCCCCCTGAGTTTTTTTCAAGGAGGGTAGGGCGTAATGAACCAAATGGTAATAGTGAAAAAGATTGTTGGCAATGGATTGGGCAAACTGCTGAGGAGAGCCTTTTTCCAGACTTATTCCGTCATTGGCTCCTGCATTGTTGACCACGCCATCTATTCTGCCGAATTTCTCCAAAGTCCTTTGCACGATTTCCTGGGATTGCTCCGGGGCATGTAATCGAATCGGGAAGTAAAAGGCATTCCCGCCCGCTAAATCCACAAGGGCTTGCCCTTCTATTTCGGAAGGATCAATGATGACCGGAATGGCATCCTCCTCAATCAGACCTTTGGAAATTGCACCTCCAATCCCTTTGGCTCCTCCCGAAATTAAGATGACTTTATCCTGTAGGTTTAGGTTCATGGTTAGTTGGCCTTAAGGTTAAAAATTTCAAATTCGGTAAAACTCGGCAGCAGTCTCTCCTAGGATCAGGTCTTTTTCAGAAGCCGAAAGTGCTTGGGTAAAATCTTCGACCACTTGAAAGACCGGTTCGTACTCTCCGGCAAGAAGACAAACAGGCCAGTCTGAACCGAACATCAGTCGTTTTGGTCCAAAAAGCTCCAAGGCAATTTCCATATAGGGAAATAGGTGCTCAGGTGTCCATTTATCCCAATCCGCTTCGGTGACCATTCCGGATATTTTGCAATACACCAAATCTCTTTCTGCCAATGGAGAAATCAGCTTTTTCCATTCTTTCCATTCTCCGGATTTGATCGGTGGTTTTGATAAATGATCGATGACAAATCTTTGATCCGGACATTTTTTGACCAATTCCAAGGCAGCAGAAAGGTGCTGGGGAAAAGTGAGCAAATCATAGGAATACCCTCTTTTCCCAAGCTTTTGTACCCCCCGGATAAATTCTTCCCGAAGCATGTACCGGGGATCTTTGCTCTGCAAAACCTCTCGAAATCCACACAGACGGCTCTTTTCGGAATACTGATCCAGCACCTCGTCTAAGTCATCTCTGCCCAAATCCGCCCAGCCCACCACAGCGAGTATCCATTCGTGTTGGTCGGCGAGATCCAGAAGGAAATCCGTTTCCCGCTGGCTTTCCTCTGCCTGAACCGCGATGCAGCCGTTGATTTGGGCATCTTGCAGCAGTGGAAAAAGATCTCCCGGGAGAAAATTTCTTTGGATTCTACTCATTTCGGGAGTGATCCAGGCCTGTTTCAGTGGATCGTACTCCCAAAAATGCTGATGGGAGTCTATTTTCATGCTTCAGGATCGTTTATGGCGAGTTGCCTTGATACGCCAAGGCCTTCAATTCCCAATTCTACCGTATCCCCGTGGACCAAGTACTGAGGTTCTGGCTTCAATCCCATGCCTACACCTGCTGGGGTTCCTGTGGAAATTACATCTCCCGGCAACAGGGTCATGTATTGGGATAGATGTTCGATCAAAGTCGGAATATCAAATATCAGGTCAGAGGTATTGCTATCCTGAAGTGTTTTGCCATTGAGCTTCAACCAAAGTCTCAGGTTATGGGGATCCCTGATTTCGTCTTTGGTGACCAACACTGGTCCGAGCGGGGCAAAATGATCGGCGCTTTTTCCTTTCACCCATTGTCCTCCATGATGTAACTGAAAGTCCCGCTCGCTGACATCATTATGAAGGCAATAGCCCGCAATGTAGTCGTAGGCATTTTCCTTCTGGACATACTTTGCCCTTTTTCCTATGACTACCGCCAGTTCTACTTCCCAGTCCGTTTTTACGGAATTTTTGGGAATAAAAATCGGATCGTATGGACCGCATAGGGAAGAGGTAGATTTCATAAATATAATCGGCACTTCTGGTACAGCCATTCCTGCTTCTGCGGCGTGCAACCTGTAGTTCAGTCCGATGCAGATGATTTTGGAGGGTCTAGCGATAGGTGACCCTATTCTACTATTGCTCGGAATTTCTTTTAATTGGCTTTGATTGGTTTTTAGCCAATCGGATAATCTGTTAAGACCGTCTTTCTCAAAGAAAGCTTCATTCCAATCTTCTCCAAAAGCACTACAATCCAAGTTGAGACCTTCTGAGGTTTGGATTCCAGGTAGTTCATGATTGGGTTCTCCGAAGCGGATGAGTTTCATAGGTTTGGGGGTTATTTGAGTTAAATAAATTTTAAGATTACATTTTTAGACCGATGAATCCTCCGTCAATGTTAAAATTGGTACCGGTAATGAATCCACCTGCATCTGAACTGATGAAATAAGCCAAATCTGCAATTTCTTCCGGTGTTCCCATTCGGCCGATTGGCTGGGTTGCGGCTAGTTTTTCAAACATTTCTTTTTCCTGACCCGGGTAATTTTTTGCTAAAAATCCATCCACAAAGGGAGTATGCACTCTGCCGGGGGAAATGCAATTGCATCGGATTCCTTGGCCTACATAATCTCTCGCGACGCTCAAAGTCATTGAAAGCACAGCTCCTTTGGTCATGCTATAGGCGAATCGATCCGGGATTCCGATCGTGGCAGCCACCGAGCATAGGTTAAGAATGGATCCCCCTCCTTTTTCGATCAGCTTTGGCAAGGAAGCCTTGATTGCGTGGAAGACACCCTTGATATTGACCGAATACAGCCGATCAAAGTCCTCCGAACTGGTATTTTCTACCTTTCCGATATGAGAAATACCGGCATTATTGATCAAAACATCGATTTTTCCGGGGATTGAATTGACCAAGTGACGGACCGAATCGAAATCGGTAAGGTTGGCTTCCAGAAATTTTACTGCAAATCCTTTTTCATGTTCTTCAAGCTGGATTTTGGTTCCCTCTTGGTGATTATTGTCAATGAAATATACTCTGCTGCCTTCAGCGGCAAACTTTTTCACCATAGCTAATCCTATTCCGCTGGCTCCTCCGGTGATGAGAATTGTTTTTAGTTTCATAGTTGAATCATGCTGGGATGCTGTCTAATTCTTCCTGATTCTTTCCAGGATTGACTTTAGTATGCCAAAAGTTATGGGTTTTTCAATAAAACCTGCCACA
>JAJLJS010000106.1:0-23219 GCA_033844545.1 Cyclobacteriaceae bacterium | reverse complement strand
AAGGACTGCAGCTGAATATCGAGAAAATCGGGATAGTCTTTGACCACCTTAATGGAGGAGAAGCTTTTCCTTTCGGTTTGATTCTTGATAGCCAAGGTAGTGTATAGTTTATAGTGAAATTAATTGTTGGAAAGCGAATATTTTCGCTTGGAATAATGCAATTTTCGACCTGTGCATAAACAGGAAAAGACCTGACTTTGAAAGTCAGGTCTTCGGGCTAATCCCTGTCCTAATGGGCAGAGATCTGCAAATTACTTGATCTCTACTTCAGCACCAGCTTCTTCTAGAGACTTCTTCAAAGCCTCAGCTTCATCCTTAGCGATACCTTCTTTCAAGGCCTTAGGAGCAGCGTCAACTAGATCTTTTGCTTCTTTCAGTCCAAGACCAGTCAATTCTTTAACCAGTTTCACTACTGCAAGCTTCTGAGCTCCAGCAGCTTTAAGAACTACGTCGAAAGAAGTCTTTTCCTCTTCAGCAGCACCGCCATCAGCACCACCAGCAGCAGGACCAGCAACAGCTACTGCAGCAGCAGCTGGCTCAATTCCGTACTGATCTTTAAGGATATCAGTCAATTCTTTAACTTCTTTTACAGTCAAGTTTACCAACTGTTCTGCAAGTTGTGTAAGATCTGCCATTGTATTAATTATTTAATTTGTTTTTTTGAATGATTTGATAAGATTATTTTGCTTCTCGATCAGCAAGAGTCTTAAGAACACCAGTGATGTTGTTTTGACCAGACTGCAATGCAGACACGAGATTTTTAGCAGGAGACTGAAGCAATCCGATAAGATCACCCAGCAATTCTTGCTTAGACTTAAGATTAGACAGCATTTCAAGGTTGTTCTCGCCCAAGATCACGTCTGAGTCGATTCCAGCACCTTTGAATACTGGTCTTGTTTCTTTTTTACCTTGTTTCTTTCTGAAATCCAGCAATACTTTCGCTGGAAGGTTACTAGTCTCTTTAGAGAAAATAATTCCCGAGAACCCCTTCAAAGCACCGTCTGCCAGTTTGGTGTAGTCAGCATCCAAGTTCTCAAGAGCTTTAGCGATAAGTGTATTTTTGTACACCTTATACTCTACACCTCTTTCGAAACAGGTTCTTCTGAATGCGTTAACTTCCGCTACTGAAAATCCAGACGCGTCTGTAATATAGAAGAAAGGGTTTTCCTTCAATTTCTCAGTCAGACTGTCGATAATTACTTTTTTCTCGTCTCTAGTCATGATTAAATTCCTTGAATACTACCCTTGTCAATAGCTATACCCGGAGACATAGTACTGGACAAATGAATGCTTTTGAAATATGTTCCTTTAGAAGAGGAAGGCTTCAGTTTGGAAATAGTAGTGATTAGCTCTTTCACATTTTCCTCAATTTGTTCAGGGGAGAAAGATACTTTACCTACACCGGCGTGGATAATTCCAAATTTATCTACTTTGAAATCAATCTTACCAGCTTTTACTTCTTTGACAGCTTTACCAACTTCCAGAGTTACGGTTCCTGATTTAGGATTTGGCATCAAGCCTCTAGGACCTAATACTCTACCTAACCTACCTACTTTAGCCATTACGTTAGGCATAGTGATGATGACGTCAACGTCAGTCCATCCGCCTTCGATTTTGGCAATATAATCGTCCAAACCAACGTAATCTGCACCTGCTTCGGTGGCTTCTGCGACTTTGTCAGGAGTACAAAGCACCAATACTTTGATGTCTTTGCCGGTACCATGAGGAAGTGCTACTACACCTCTTACCATTTGATCAGCCTTACGAGGATCTACGCCCAAACGAACGTCTACATCCACGGAAGCATCAAATTTTGTCATGGTAATTTCCTTCACCAGTGAAGAAGCTGCCTCCAGGGAGTACACTTGGCTTGGGTCGTACTTAGAAAGAGCTTCTTTTTGCTTTTTTGTTAACTTAGCCATTGTTGTTTATTTATACTTCCCAAGGGGCTTTACCAGATACTGTGATACCCATGCTTCGTGCAGTACCCGCCACCATTTTCATGGCAGATTCTACTTTGAAAGCATTCAGGTCAGGCATTTTCGTCTCAGCGATTGCTCTCACTTGATCCCAAGTGACAGAACCTACCTTTTTTCTGTTTGGCTCGGCAGAGCCCGCTTTTACTTTCGCAGCTTCCAACAGCATGTTTGCAGCCGGAGGAGTTTTTACCACGAAGTCAAAAGACTTGTCAGAATACACTGTAATCAGCACAGGAAGTACTGTACCCATTTTGTCTTGGGTACGAGCATTGAACTGCTTACAGAACTCCATGATGTTCAAACCCTTGGAACCAAGAGCTGGACCTACTGGAGGCGACGGGTTAGCCTGGCCACCTTTCACCTGTAGTTTTACATAACCAGTGATTTCCTTAGCCATTGCTTAGTCTTGTTTTTCTACTTGTATAAAGTTTAATTCAACTGGAGTATTTCGGCCGAAAATCTTAACCATAACGTTAAGCTTTTTCTTCTCCTCAAATATCTCCTCGATAGTCCCGGTAAATCCACTGAAGGGACCGTCCATTACCTTAACGGCCTCTCCGACTATAAATGGTGTATCCTGCTTCTCGGCAAACTCATCAATCTCCTCAACCTTACCTAAGATACGGTTGACTTCAGACTGTCGTAATGGTTCAGGGGTTTTGGAAGCTCCCCCCTGGTTTGATCCAAGAAAACCGATTACTCCCGGAATGCTTGTTATTACGTGATTGGCTTCCCCATTGGAAAGATCCGCATTGACTAAAACGTACCCCGGAAAGAAGTTTCTTTCTCTGACACGTTTTTTACCGTTGCGCATCTCATATACCTTCTCAGAAGGAATTAGCACTTCAGGAATAAATTCATCTAACTTTTGTCTGTAGATCTCATTCTCCAGATAAGTCTTTGTCTTTTTTTCCTGTCCTGCTACTACTCTGAGTACGTACCACTTATGTTCAGCCATTCTGTAATGTCAATTAGAATAAATCATAAAACCATGTCATGATATTTTCGAAGCCCAGATCAATCACACCGATAAACAGCGCAAAAATCAAGGAAGCTACCAATACCAAAACGGCACTGTTTTGAAGGAAGGAGAACTTTGGCCAAGTGACCTTGTTCTTCATCTCATCATAAGATTCGAGGACAAAGTTTTTCAGATTCATAGTCTATTACTGATGCACGGGCAGAGAGATTCGAACTCCCATCAACGGTTTTGGAGACCGCTATTCTGCCATTGAACTATGCCCGTGTAAATGAACGATCCCCAAAAGGGAACGCAAAATTAGGGATAATGTCTTTAGAAACAAATGCGATCCCAAAATTTTCTTCGGGATCGCATCATTATTTTAAAGTATGTTGGATTAGTCCAAGATTTCGGTAACCTGACCGGCACCTACTGTACGACCGCCTTCACGGATCGCAAATCTCAAACCTTTTTCCAAAGCTACAGCTGACAACAAATTAACTTCGATGGTAACGTTATCACCTGGCATAACCATTTCAACGTTTGCTGGAAGTTTGATCTCTCCAGTTACGTCAGTAGTTCTCAAGTAGAACTGCGGTCTGTACTTGTTGAAGAATGGAGTGTGACGTCCACCTTCTTCTTTTGAAAGAACGTAAACTTCAGCCTTGAAGTGAGCGTGAGGCTTCACAGACCCTGGCTTACAGATAATCATACCACGCTTGATCTGAGATTTTTCAATACCTCTCAACAACAAACCTACGTTGTCACCTGCTTCACCTCTGTCAAGGATCTTACGGAACATTTCCACACCAGTAACAGTAGACTTCAAGCCTTCAGCACCCATACCGATGATATCAACTGGGTCACCAGAGTTCACTACACCTCTTTCGATACGTCCAGTAGCTACAGTACCTCTACCTGTGATAGAGAATACGTCTTCTACAGGCATCAAGAAGTCTTTGTCAACCAAACGCTCAGGAAGAGGAATGTAAGTATCCACAGCATCCATCAATTGCATCACAGTGTCAACCCACTTTTCTTCACCGTTCAAAGCACCAAGTGCTGAACCAGCGATTACTGGGATATTGTCACCGTCGAATTCATAGAAAGAAAGCAATTCTCTTACTTCCATCTCTACAAGCTCCAACAGTTCAGGATCGTCCACCATGTCCACTTTGTTCAAGAAAACAACAAGTGCTGGAACACCAACCTGACGAGCCAAAAGAATGTGCTCTCTTGTTTGTGGCATAGGGCCATCAGTAGCTGCTACTACAAGAATAGCGCCGTCCATCTGAGCAGCACCAGTAACCATGTTCTTCACATAGTCAGCGTGACCAGGACAGTCTACGTGAGCGTAGTGTCTCTTTTCAGTTTGATATTCTACGTGAGAAGTGTTGATGGTGATACCTCTTTCTTTCTCTTCAGGAGCGTTGTCGATAGAAGAGAAATCTCTCAATTCAGAAAGACCTTTTTTTGCCAATACGGTAGTAATGGCGGCAGTCAAAGTTGTTTTGCCATGGTCTACGTGTCCAATCGTACCGATGTTAACGTGCGGCTTGGAACGGTCGAATGTTGCTTTTGCCATGCGTGAAAATCCTCAGTTTAAGTTTAAAGATATGTTTAGATAATAATTCCAGTGTTGAGCCAACGACGGGATTTGAACCCGTGACCCCTTCCTTACCAAGGAAGTACTCTACCCCTGAGCTACGTCGGCTTTCCAATACTCCGTGCTAAAAAGCACAGAGCGGGAGACGAGGCTCGAACCCGCGACCTGCAGCTTGGAAGGCTGCCGCTCTACCAACTGAGCTACTCCCGCTTGTGTCCGGCGTGCCGGATTTTTTTATGCCCTGCAAAACTAGAAAAAAATTTTACAATCAGGCAATTTATATGTGGGGGAAACAGGATTCGAACCTGTGAAGACATAAGTCAACGGATTTACAGTCCGTCCCAGTTGGCCGCTTTGGTATTCCCCCAACTGCGTTAATTCTTTCAAGTTTTTAGCCCTTATGACCTTAACGGATGGCAAAATTATAGCCTTTTGTCAAAGTATCAAAGGTTAGGTTCTAAAAAAGATTTTTTTTTCGATCTGTTCCGGTCAAGAATTTAATTATCAACCGATTAATTTTCATCAGACAGGATTTCAAGGTAATACCGGAAGTAATTTCGGGCCGCTTCGTCCTGTTCTTGGTTTGCGATTTGTTGGATTTTAGCCAAAACTTCTTCTTCATCCACAAAGCCCATCAAGGCCTGAAAGGCGCCTATTCTCACATAATTTTGAGTTTGGTTTTGCATTACACCCAGTAAAAATTTCACAGCCTCCTCAGAACCTTCCTCCGGCAAAGTGCTGAAATACTCCCCGAAATACCCCAAAAAATAATAAAGGCCTTCTGCTCTGAGCGCATTTGCCTTTTCAAAAAACCATGATCCTTTCTCTGGAATCTTCCTTTCTAAATAATATTCGGCTACCGGTATGACCATCCGGAAATTATTCTCAGACTCAAACCTTTGGAGCTCATCCAAAGAAGCTCCTTCCTCAGACCCTGCCACTATCCCGGCCAAAGCTGAACCAGCCACAAAATAAGAAGGGTCATGGACCATCCGCTTAAATACTCCCTGGTACTTGTCTGAATCCCAAGAATTCAACAGATCCAAACCCGAAGATCGCACTGAATTCCTTGGGTCCTTTTCTACGATTTCCAGGATTTTTTCTTCTAAGTCAATTTTTTCTCCCCAACTAGGGTCATTTTGAAGGAATACCAGGACGCTTTCTCTAACCGACCAAAAGTCATCACTCAAAGCCAAGGGAATTGCCTCCAAAAGCAACTCCTCCTTCCCAGAAGAAATCAGACTATCCAATGCCTCATATCGAGCCACTCCCAACTGAGACTCTTTAAATTGTCGGAGATAATCCTCCGGTGAAATCTCCTGATTTCTTCTGGCCAAGAGATTTTTGCCCTCGTCCAAATAAATAAGGTCCACAGGTACTTGATTCTGAAGGCTGAATTGCTGAAAAGCCTGGTTAACAAAAAGAGTTTTGCTCTCCCTTTTTCCTCCGACATACCAACTCACCTCCAAAGGAAACTGGAATAATGGAAATGACTTTAAGTCCTGCACCTGGGTGACAGAGATCAATAGGTCTTCAGGCTGGGAATAATCTACCTCGAATAGGAGTTCCGGATGGCCCTTGTCCAAAAACCACTGATTGAAAAACCAATTCAAATCCTGACCGGTAACCTCTTCAAATGCCATCCGAAGATCATGCACCTCCACGGATTTGAAGGAATGGTTGGTGAGATACAACTTCAAGGCTTGAAAAAAAGCCTGGTCTCCCACCTGTTTTCGAAGCATATGGAGAATTATCCCTCCTTTATTATAACTGTGTGCATCAAACATCTCCTCACTGTCCTGATGATAATACCGGATCAGATTTTTGGGATCCTGTTCTGCTTCTGCAAAATATCCTTCCATTTCAGCGACCAATTTCAAGGCTGCCTCGTCATTTCCATACTTATATTCATTCCACAAATACTCGCTGTAATTGGCAAATGCCTCGTTAAGGGTGAGATTCGCCCAAGACTCTGTGGTCACCAAATCCCCAAACCATTGATGAAACAGCTCGTGAGCAATGATATAATCCCATTCCGAATCGATCGCCTCACGCTCGTCCATTAATAGATTTTCCATAAAGATCGAAACGGTCGTATTCTCCATGGCCCCCGACACAAAATCCCTGACGACAACTTGGTCATACTTGGGCCAAGGATAGGCTACTCCCAATTTTTCTTCAAAAAATCCCATCATCTCCGGAGTATTCCCAAATACTTTTTTTGCACCTTTCTCAAATCCTTTTTCCACATAATATCCCACAGGAATGTTTTTATAGGAATCCTCCACCTTCGCAAAATCCCCAATAGCAATCGCTGCCAAATAGGGAGCATGGGGCAATTTCATTTCCCAGACGTCTTTTCTCAGCCCGTTTTCCAGCTTCTCCTGTCCCGCCAGTTGCCCGTTGCTCACGGTTACCAAAGTATCCGGAACTGTCAATCGAATGACTTGAGTCATCCGCTCATTGGGTTGATCCAGGGTAGGAAACCATTTACTGTTGTGTTCAGTCTCACCCTGAGTCCAGATCATCCTTGGTTTTTGAGGGATAGTATCCAAAGGATCAATAAAATAAAGCCCCTTGGTGTCCGTGATCGCCTGAGAACCTGCTCCGGAATTTCGTTCTGGAAAGGCCTGGTAATTGATCTCTACCTGAAAAGTATCGGAAGAGGTGAGCTCTTCAGGGAGGTAAATGCTCAACTTTTTCTCATTGTACCCATAATTGGCTTTGACGAAATCTCCTTTTTTTCGAAAATACACCGCCCCCATTTCAAAGTCTTTTGCATCCAGTACCAGGATTTTTTGCGGATAGAAATAGGGCTTCAAAGTCAAATTCGCTTTTCCGAGTACGATTTGATTCTTCCAATCAAACGACAAATCCAGTTCGGTATGGATCAGATCAAAATTTCGGGGAGTGCTCCCTCGATATCCCTGAATAGCGGACTCTTTTTTTCGGATAAGCTGGAGAGTTTCCAAAGTGTCCTGCGCATTTGGCTGAGAAGCTGTTTCAAGGTTGGGAATGGACGGCTGTTGAACACTTGGCTGTTCAGTTTTGCAGGCGAAAAAAAACAGGCTTAATAGGAGTAATGAGAATATTTGGATGGAGAATCCATTTTTCCCTTTGGGGGTAGCAAGCATTTGTTTCATATTTGGAAAAACTTTGGAGGAATCCTTTCAAAGAAGAATTTTGACCCCAAAATAGCAGTAATGTTTTCAGTTAACCTTAAAGAAAGCACTTTTCAAGTCCAAAATTCAGAAGAATCCCTCTTCGTCAATGGCCAGGCATTGGATTGGGATCTGAAATGGATCGATGAAAGAACCATCCACCTGATCAGGGGAAATGAATCCAAGCTCGCAGAATTAATTTCCCTGGACCGGGAGACCAAATCCATTCGCATCCGTTTGGGCCATCAGGTGGCGACACTCACCCTGAAAGACCGCTTTGATCTTTTGTTGGAAAAAATGGGCATGAGTGCCGCCGGTTCCGGAGCTGTCAAGGATATCAAAGCGCCTATGCCGGGACTGATTTTGGATCTGAAGGTGAAGCCGGGAGATGAAGTCAAAAAAGGTGAGGTGGTACTGATCCTAGAAGCCATGAAAATGGAAAACATCATCAAAGCACCCGGTGACGGCGTAGTAAAAGACGTGAAGGTTTCCCTCAAACAGAGTGTGGAGAAAAATCAGGTTTTGATTCAGTTTTAATCCTTCTTGATCCGAAAAAAGTTTTTGATCTGTTGTAGTTTTTGCAGGGGATTAGAGCGAATCAACCTACGGTTGAGGCTGGGAAAAATCCGGTTGAACCAAACGGTCAACCTCTCCATACCTCCTACCACAAACTCTTCTTTCCCCTGTTGAACACCCTTCAGGATTAATCGGGCACATTTTTCCGGATCCATCCCACGCTGCAAGGCCTGTTGCATTTTTCCATTTGGAGAACCGTCTCCTTTATATCCCGCTACAGTGATCTCTGTTTTGACAAATCCAGGAATCACCAGATGGATCATTACATTGCACTTGGCAGTTTCGGCCCGCAAAGATTCAAAATATCCATGTAGTGCGTGTTTGGATGCAGCATAGGATGCAAGTTTGGGGACCCCATATTTTCCGCTAAGACTTGAGGTAATCGCAATTTGCAAGGGTTGATCGGCGGGTTTTAAGTTCATCAGAGCTTTGGCTACCACCACGGGCCCCCAAAAGTTGATATCCATGAGCTTCTTTTCCATGGCTAGGGAAGTGTCAGTTGCCAAATCCCTTACCGAAATCCCGGCATTCAAAAAAACCACATCGAGCCCCTCAAAGATCTTCCAAGCCTCTGCTGTTTTGACGTCCAAACTTTGGTGAAGCTCCACATCCAGGGGTAGGATTCTTACCCTACTGGAAGGGATTTCTCTGGTCAGCTCTTCCATTCTTTCAGTTCTTCGGGCAGAGATGATCACCTTGGCTCCTTCACGGACCAAACACTTGAGTAATCCCTCCCCGATCCCGGAGGAAGCCCCGATGACCCATACCCGTTTATTTTCCCAGAAATCCATCTCTTACCTGAAGGAGTTGCCTCTATCAATTTACGTCATTCTGGCTCAAATTTGATTTTCTCTCTAGCATTCTGGCTTGAAGAAATTATATTTGTCGGATTGTTGGCGCTCCCTTAGGGAATTCCCGATCAATTTTGGAAGTCATTCCATCCAAAGAAACCCTTTTTAAAAAGGCATAACTTTAGAATCAATACGCCAATCCATGAAATACAAAAGAATCCTCCTCAAGCTTAGTGGAGAAGCCCTGATGGGTGACAAAAAGTACGGAATCGATCCAAGCAGACTTCAGCAATACGCTGACGAAATCAAAAAAGTCAAAGATCTAGGTGTAGAGATCGCCATTGTCATCGGTGGAGGCAATATTTTTAGAGGAGTACAAGCCGAAAAATCAGGTATCGACCGAGTGCAGGGTGATTATATGGGAATGCTTGCTACGCTGATCAATGCCATGGCGCTACAAAGTGCCCTGGAGCAAAATGGAATGTATACCCGACTGATGTCCGGAATCAAAATCGAAAGCGTCTGTGAACCTTTTATCCGTAGAAGAGCCATCCGACACTTGGAAAAAGGCAGAATCGTAATTTTCGGAGCCGGAATTGGCAATCCTTATTTCACCACGGATTCCACAGCAGCGCTTCGAGCCATTGAAATCGAATCAGATGTAGTCCTGAAAGGAACCCGCGTAGACGGAGTTTACACTGCAGATCCGGAAAAGGATTCCTCTGCCATCAAATATCAAAACATCACCTTCTCAGAGGTATATGAGAAAAATCTCAGTGTCATGGATATGACCGCCTTTACCCTTTGCCAGGAAAACAACCTACCTATCATCGTGTTTGACATGAACAAAGCCGGAAACCTGAGCAAATTGGTTCAAGGAGATAAAATCGGAACTTTGATCACAGCATAAACCGCCCTTAATCATGGAAGAAATCGAATTATTCTTAGACGAGGCCAAAGAACTCATGCAAAAAGCAGTCGATCACACTGCTTCGGAATTGGTAAAAATCCGGGCCGGAAAGGCCATGCCAAACCTTTTGGACGGGATCATGGTCCAGTACTACGGAGCCCCTACGCCACTCAATCAAGTATCCTCCGTCACTACCCCAGACGCAAGAACATTGGCGATCAAGCCTTTTGAGCGATCCCTGATTTCTGAGATAGAAAAGGCCATCATTAATTCTGACTTGGGCCTCGCTCCTCAAAACAACGGGGAAATCATAATTCTGACTATCCCGACCCTGACCGAAGAACGAAGAGTACAGCTGGTCAAGCAGGCTAAACATGAATGCGAAAACGGCAAAATTTCCATCCGATCTGTCCGAAAAGACACCAACGAATCCCTGAGAAAACTTCAAAAAGAAGGTGCCTCGGAAGACGAAATCAAAAGAGCCGAGGACCAAGTCCAAAAGTTTACCGATACCTATTCAGCCAAAATTGACGAGCTGCTTGCCAAAAAAGAAGCAGACATCATGAAAGTATAATCCGCTGAAACATTCGATAAAAGCCCGGCATTTCCAAAGAATGCCGGGCTTTTTTAATCCTCAATATTAATGGTAAAAATGGTCGCAATACCAAACAGCGGACCAGCTCGAAGGAAATCGCCATTCTCAAAGGCCACTCCCAGTTCTACCCGAAAAATGCGGAATAAGTTATCCAAGGAATACCCGATTTCGGTATAGTGCGGGGAGTTTTCGGTCTTCAGGTAATTCACAAAAATGTTTTCTCTCAAACCAGAAAATCTAAGCATCGGCAGTTGGGTAAATAAGAATTTCCGGAACTGGTAGTGGGCAATTCCGGAGACAAAGGAACTCGCGGTACTGTAGCGGTAATAATCCATCAAGCGGTAATTGCTCGCGGGACCAAAATTGGAAAAGATGGTTCGATTGCCACCAAAATGCTTGAAATCCGGAAAGTATACCTGCCGATCATTCAAGAAGGTGCCTGCATTGACTTTCAAGTCCAGCTTTCCACTGACCCCAAAATTCCAATCGTGTTCCAGCCCGATTTCCACTAAATCAAAATCCGATGCATTGGTATGGGAGACCAAGTGGGGTATGGCTTTATGATAGGAAAAGGTAACCAAGGGAGATCTTGAATAATTTGGGGACTTGCGTCCATTTCGAATGGTATAAGTCAATCCCGGTCGCCATTCGACGGAGGCAGAAATTTTGGCTATCTGGTGATCCTGAAAATTCAAGGCATTCGCTTCCACGTTTTCGGGCCGGTTGGGGGTGTATTCCCGCTCAGGCTTATTGTAAAAGCTGTAATCGGAATTGTTAAACAACTCCCGACGGTGGGCATAGGTCAAATTTAACCGGTAGGTGAAGCCATAATTGACCCGGTGATACCAATAGCCTTGCCCAAAATCCTGTTCGTACAATTTCATGTAGTTTCTTCGGACCAAAAGAGAATAAAGGGCATTTACCTGCTCATTGATGGGATCTTGGGAATTGAATTGGTAGATGTATCGTCCCCCCTCAAATCCCCACGTCTGTCCGGAACTGGGCTGTGTATGAGCCCACCGAAAATTCACTTTTCCATAAAACCGTTGGCTGGAGAAGCCGTACCGAAGCTCTGGGCGAATCGTAAAACTTTTTCGATTGAGGTTGACGCTATCTGCCAATTTCTCTTCCTGGTATTTTCGGTAAAACATTCCCAACCCGACTTTCCATCCCTCGACGGTATTGAACGAAAACTTGGTTAAGTTTTGGCTAAACCCCACTGTGACTCCATTTCCCAAACTGAAATTCTGCCCCGTCAGAAAATCCATGGGCTGGTATTTGCGTCTGGCTTTTTTTGCCACTGAATCCACCTCACTCATTTTGGCTGCCTCCACGGTAGCCAAACTGTCATCTCTTCGGTAGCCCTGAATTTCCTTTGCAGTAAGCGGGACAGGTCTGATGCTATCCCAGTAGGCTTGTCCTCTTTTTTTGGCCAAAGAGTCTACGCTGTAGGTTCTTTCGGATACTACAGGCTCTTTCTCCATCGCCTTTTCTTCCTGCATCATTTCCTTTTCGTATTGGTTGAGCAGTTTGCGATATTCTTTCCGGGTTTTGGGTTCCTCGGTGGCTAACTGTTCCAATGCCGAAAGAGACTTATCAAGCTTTAGGGCATCACCCGGTACTTCCTGGACTTTCTCATCGATAATTTCCGGGACATGGGCCAAATCTGGATTCAGCTTGATTTCGTACTCTCGGGTAGAGGCTAAGTATTTAAACTCTCCGGCAAATCCAAAAATCTTCCCTCCAAAAGTATAGGTATGTGTCAATGGCATCCATACGTTTGGCCCAACAGGAGCATATTGTTGTCTTGCAGTGATTTCAAATCCCAACAAGGAGGTCTTCAAATCCAGACTATGGATGGCCCACAAGTCTTCAATAATATAGATGTATCCTTCAAATACCTGCTCCCCACGGGACCTTGGGGTAACCCGCACTTTGCTGACCATGACCCCTTGGTCAAAAAAGCTTCCTTCATATCGAAATTGGTAGTATTGAAAGGCATACCGGGAAAGAGGAGATACTATGCCGTTGATTTGATCTTGGTAAAAAGAGGTTTGAATATACGGAGCGGGGGATGTCCCCTGATTGTCCCCGTTGGTCCGTATAGAAATGACCTTTTCCTCCACTTTATCCGGTAGGGAAAATTTAATCCGGGAAACTGACTCAGAGGTATAGGCCTCATTCAGCTTCATTCCTTCTTCCTCCAGTTTTTTTCGGAGGAAAAAAGGCGCATCCGTCAATTGCCCTGTTCCTTTCAGATAAACAGTCATAGAATATTCCTGGAGCTGAAGCCGATGGTATTTCGCTTTGGCAATTGCCTTCCTCATGATCGTCAGTGCGGGGTCCTCCGCTCCAGCTTTGACCTCCACCTCACTAAGGGTAAAGACCTGGGGATCCATACTAAAATCCAAATCTACCCATTGGTCTTTGACCTCGATGGTATGCAATTGGGATTTGTAGCCTAAATATTGGATCAGGATATCGTAATAGCCTGGAGCCAGCCGATATTCAAAAAGCCCATTTTCGTTGGTAGGAACACCATCCTCCAAGTTGCGGATATAGACTGAAGCAAAAGCCAGGGGCTCTCCTTCGGCAGTGGTGACCTTACCCCGGATTCCTTGTGCAAAAATCAAAACTGGACAAATCCAAACTAGGATAGCTATCCCAAAGAATTTCTTGTACTGGTAAAAAGAGCGGCTCATGGAGAATGTATTTTACTTACCTGAAAGATGCTTACCCATAAAAAAATGTTGCAAAAGGAGTTTTAGAAATATATAAAAAGGAAGGTAAAAAATATCCTTTCACGGCTTTGTTAAATAATCTCAAAACAGCTAAACGAAAAACTTCAATAAGATTTAAACCATATCCAACAGACTTCTTTAAAAAATTTAAAAAACTCCAAAATAAGCTCAGGAGGCTGTTTTCTGGAAATCGTGAAATTTTCAATTAATTAATAAAAATTGATTTTTTTAAGATTCTTTAAATGGAAAACGTTTTCCGTTGAATTTTCGAAACCATATATCTCACTTGGATGACGTTTTGTCAAAATAAGCTTAATTCTGTTAAGAATAGATTTTTCAGGCAATGATTTCGGCATTTGTTAACAATTGCAAAATTAAAATTTAAGCCTGACTTTAGGTTTGAAATTAAGTACTCATACCTATTTCGCTTTTTTCAAAAAACAAAAAACCCTATGAGAAATTATTTACCAAAACTCAAGTCATTGATGCTTGCGCTTGTGCTGATGCTGGGCACTATCGCATTCGCCAATGCCCAAAGCCGCACCATCTCAGGCACCGTCCTGGATGCAGGCCTTGGAGACCCTGTACCGGGTGCTACGGTCCTTGTCAAAGGTACTACCCGCGGAGCAGCCACTGATTTGGATGGGAAATTCTCCCTACCCCTTCAGCCTGGCGATCAAGTATTAGTGGTTTCATTCGTGGGTTATCTTACCCAGGAAGTGGAAATCGGCAACCAGTCCAACATTACCATCAATCTTCAGGAAGACGTTCAGAGTCTCGAAGAAGCGGTGGTAATCGGATACGGTTCACAGGACAAAAAAGAAATCACCTCTGCAGTAGTAGGGGTAAAGCCTGAAGACTTCAACCGAGGAAATGTGTCCAATCCTGCGCAGTTATTGCAAGGTAAAGTAGCGGGTCTTTCCATCACCCGTCCAGGCGGTAACCCAAACAACGGGTTTAATGTGCGATTGAGAGGACTTTCCACCTTTGGTGCAAACTCTTCCCCCTTGATTGTATTGGATGGGGTGATTGGTGCTTCTTTGGAAAACGTCGATCCCAATGACATTCAGTCTATCGATGTCTTGAAAGATGGATCCGCTGCGGCGATTTATGGTGCAAGAGGATCTTCTGGGGTAATCTTGATTACCACGACCAGACAGGGCAGAAAAGACGGCACAACCAACGTGACAGTCAATTCCTTTGCAACTTTGGATCAGGCAACTAACCTTATCCCGACCCTTTCTGCGGAAGAATTCGTAGCAAGAGGAGGTACTGACTTCGGAAGCAACACCGACTGGAGAGATGAATTGATCGACGATGCGCTTTCCTTTACCACCAACGCAAGTGTTTCCGGAAGCTTTGGTAACACCAGCTACCTAGCCTCTGTCAATTACCGGGACAACAACGGTATTGTAAACGGAGTCAGCAACGAAAGATTGAATACTCGTCTGAATTTATCCCAAGGAGCCTTGAACAACAGACTGAGATTCAATGTCAATCTGTCATTCACAAACGAAGGACGGGAATCTATCAATGACGCAGCATTCAGATATGCAACCATTTACAATCCTACTGCCCCTGTTTTTGAAGATACCGAGGATGCACAGCAAAGATTTGGCGGATACTTCCAACGGGATTTGTTTGATTTTTATAACCCTGTAGCCTTAGCAAACCAGCAGAAATTTGTTAGGGACACGAAGACCGCTTTGCTTTCCTACAGAGCAGAGTTCGATATTCTCCCCAATTTGACAGTTTCTGCCCAATATTCTCAAGATAGAAGAAATGAGCTTGACGGAAACTTCTGGTCTTTGAAGGATTATCAAGTTGGTCTAGGTGCAAGTGGTTCCGCACAGAGAATTACTAGAGACCGCTCCCAGCGTATATTCGAATCTACCTTAAGATATGAAACAGACCTTTCGGATAAATTAAACCTTACCTTATTGGGTGGTGCTGGTATGCAATTCACTACCAACCAAGGATTCAACGCCAGAGTACGTCAGTACCTTTTTGACTTGGGATGGAACAACCTAGGAGCTGGTGCTATTCGTCTTGGAAATAATACCGAAGTATCTTCCTATGCCAATGAAGATCAATTGAACTCTGTTTTCGGTAGAGCAAACTTCAACTGGGATAATACCTTCTTCCTGTCTGCTTCAGTTAGATCTGAAACTTACTCCGGATTCGGTGCGAATAACCAAACTGGTATTTTCCCTGCTTTCTCTGTGGGTTCTGATTTCACTCAGATTTTTGACATGGGTATCTTCAACCAGTTCAAGCCAAGAGTTTCCTACGGGGTGACCGGTAACCTTCCACCTTCTCCTACTTTGGCATTGGGTGTATATGGCAACGGTAACCGAGTGGATTTGGATGGTGATCCTTTGACTCAGAATGACATTTTCGTGGGGGTCAACCAGTTCTCCAACCCCAACAAGGATTTGAAATGGGAAACCAAGAAAGAATTCAACGTGGGTGTGGACTTTGGCTTGCTGAACGGGAAAGTATCCGGTAGTGTGGATTACTACACCAGAAATATTTCTGACCTCTTGTTTAATGTTCCAGTGGCAGCAGGAGCTCCCAACCCATTTGATCCGGGAAGATTTAACACCGCCGCTTCTACTTGGGTAAACCTGGCAGACTTGAGAGCAGCTGGTTTTGAATTCGCAGCTTCTGTAAATCAAATCGGAAAAGGTACACTGAAGTGGACTCCAACCTTGAACTTCACCATATATGACAAGACTACAATTGAAAGCTTGTCAGCCGGAGGATTGGGTTTTGAAGAATTGAGATTTGCTACTCCTGGTTCGCCTGGTCAGAATAATAACCCGATTATCTACAACAGAGTTGGAGAAAATTTGGGTGACATTTATGGTCCAAGACTTTTGGGATACACTGAAAATGGGGAATACATCCTTTCCACCACAGATCCAAACGAATTCGAAAAGCTTGGAAATGGTCTTCCAAAAGGCGAATTCGGATTTACCAACAGCTTCTTGTACAAGCAATTTACCTTGAATATTTTCTTGAGAGGTGCTTGGGGACATGACTTGTACAACTCATACAGAGGTTTCTACGAGAATGCTGACCCGGCTTCCAACACCTGGAACTCCGTAATCACGGACAAGACTCCAACAAATCCATTTGTGATTTCTACACCTACTTTCAACAGCTCCTATGTGGAAGATGCTTCTTTCATCCGTTTGGACAACATGGAATTGGGATACAATTTCAAAACCAACTCGCCAAACTTGAGTTCCTTGAGAGTGTACCTGGCAGGTCAGAATCTATTCACGATTACGAACTATACCGGAATTGACCCAGAAGTAAGAACCAACGATTCCGAGAACCTAGATGCCTTTACATCGGCTCTATCTCCTGGGATCGAAAGAAGAAATACTTACTTCCAGACGCGTTCATTCACCTTGGGTGTAACGGTAAACTTTAAATAACCAATAAATACTACAGATATGTTAAAATCATTCAATAAAATCTGTTTAGTGCTTCCTTTGGTCTTTGCCTTGGGAGCATGTCAGGAATTGGAGCAAGAGGTACTGGATGGGGTGACTGCAGAGGATATTGCCAACAGCGACAATCCCAATTTGGTTAATGTACTTAAAGCTTCAGCATATTCCAGAATCGTAGGATCCTGGGGAGGTCATAACAGTATTTGGTCCATTCAGGAAGTTTCTTCTGACGAAATGGCGATTCCACAAAAAGGTGCTGACTGGGAAGATGGTGGACAGTGGCTGAGAATGCACCGCCACCTTTGGAACCCTTCCGAAGAATCTTTCAACAACTCCTGGAACTACTGCTACACCGCCATCGGTGAAATCAACAACCTGTTGATTCAATATCCGGATGTAGTGGCCTTGAATGCTGAATTGAAGGTATTGAGAGCTTTGGTTTACATGTGGCTGCTGGACAGCTTCGGAAATGTGCCAATCATTGATGAAACTTCCACCGGTGGGAATCCAACCAACAGCTCCAGAGCTGAGGTTTTTGCGTTCATCGAAAGCTCAATCAAAGACAACATTGCATTGCTTTCTGACGGTACCAATAAGTATACTGTCAACCAGCTGACCGCTCAGGCGATGTTGGCTAGATTGTATTTGAACGCAGGAGTATACACTGGTACCCCAAAATGGGCCGAGGCAGAAGCTGCGGCTGACGTGGTGATCAACAGTGGAAAGTATTCCTTGGCTTCTAATTTCTTCGCAAACTTTGCAGAAAGAAACAGCGGCTCAGTAGAAAATATCCTAACCTTGCCATACGACCAGAACAATGCAGGTGGATTCAATCTACCTCAGATGACCTTGCACTACCTAAGTCAGCAGACTTACAACTTGCAAGAGCAGCCTTGGAACGGATATGCTTCTTTGGAAGAGTTTTACAACAGCTTTGAAGACAATGATGTAAGAAAAAGATCATTCTTGGTAGGGCCACAGTTTGCTTCCAATGGAACTCGCCTGATCGACATCTCCGCAGAAGCAAATGATCCAGATGGTCAACCATTGACCTTCACTCCACAGATTAATATGCTGGCACCAAACGCCTTCCGTCAAGCAGGTGTTCGCGTAGGAAAGTTTGAATTTGCTTTGGGTGCCGGCTCTTCCCTGAACAATGATTACCCTTTGATCAGATACGGTGAAATCATCCTGATCAAAGCTGAGGCAGCATTCCGTCAGGGCAAAAACGCCGCTGCTCTAGCAGCGATCAACCAAATCCGAACCAGAGCAAACATGCCTGCATTCACCAGCTTAACTCTGGATGTAATCTTTGCTGAAAGAGGTAGAGAAATGTTTGCGGAAGCTTCCAGAAGATCCGATCAAATCCGATTTGGAAAGTGGAATCAGCCTTGGTGGGAAAAAGGAACCTCTGAGCCTTTCAGAGCTATCTTCCCTATCCCTCAAAACCAGATCAACGCTAACCCTAGCTTGAAACAGAACCCTGGTTATTAATTGATTGAATCTATATTTGTGAAAGGAAGTGTGCTTCGGTACACTTCCTTTTTTTTAGTCAAGCTTTGAAAAAACTATTCCTACTTACCCTTTTCCTCCCGCTCCTTCTTTCCTGCAAAGAAAGAGAACAGGAAAGCTTTACCCTTTTCAGGCTTGTCGACTCAGAATACTCCGGAATTTCCTTTCAGAATGAGCTGAAGTATACAGAAAAAGTCAATCCTTACACCTTCCGGAATTTTTACAACGGGGCCGGAGTCGCCATGGGCGATATCAACAACGATGGCCTGATCGATATTTTTCTGGCCAGCAACCAAGGCTCCAATAAACTTTACCTCAATCAGGGCAACCTGAAATTCCAAGACATTACAGATCAAGCCCGATTAAATTCTTCCGGCTATTGGTCCACAGGTGTCAGTATGGCTGACGTCAACGGAGATGGGCTGCTGGATATTTACGTCTGTAAATCCGGTCCTCTGGGGGGTGAAAAACGTCACAACGAACTCTTCATCAACCAAGGAGACCTCACCTTTTTGGAACGCTCCAAAGAATATGGACTGGCAGAGACTGGCCTTAGCCAGCATGCGGTATTTTTTGACTACGACAAAGATGGAGACCTGGACATGTATCTCCTCAGCAATTCGGGTAGATCCGTGGGAGTCTATGATCTTCGGGAAGGTCAACGAGAAGTCCGTGATCCCGAAGGCGGAAATAAACTCTTTCGAAATGACGGGGGAAAATTCACGGATGTATCCCAAGAAGCTGGAATCTATGGTAGCGCCATCGGATACGGGCTTGGAGTGACTGTGGCTGATCTAAATGGGGACCATTGGCCGGATCTCTATGTCTCCAATGATTTCTTTGAGCGGGATTATCTCTACCTAAACAATCAAAACGGTACTTTTTCGGAAGTACTTCCGGAGATCCTTCCCGAAATCAGCATGGGATCCATGGGGGCGGATATCGCTGATCTGGACAACGATTCCCGACCGGATATTTTTGTTACCGAAATGCTTCCCGCCACATGGGAAAGAATCAAAACCAAAACACCTTTTGAGGAATGGGATAAATACCAGGCCAATATCAAGTCTGGATACCACCATCAGTTTACCAGAAATACCCTTCAGAAAAACCTGGGATTCAGGCCCGGAACCCAAATACCTGTTTTCTCTGAGGTGTCCCGTCAGGCTGGAGTCGAAGCCACCGATTGGAGCTGGGGAGCTTTGATTTTTGATGCAGACTTGGATGGTTTAAAGGATATTTTTGTAGCCAATGGCATCGTCAAGGATCTGACAGATTTTGACTTTGTGGACTTCTATGTCAACAATCAAAGCAAGGTGGAGGAATATCGGAAAGATTCTGTCTTGTTGACCAAAATGATTGACGAATTTCCCTCAGAACCTCAGCAAAACTATTGGTTCAAAAACCTCGGAAACTGGAAATTTGACAACCGTGCCAGCACCTCCGGATTGCAACAAGAAACCTTCAGCTCAGGTGCCGCCTACGGAGATTTGGACAATGACGGAGACTTGGATTTGGTGGTCAATAATCTGAATGGGCTGGCCGCTCTCTACCAAAACCAGCTAGCAGAATCTCAAACGATCAACTATGTAACCCTGGATCTTGGAAATTCATTCGGAGCAAAAGTTTGGATTTTTGCCCAGCAGGATCAGTATTTCCAGGAATTTCAACCAGTCAAAGGGTATATGTCTTCGGTAGATTCCCGTCTCCATTTTGGCTTGGGAACTCACACCGCAATGGACTCTCTTCATATCCTCTGGCCTGACGGCACCCTATCCAAACTCCAAAACATTCCAGCCAATCAAATCCTCAATCCTGCCCAGGAAAGTCCCACAACCTTGGGAACAACCCAGAAAAATTATCCCAGCGTACCCTTTTCTCTCTCTGCACAGCAGATTCCCTTTCGACATCAGGAAAGTGATTTTGTGGATTTTGACCGGGACAGACTGAGATTTTGGATGATCAGCAACGAAGGTCCCAAAGCCGCCAAAGCCGATGTGAACGGTGACGGCTGGGAGGATATTTTCATACCCGGTGCCAAAGGTCAGGCTTCAACGCTTCTTCTTCAAAACAGCAATGGAGAGTTTTCTCCTCATCAAAAAGCCCTATTTGAATCCAGTGCCCTTGCGGAGGATGTTTCGGCCTTGTTTTTTGATGCCAACGGAGACCAAGTCCCTGACCTACTGGTAAGCAGTGGAGGAATAGAATTTTCCGATTTTTCTTCCACTTATCAGGATCGGCTTTACCTGAATGACGGCAAAGGAAATTTTAGCCTTTCCACTCAGATTTTCTCCAGTTCCCCTTCTTCCTTCGCCCTTGCGTGGGATTGGGATCAGGATGGAGATCAGGATTTGGTGATCGGACAGCGGGTCATTCCCTTCGGCTATGGGATCCCGGTCGGTGTGGAGTTTTGGGAAAATGACGGAAAGGGAAATTTTGGCGACATCAGCAAAACCTTTGCGCCAGCCCTATCGGAACTCGGCATGCTCACAGATGGGGCTTTGGAAGACTTGGATGGGGACAAAGTTCCTGAGTTGATTCTGGCGGGAGAATGGATGTCAATTCGGATATTTTCTTTCAAAGGAGGAAAATGGACCGAGCAAACCCAAACCTATGGCTTTCAGGACACTCGGGGACTTTGGAACACCCTCGAGGTAAGAGATATCAACGGAGATGGCCGCGCGGATATTTTGGCGGGTAACTTAGGCACCAATTCCCGGATCAAAACCTCAGAAACTGCTCCGCTGAAAATGGTGATCAACGATTTTGATCAGAATGGTTCTTTGGAACAGATTCTCGCATTTCAGCAATCGGGAGAAACCATCCCCATGGTTTTGAAAACCGCTTTGCTCAAGCAGATTCCTTCTCTGAAAAAGCAATTGACGACTTATGCTGCCTATAAAAGCATGCCTTTGGAAAAGCTTTTTCCTGAGTCAGTTTGGGCAAATTCATTAATTTTACGGGTGGATTTGTTGGAGACCACCTTATGGATGAATCAAGGAAACGGCAGGTTCACTCAAACTCCTCTCCCTTTCGAAATCCAGTCTTCACCCGTGTATTCCATCGATTTTCTGAAAGACTCCCAAGGCCAATCCTTTCTGGTGATGGGGGGAAATCAAAGCCGAATCAAACCGGAGATGGGATCGCAGATGGGAAGCTATGGCTGGGTATTGAAAAAAGATAAAGAAGACCAATGGAAAATCCTCTTGCCGGAACAAAGTGGATTCCTCGTTCCCGGAGAAATCCGGAGTTTTCTCTCCGTACAATCCGGACCAAAGTCCAAATTAATTACACTTAGAAACAATGAAACACCCCTGGTTTTTGAAATACATTAGTCTGGTAGCTATCCTTATCCTTTTCTCTTGCAAATCAGAATACAAAAAATTGGAAGAGAGAGAGCTTGGCTCAGGAAAGCAGGTGAATGAGCTTTTCTTGGGTCTGAAACTGGGAATGGAGAAAAAGGATTTTTTCCAAACCTGCTGGGATTTAAACAAGCAGGGCTTGTTGACCAATGGACCTACCGAGCTTTCTGTGGAATACTCCCCTAAAATGCCCTCAGGAAATGCTGCCAAAATGCGCTTTTACCCAAAATTTGAACAGGATAAAATCTACCTCATGCCGATTGAATTTCAGTACGAAGGTTGGGCTCCCTGGAACGAAGCGCTAAAGGTGGATAATCTCCTAGAGGATGTCATCGCCCTGTTCGAAGAATGGTATGGTCCGGGCTTCATAGAAGTCAGCAATGAAGACAAATCCAAAGTCGTTTTTGTCAAAATGGACGGTAACCGTCGGATCCGTATTTTCAAAAAACATATTTCTGCAGTTCGGGTAGAGATTTCTGACCTCCCTGTTCAAAAAATGCTAAATCAGGAAGAGTCATGAGAAAATCCTATTTCATCTTTCTCCTGGCAGGTATTTTGGCCTCCTGTTCGAAATCCAACCCTGAGGCTCCGACTCTTTTTCAGGAAATCAGCCCTGAAAACTCAGGAGTAAGCTTCAGAAATGATCTCGGCTTTGACGAGGAGTTTAACATTTTCACGTATCGAAACTACTACAATGGAGGCGGAGTGGCTCTGGGGGATGTGAACAATGACGGGCTGGTAGACATCTACCTTTCTGCCAATCAAGGACCAAACAAACTCTACCTCAATAAAGGAAATCTTCAATTCGAAGATGTCACCGACCAAGCCGGGGTGGCAGGCACTCGCGCCTGGAGTACAGGAGTAGCCATGGCAGATGTCAATGGAGACGGATTTTTGGATATTTATGTCTGCAATTCCGGGGATGTATCCGGAGACAACAAGCAAAATGAGCTTTTCATCAATCAAGGTGACGGTACTTTCCGGGAGCAGGCAGAAGAGTATGGCTTGGCAGATCAGGGATTTTCCACCCATGCCGTATTCTTTGACTATGACAAAGACGGAGACTTGGACGTATACCTCCTGAACAACTCCTATCAAGCCATCGGCTCTTTCAACAAAATGCAAAACGAAAGACCCAAAAGAGATCCTGTGGGAGGTGACAAGCTCTTCAGAAACGATGGCGGAAAGTTTGTGGACGTGAGCGAAGCAGCGGGTATTTACGGATCCATCATCGGCTTTGGTCTGGGAATCACCATCGGCGATGTGAATCAGGATACCTGGCCGGACATCTTTATTTCCAATGACTTTTTTGAAAAAGACTATCTCTATCTGAACAATCAGGACGGGACATTTACCGAAGCTTTGGAATCTCAAATGCGCTCCATCAGTGCGGCTTCCATGGGTGCAGACATTGCGGATGTGAATGGAGACGGATTTTTGGATATCTACGTCTGTAATTCCGGGGATGTATCCGGAGACAACAAGCAAAATGAGCTTTTCATCAATCAAGGTGACGGTACTTTCCGGGAGCAGGCAGAAGAGTATGGCTTGGCAGATCAGGGAT